>NZ_DASXHW010000392.1:0-4655 GCF_036488105.1 Mycobacterium sp. | reverse complement strand
CCGGGCCGCCGTAGGTCGCACTAAGCGTTGTCAGCCTAGTCCGCCTCGGTTGCCGGCGCCGGTATCGAGCGGGCGACGGGAATCGAACCCGCGTAGCTAGTTTGGAAGACTAGGGCTCTACCATTGAGCTACGCCCGCATGGATTAGTCGAGCGCGACTTTACGGCGCGGCAGACATCAAATCCAAATGTTGTCGTCCCGTGACCTGGTGGTAGGCCACTGCGGGGACGGTGTGGCTTGGCCGTAGGATTTCGAGGTCACCGCGGGGTGTAGCGCAGCTTGGTAGCGCATCCGCTTTGGGAGCGGAAGGCCGCAGGTTCAAATCCTGTCACCCCGACTGGCATGCCACACCCAACGGGCTTGAGCATTACCAGGCCAATCAGGACAACCGAGGAGCGCACGCGTGAAGAGCACCGTCGAGCAGCTGAGCCCAACCCGGGTTCGCATCAACGTAGTGGTGCCTTTCAAAGAGCTAAAGCCGGACTTCGACCGGGCTTACAAGGAGCTTGCCAAGCAGGTGCGGCTCCCGGGTTTCCGTCCGGGCAAGGCTCCGGCCAAGCTGCTGGAGGCCCGCGTCGGCCGTGAGGCGATCATGGACCAGGTCGTCAACGAAGCTTTGCCCAGCCGCTACGGCCAGGCCGTGACGGAGTCCGACGTGCGGCCTCTTGGCCAGCCGGAGATCGAGGTCACCAAGAAGGAGTACGGCGAGGAGCTGGTCTTCACCGCCGAGGTCGACGTACGCCCCGATTTCACCCTGCCCGATCTGAGCTCGCTGACGATCTCTGTCGACCCGATCAAGGTCAGCGACGAGGACGTCGACGCCGAATTGCAGTCGCTGCGTGCCAGGTTCGGCACCCTGACCGGAGTCGAGCGTCCCGTCGCCTCCGGCGACTTCGTCTCGATCGACCTGTCGGCCAACATCGACGGCGAGGACGTGCCGGAGGCGTCCACGAAGGGTCTGTCCCACCAGGTCGGCTCCGGCCAACTCGTCGAGGGCATCGACGACGCGATCATCGGCCTGAAGGCCGGTGAGTCCAAGGCGTTCACCACCGAGATGGCCGCCGGCCCGCACGCCGGCAAGGAGGCTGAGATCACCGTCACCGTCGTCTCGGCCAAAGAACGTGAGCTGCCCGAACCCGATGACGAATTCGCCCAACTGGCAAGCGAATTCGACACGATCGACGAGTTGCGCGCCAATCTCTCCGATCAGGTCAGCCGGACCAAGCGCGTCCAGCAGGCCGAGGAGATTCGCACCGCCGCTTTGGATGCCTTGATCGAGCAGGTCGACATGCCGTTGCCCGAAGCGATCGTGCAGGCCCAGGTGGACAGCACGGTGCACAACGCGCTGCACGGGCTCAACCACGACGAAGCCAAGTTCGCCGAAGCGCTTGAAAAGCAGGGTTCGTCGCGTGAGAAATTCGACGCCGACACCCGCGCGGAGGCGGAGAAGGCCATCAAGACGCAGCTGCTGCTCGACGCGTTGGGCGACGACCTCGACATCCAGGTGGGGCAGGAAGACCTCACCGAACGTTTGGTGGTCACCTCGCGGCAGTACGGCATCCAGCCGCAAGAACTGCTTGGCTACCTGCAGCAGCAAAACCAGCTGCCGGCGATGTTCGCCGATGTGCGCCGTGGGCTGACCATCGCCGCAGTGGTCGAGGCGGCCACCGTCAAAGACAGCGACGGCACCGTCATCGACACCACCGAGTTCTTCGGCAAGCGCAGCCCGGAGGACGGCGACGTCGAAGAGTCCGACGATGACGATGCGGACGCCGCAGGCGACTCGAAGTGACGCTGTAAGCGAACGCGGGGGCTTCGGGGAGTGCTCGACGGCCCCGGTTGGTTAGTGTCGGTGAATACGGAACTCGAGAAAGCAGGTAACCCACTGTGAGCCGTGGGACTGAAATGCGCGCCAGCGCGATGGGTCTGAACCTCACCGACTCGGTCTACGAGCGATTGCTCTCCGAGCGCATCATCTTCCTGGGATCGCAGGTCGATGACGACATCGCCAACCGGCTCTGCGCGCAGATCCTGCTGCTCGCCGCCGAAGACGCGACCAAGGACATCCACCTGTACATCAACTCGCCCGGAGGATCGATCAGCGCCGGAATGGCGATCTACGACACGATGGTGCTGGCGCCGTGCGACATCGCCACCTACGCCATGGGCATGGCGGCTTCGATGGGCGAGTTCCTGTTGGCTGCCGGCACCAAAGGCAAGCGCTACGCGCTGCCGCACGCTCGCATCCTGATGCACCAACCGCTGGGCGGGGTGACCGGTAGCGCGGCCGACATCGCCATCCAGGCAGAGCAATTCACCGTCATCAAGAAAGAGATGTTCCGGCTCAACGCCGAATTCACCGGCCAGTCGATCGAGCGCATCGAAGCCGACTCCGATCGCGACCGGTGGTTCACCGCCCCTGAGGCCCTGGAGTACGGATTCGTCGACCACATCATCACCCGCGCCGAGCACATCAACGGAGAAGCCGAATGAACCCCGAGCTCGCGCCCCAGGCGCGTTACATCCTGCCGTCGTTCGTCGAGCACTCCAGCTGGGGTGTCAAAGAGTCGAACCCGTACAACAAGCTGTTCGAGGAACGCATCATCTTCCTGGGCGTCCAGGTCGACGACGCGTCGGCCAACGACGTCATGGCTCAGTTGCTGGTGCTGGAGTCGCTGGACCCCGACCGCGACATCACTATGTACATCAACTCGCCCGGCGGCAGTTTCACGTCGTTGATGGCGATCTACGACACCATGCAGTACGTGCGGGCCGACATCCAGACGGTGTGCCTGGGTCAGGCCGCCTCTGCCGCGGCCGTGCTGCTGGCCGCGGGCACCCCGGGTAAACGCATGGCGCTGCCCAACGCCCGGATACTGATTCACCAGCCGTCGCTGTCCGGCGTGATCCAGGGCCAGTTCTCTGACCTGGAGATCCAGGCCGCCGAGATCGAGCGGATGCGCACGCTGATGGAGACGACGCTGGCGCACCACACCAACAAGGACGCCGCGGTCGTGCGCAAGGACACCGACCGGGACAAGATTCTGACCGCCGCCGAGGCGAAGGAATACGGGATCATCGACACCGTGCTGGAGTACCGGAAGCTCTCGGCGTCGACGGCCTAACTGGCAGCCGCGCGGGGCTAATTCAGGGCCGCCGCCGCTGGATGGGTGTCGGGTTCGTCTGCCTCTCAGTCGCATAACGGCCGCGACACGCCAAAGACACAGCTGCGCGTTCAGGCGCGCGTAGGGGACCGCAAGGCGATATGTTCAGGCGCACAACACGAATATCACCGACGCGATTCACCTCTATCGGTCGCATCGCCGTGGAGCAAGCGGGTAGCGTCGGGAATACACGCGACATAGCACCATCAACACGGTGAACAGGAAGTAGGCCCCCAGCACCATGGCGCGCATCGGAGACGGCGGCGACCTGCTGAAGTGCTCGTTCTGTGGGAAGAGCCAGAAGCAGGAAAAAAAGCTCATTGCGGGGCCAGGCGTGTACATCTGCGATGAGTGCATTGATCTGTGCAACGAGATCATCGAAGAGGAACTCGCCGACGCCGACGACGTAAAACTCGACGAACTGCCCAAGCCTGCCGAGATCCGGGAATTCCTGGAGGGCTACGTCATCGGTCAGGACACCGCCAAGCGGACCCTCGCGGTCGCGGTCTACAACCACTACAAGCGAATCCAGGCCGGTGAGAAGGGTCGCGACTCCCGCTCCAGCGAGCTGGTCGAGTTGACCAAGTCCAACATCTTGATGCTGGGCCCCACCGGCTGCGGAAAGACCTACCTGGCCCAGACCCTGGCCAAGATGCTCAACGTCCCGTTCGCGATCGCCGACGCCACGGCGCTGACCGAGGCCGGCTATGTCGGCGAAGACGTCGAGAACATTCTGCTCAAGCTGATCCAGGCCGCCGACTACGACGTCAAGCGCGCCGAGACCGGCATCATCTACATCGACGAGGTCGACAAGATCGCCCGCAAGAGCGAGAACCCCTCGATCACCCGCGACGTGTCCGGGGAAGGCGTGCAGCAGGCCCTGCTGAAGATCCTGGAGGGCACCCAGGCGTCGGTGCCGCCGCAGGGCGGTCGTAAGCACCCGCACCAGGAGTTCATTCAGATCGACACCACCAACGTGTTGTTCATCGTGGCGGGTGCGTTCGCGGGTCTGGAGAAGATCGTCTCCGACCGGGTCGGCAAGCGCGGTCTGGGCTTCGGGGCCGAGGTGCGCTCCAAGGCCGAGATCGACACCACCGACCACTTCGCCGAGGTCATGCCCGAGGACCTGATCAAATACGGGCTGATTCCGGAGTTCATCGGCCGGTTGCCGGTGGTCGCCTCGGTGACGAACTTGGACATGGAGTCGCTGGTCAAGATCCTGTCCGAGCCAAAGAACGCTTTGGTCAAGCAGTACACCCGGCTCTTCGAGATGGACAACGTCGAACTCGAGTTCAGCGAGGACGCCTTGGAGGCGATCGCCGACCAGGCGATCCACCGCGGCACCGGTGCCCGTGGCCTGCGCGCGATCATGGAAGAAGTCCTGCTGCCGGTGATGTACGACATCCCCAGCCGCGACGACGTCGCCAAGGTCGTGGTGACCAAGGAGACCGTCCAGGACAACGTGCTGCCGACGATCGTTCCGCGCAAGGCG
>NZ_DASXHW010000381.1:0-4773 GCF_036488105.1 Mycobacterium sp. | reverse complement strand
GCCGACCTGTGGATCATGGGCCTGATCGTCGCCGGTCTGGGCACCATCCTGGGCGGGGTCAACATGATCACCACGGTCGTGTGTATGCGGGCGCCGGGTATGACGATGTTCCGGATGCCGATCTTCACCTGGAACATCCTGGTGACGTCCATCCTGGTGCTGCTGGCCTTCCCGCTGCTGACCGCTGCACTGTTCGGACTGGCCGCCGATCGCCACCTGGGCGCTCACATCTACGACTCGGCCAACGGCGGAGTTCTGTTGTGGCAGCACCTGTTCTGGTTCTTCGGACACCCCGAGGTCTACATCGTGGCGTTGCCGTTCTTCGGCATCGTGACCGAGATCTTCCCGGTGTTCTCGCGTAAGCCGATCTTCGGTTACACCACGCTGGTCTACGCGACGCTGTCGATCGCCGCGCTGTCGGTCGCGGTGTGGGCGCACCACATGTTCGCCACCGGCGCGGTGCTGCTGCCGTTCTTCTCCTTCATGACCTACCTGATCGCGGTGCCGACCGGAATCAAGTTCTTCAACTGGGTCGGCACGATGTGGAAGGGGCAGTTGACGTTCGAGACGCCGATGCTGTTCTCGATAGGCTTCATGATCACCTTCCTGTTGGGTGGCCTCACCGGTGTGCTGCTGGCCAGCCCGCCGCTGGACTTCCACGTCACCGACAGCTATTTCGTGGTCGCGCATTTCCACTACGTCCTCTTCGGCACCATCGTGTTCGCCACCTTCGCCGGCACCTACTTCTGGTTCCCGAAGATGACCGGCCGACTGCTCGACGAGCGGCTGGGCAAGCTGCACTTCTGGTTGACGTTCATCGGTTTCCACACGACGTTCCTGATCCAGCACTGGCTGGGCGACCTTGGGATGCCGCGTCGCTACGCCGATTACCTGCCCACCGATGGGTTCCAGCCCTACAACGTCGTGTCGACGATCGGTGCGTTCATCCTTGGCGTGTCGATGATTCCGTTCGTCTGGAACGTCTTCAAGAGCTGGCGCTACGGCGAGGTGGTCACGGTCGACGACCCGTGGGGATACGGCAACTCGCTGGAGTGGGCGACCAGTTGCCCGCCGCCGCGGCACAACTTCACCGAGCTGCCCCGAATCCGTTCGGAGCGCCCGGCATTCGAGCTGCACTACCCGCACATGGTGGACCGGCTGCGCGCCGAGGCTCACGTGGGCCGGGCCCACGGTCCGTCGGACGGCGACGTGACCCGATCCGACGACGTCAGCGTTCGCACGTAATGGCCTCTAGCGGGGGCAATTTGGGGTGAGTACACCCCGCAAGGTGTCGGCGTTGATCACGGTCACCGGTCACGACAAGCCAGGCGTGACGTCGGCGCTGTTCGAAGTTCTTTCGGGGCACGCGGTTGAGCTGCTCAACGTCGAACAGGTCGTGATCCGGAACCGGCTGACGCTAGGCGTGCTGGTGTCGGCGCCGCTGGACGTAGCCGAGGGCACGGCGTTCCGCGACGAAATCGAAGCGGCGATCCATGGCGTCGGCCTGGACGTCACCGTCGAGCGCAGCGACGATCTGCCGGTCATCCGGGACCCCTCGACGCACACGATCATGGTGCTGGGCAGGCCGATCACTGCCGAAGCGTTCGGCACGGTTGCCCACGAGGTGGCCGCCCTGGGCGTCAACATCGACCTCATCCGCGGCGTCTCGGACTATCCGGTCACCGGCCTGGAACTGCGGGTGTCCGTGCCGCCCGGGGTCGGCGGGCAGTTGCAGGAGGTGCTGACCCGGGTGGCCGGCGACGTCGGCGTCGACGTGGCGCTGGAGGACTACAGCATCGCGCGGCGCGCGAAACGGCTGATCGTGTTCGACGTCGACTCGACGCTCATCCAGCAGGAAGTGATCGAGATGCTGGCCGCCCGCGCGGGCGCGCAGGACGCGGTCGCCGCGATCACCGATGCCGCCATGAGCGGTGAACTCGACTTCGCCGAATCGCTGCACCAGCGGGTCGGCACGCTGGCGGGCCTGCCCGCGGAGGTGCTCGACGAGGTCGCCGAAGCCGTGGAGCTGACCCCCGGTGCGCGGACTACAATCCGTACGCTACGCCGGCTGGGCTATCACGTGGGTGTGGTCTCCGGCGGTTTCCGGCAGGTCATCGAACCGTTGGCGCACGAGCTGATGCTGGACTTCGTCGCCGCCAACGAGCTCGAGATCGTCGACGGAAAGCTCACCGGGCGGGTCGTTGGCCAGATCGTCGATCGCGCGGGTAAAGCCAAGGCGCTGAGGGACTTTGCTCATCAGGTCGGGGTGCCGATGGCGCAGACCGTCGCCGTCGGCGACGGGGCCAACGATATCGACATGCTGGCCGCGGCAGGCCTGGGTGTGGCGTTCAACGCGAAACCCGCGCTGCGGGAGGTGGCCGATGCGTCGCTGAGCCACCCGTACCTGGACACGGTGCTGTTCCTGCTCGGCGTGACGCGCGGCGAGATCGAGGCCGCGGACGCGCTCGACGGGGTGGTCAGCCGCGTCGACATCCCGCCGAACCGGTAGCGATCGCAAGCGCGGCGAAGCCGGGCGCCGCGGGTCGCTACGCAGCCGAACCGACCGCGCGACCCGACAGCCGTCATGGCGTCGCGGTACGGCACGATGGGCGGGTGGCCGAAACCGGGAGCGAGGCAGTCGACCCCGACCTGTTGATCGACTTCACCGATGTGTCGCTGCGCCGCGACGGCCACACCCTGGTCGGGCCGGTGACCTGGTCGGTCGAGCTCGACGAACGCTGGGTGATCATCGGGCCCAACGGCGCCGGCAAGACCTCGTTGCTGCGTATCGCCGCGGCCGCCGAGCATCCCTCGTCCGGCATCGCCTATGTGCTGGGGGAGCGCCTCGGCCGGGTCGACGTGTCCGAGCTGCGCTCGCGGGTGGGTTTGAGTTCCTCGGCGCTGGCGCAACGGATTCCGGGCAACGAGGTGGTGCGCGACCTGGTGGTGTCGGCCGGCTACGCGGTGCTGGGCCGCTGGCGGGAACGCTACGAGGACGTCGACTACCACCGGGCGCTCGACATGCTGGAAAGCCTGGGCGCCGAGCATCTGGCCGACCGCACCTACGAAACACTGTCGGAGGGTGAGCGCAAGCGGATCCTGATCGCCCGCGCGCTGATGACCGACCCCGAGCTGCTGCTGCTCGACGAACCCGCGGCCGGTCTCGACCTGGGCGGGCGCGAGGAGCTGGTTTCGCGGTTGGCCGATCTGGCCGCCGATCCCGACGCGCCGGCGCTGGTCCTGGTCACTCATCACGTCGAGGAGATTCCGCCCGGTTTCAGCCACTGCATGCTGATGTCGGAAGGACAGGTCGTCGCGGCGGGTTTGCTGTCCGACGTGCTGACCGGAGACAATCTGTCCGCGGCGTTCGGCCAGTCGATTGCGGTCGACGTGATCGATGGGCGTTACTTCGCCCGGCGCATTCGCAGCCGCGCGGCCCATCGGAGGCGCTCATGACTGACGACTCGTACGTACCGTTGCCGGCACGGCCGGCCGCGACCGTGATGCTGGTGCGAGACACCGCCGACGGCATAGCGCTCTTTTTGATGCGGCGCCACGCCGCAATGGAATTCGCCGCGGGAACGGTGGTGTTCCCCGGCGGCGGCGTCGACGACCGCGACCGCAGCGCCGACATCGCCTGGGCGGGACCGCCGCCGGCGTGGTGGGCGCAGCGCTTCGGCACCGACAACGAGCTGGCCGAGGCGCTGGTGTGCGCCGCCGCGCGTGAGACCTTCGAGGAATGCGGTGTGCTGTTCGCCGGCCCGGCCGACGCCCCGGGTGCCATCGTCGGCGACGCATCGGTCTACCGCGAATCCCGTCAGGCGCTGGCGGACCGGACGCTGTCGTTCGCCGACTTCCTGCGTCGCGAAAACCTGGTCCTGCGGGCCGATCTGCTGCGGCCGTGGGCAAATTGGGTGACGCCCGAGAACGAGCGCACCCGCCGCTACGACACCTACTTCTTCGTCGGGGCGCTGCCGGAAGGTCAGCGCGCTGACGGCGACAACACCGAGTCTGACCGGGCAGAGTGGGCGACGCCGCAAGCGGCCATCGCCGAGTTCGAAGCCGGCCGCTGCTTCCTGCTGCCGCCGACCTGGACTCAGCTGGACTCGCTGAACGGGCACACGGTTGCCGACGTGTTGGCGGTCGAACGTCAGATCGTGACCGTGCAGCCGAACCTCGAAATCGATGGCGACAACTGGATTTTCGAGTTCTTCGACTCCGACCGTTATCACCGCGCCCGCAAAGCCGGCGGATTGGGGTGGCGGATTTGAGCGAGTTCGTCAGCGTCCGCCTGGGCACGCACCATCCGGGCGTGGGGACTTTGGCGTTGTCGCGCCCGCCTACCAACGCCATGACGAGGCAGGTCTATCGCGAGATCGAGCAGGCCGCCGCCGAGGTCACTAACCGCGAGGACATCGCCGCCGTCGTCCTTTTCGGCGGCCACGAGATCTTCTCCGCGGGCGATGACACTCCTCAGCTGCGGACGTTGACCACGTCGGAGGCCGAGAGCTGGGCCCGCGTGCACCGCGCCGCCGTCGACGCTGTCGCGGCGATCCCGAAGCCGACGGTCGCGGCGATCACCGGATACGCGCTGGGGGCCGGCTTGGGGTTGGCGCTGGCCGCCGACTGGCGGGTGAGCGGTGACAACGTGCGGTTCGGTGCGACGGAGATCCTGGCCGGCCTGGTGCCCGGCGGCGACGGCATGGCGCGGCTGGCCCGCACGGTCGGTGCCAGTCGCGCGAAGGAGCTGGTCTACAGCGGCCGGTTCTTCGA
>NZ_DASXHW010000321.1:0-4947 GCF_036488105.1 Mycobacterium sp. | reverse complement strand
CTCATCCCGGTGTCACCCTGCCAACCGGCCTGCAACGCGGCCTGCTCGCTGGAGATATCGGCGCCCAAGCTCTGCAGCGTGCCGGCATAGCCGGCCATGTCGGCCGCGTGTGCCAGCATCGCCGGGTAGTTGTACATGATCTGCGACATCACAAATCCCTTTCCTCAAGCCGTAATCGGGTCAGAAGCCGGGGTAGCTGCTCGCCGCAGCACTGTCAGCGGCCACATAGGTGCCCGCGGCATCCCCAAGGTTGGCCTGCGCGATATCCAGCAGCGAATTCACCTTTGCCGCCGCCGCCACAAACCGGGCATGCGCAGCCTGAAACGCCGCCGCACCATCACCGGCGAAAAACGCCTGCGACGACATCGCTTCCTGCTCGGCCTGACCAATCGTCGAGCGCATCAACCCCGCCTTGGCGCCAAACGCCGACTGCGACGCCACCAACTGCGGAATATGAGCATCCAACAAACTCATGGAAGTACCTTTCTCATCGATTGCGATTGATGTGCTCCAGCTTTGACGCCTGAACTTGCGCTACAGCCCTGACCAGCGGCTTGACCAATTGCATAGTAGTCGATCCACCGCCGAGCCATCGGAGCCGAAAACACCCCGATGTCAACGCGTTCCACGCCACCCCGTTTAATGTGCCCGCCGAACTAGCTTTGCACAGATGCTAGATGAAAAAGATTATCATTACCATGATAAGCCGTCTACCGTAATATTTAGCTTCGGCAAGGTTGGTCGACATCAGTGGCGTCGTCTCGACCTGTCGTCGCCCAGCCGATCCCCAGTCAACACCGCGCGGGGACTCGAGTCGCGCGGACCGATCGACAGACCTGTCGTATCCTCATCGACAATGGTTATCGTTTTCGGTTTATCTGCTTCGCGGCTTCGTGAATTGCGCTTAGCCACCAGCCTGATTCTTGGGTTCGTACCGGGCCTCGCGGGGTGCACCGACACCGATTCTTCGACTCATACCGGCGTATCTGCGGCCGGGCTGTGCCCGGTCGCGCCGGTCAACGTGGTGGTCAGCGTGGATCAGTGGGGCGACATCGTCGGGACACTCGGCGGAAACTGCGCGAAGGTGAAAACCGTTCTGGTGAGCTCATCGGTTGACCCGCACGACTACGAGCCCTCGCCGGCGGACGCGTCCTACTTCTCCGGCTCGCAACTCGTTGTGGTGAATGGGGCGGATTACGATCCGTGGGCCTCGAAACTGGCGGCGACCACGGTGCCCAAAGTTCCTTTGATCAGTGCCGCCGCTGTCACCGAGACCCCGGACGGCGCCAACCCACACTTGTGGTACAGCCCGTCGGCGGTCACCGCCGTCGCCGACGTGGTGACTTCGGAGCTGACTCGGTTATCTCCTTCGGCTGCAGGCTATTTCGCCACCCAGCGAACAACATTCACCACCGACCTCAAGCCCTATAACGCTCTGATCGCCAAGATCAAAGCAGCTTCATCGGGCAAGTCGTATGCCGCCACCGAGGGCATCTTCAGCTACATGGCTAACGCCCTGGGCCTTATCGACAAGACACCGGCGGGCTATCGGCGGGCCGTGGCGAACCAGACGGATCCGTCTCCAGGTGATCTCAACGCCTTCCGCACGGAGCTGCGAAACCGTCAGATCGATGTGCTCGTCTTGAATCCACAGACCGAGGGGCCACTGCCGGATCAGATCCGAACGGCTGCGCAAGAGTCCGGTGTGCCGGTAGTCGATGCTAGCGAGACGGTGGCAGCCCGGGACAAATCGTTCCAGAGTTGGCAAATAGACCAACTCACGGCACTGGCCAGGGCGCTCAATGTCCCTGCGTAGCAACGTGGTCGATAGCGCGGCCCTGGTCTTCGAGGATGTCAGCGTGGTGCGGGACGGACGGCTGATCTGGTCACAGGGAACTTTCGAGGTGCCGCCGGGCGGCATCGTCGCGGTCATCGGCGCTAACGGAGCCGGCAAAACGACCCTGGTTGAAGTGATCTTGGGACTCGTGCGGGTTGCCGCCGGCAATGTCCGAGTATTCGGAAAGCGTCCGGGTGGGGAAAACAATTCCATCGGCTACGTTCCACAGAACTACGTCTCGCGCTCTGATGAGGCGATCCGCGTCGTCGACGCGGTAATGCTTGGGCTGAACGGCGATCATTACGCACTCAGGCGCGTCACCGCCTCGCAACGCCGCCGCGTCGACGAGGCCTTACGGTCTGTTCAAATTGCCGAACTCGCCGGCAAGCGCCTCTCCCGACTCTCCGGCGGCCAACGTCAGCGGGTGGCGATCGCCGCGGCGCTCGTCGCACGGCCAAAGCTGCTGATCTTGGACGAGCCCCTGGCATCCCTGGACCTCGGTACTCAGCGCGAAATCGTGAGACTGCTCTGCGGCCTGCATGAAAACCTGGGCGTCACGATCCTCGTAGTCACACATGACCTGAATCCTTTCCTGAGCGTCCTCGATGGTGCGATCTATCTACTCGACGGACATCCGCACTACAACGCCATCGATGGCGTTGTCGAGGAAGAATTGCTCGGCGACATCTACGGCACGCCGATCGAAGTCGCCCACACTTCCCAAGGCGGGCTTTATATGCGGAGCGTTGTATGACAGTCCGGTGGCTTGCCATCGGGTACCAGGACAATTGGTGGCCCATATTGATTTCACCCTTCATGCGGGATGCCCTGCTGGGCGGCACGATCGTGGCTCTGGTCGCGGGTCTGCTCGGCTTTTTCATCGTGATCCGCAATGCCGCGTTTGCCGCGCACGCTGTGGCGCATATTGGTCTGCCGGGGGCGACAGGTGCGGTGTTGATTGGTCTGCCCGTCGGTTTGGGCCTCGGCGCCTTTTGCGTAGGCGGTGCACTCGTCATTGGCGCGCTCGGTAAAAGGGTCGGCGACCGCGACGTCGCGACCGGGACCGTCTTGGCGATGGCGATAGGCTTGGGACTCCTCTTCTCTTCTCTCGCAACCAAAAACGCCAGCACGATGACCAACGTTCTGTTCGGGAATCTCCTGGCCATCTCGCACGTCCAGCTGATAACGTTTGCCGGCTTGCTGATACTGCTCGGGCTCTGCGTGGGCTTCGTTTATCGCCCGTTATTGTTCGCGTCGGTCAACCCACTGGTCGCGCAGGCCAAAGGTGTTCCAGTGCAGTGGTTATCGATCATCTTCATGGCGCTGCTCGGGCTCGCGGTGACGATGGCGGTTCAAGTCGTCGGAACCTTGCTACTTTTTGCTCTTCTCGTGACGCCCGCCGCGACCGCCATCAGGCTGACAGCCAGGCCCTTGATCGCGATGTTCCTCTCGACGGCCATCAGCGTTGCCTCAGTCTGGGCAGGACTCGGGCTGTCGGCCATGTTCAACATGCCGCCGAGCTTTGTCATCGTGGCTATCGCCTGCATGGTCTGGTTCGTCGTGCAGCTGGCGAGTCACCCCATTCGGTTGCCCGTCAGGACATTTCACAACGGGCGTGCGCCACATTGAACAATGTACCGCCCCCGCCGAAATCGCGGAGCCTTGTGGCCAGCAACTCCCAAGCGGTGACCGGGTGACCCATTCGCACTCGCATTCCCATGCGCTGCCTGGTGGTCCAGCCCCGCTAGGCCCACTGGCCGCCAAGGCGGTCGTCGGATTGCTGGCCGTTGTAGGCATCGCCGTGATCGCCGGCACAGTGATCCTATGGCCTCACACGCAAAAGGTTGACATCCCGATGCCGTTCCAGAACGCGACGGGCGGCGCGGTCACCACCGAAGCCGGGCATGTGCTATCCAGCGAGATCGCTACCTGCGGAAGTCCATCGGCGGGCACCGTGCTTATCGCTCCCGCTGCGCCGGCGCCTGCGGGCGGCGGGCACTGCGCGCTAGACCTGATCGGCATCGACTCGGGTCCGAACAGCGGGGCGAACACCCTCCTGGAATTCAGCCCCGGACCGGGCCAGCCGCACCTTGCCGCCGGCGACCACGTCCGCCTCAGCCGCCAAGTTGGCCAGGGCGGCGTTACCAGCTACGCGTTCTACGACTTTGAGCGGACCTGGGCCCTGATCGCGCTGGCAGCCACCTTCGCTGTGATGATCGTCGCGGTCGCGCGCTGGCGCGGCCTGAGGGCGTTGTTGGGCATCGTCGCGGCATTTGTTGTGCTGGTGGTTTTCCTGCTGCCCGCCCTGCGCGACGGCGCGCCGGCCATCCCGGTGGCACTGATCGCGTCCGCAGCAATCTTGTATGCGGTCATCTACCTGGCGCACGGCGTAAGCCTGCAGACCAGTGCGGCGCTGCTGGGCACGCTGACCTCCCTGCTACTGGCGGCCGTATTCTCCTCGGGGGCAATCCAACTCGCGCACCTGACCGGACTGTCGGAAGACCAGAACGCTGAAGTGTCAGCCTACCTCGGACATGTGTCGATCACCGGGCTGCTGCTGGCCGGCTTCATCATTGGCTCCCTCGGCGTGCTGAACGACGTCACCGTCACCCAGGCGTCGACGGTGTTCGAACTGGCAAAGCTCAGCGACGGCACCTCTCGGCGGGTGATTTTCGGCGCAGCGATGCGGGTGGGGCGCGACCACATCGCCAGCACGGTGTACACGCTGGTGCTGGCCTACGCCGGCAGCGCGCTGCCATTGCTGCTGTTGTTCAGTGTCGCCAACCGCTCTCTGAGCGACGTGCTGACCAGCGAGAGCGTTGCCATCGAGATTGCCCGCTCCGCCGTCGGCGGCATCGCACTAGCCTTGTCGGTGCCGCTGACCACCGCTATCGCCGCAATACTGGCTACCCCGACGTCCCGGTATGGCACCGCCCACTCTTAGCGACTGGTCACAGTTTCGACGAGGAGGTCGTCAGGTTTGATCACGCCCGTCGCCGGAATCGCCAAGCGCCTCGGGGTCTGCACCCCAGGTGCCCGGCACCATCGGCATCGTCGGGCCGGCGCCGAACTCATCGCCGTGAAGCGTGGCCAACCCCGCCGCCTGCTCA
>NZ_DASXHW010000274.1:0-2002 GCF_036488105.1 Mycobacterium sp. | reverse complement strand
TCGAAGAATCGGGTACGGACTGCCAAAAGATCTGTCAGCAAAGCTAATCCGTTGTCGTCGCCGATATCGCTGAGAGCCAGCTCGCCGCTGGCCACCTTGGTAAAAAAGTCCCTCCCGACGGCCCTGACCAACGGCTCGGCGAAGGGGTCGTTGATCAACCGCGCCCGGTGTGCCAGCGCCCTCGCGGTCGCCACCAAGGTGGCGTTGGTTGCGACACTGGTGTCCGGCCCCCAGGTGTCGGTGTCTGTTCGCGCCATGGTCACGCCTGCCATTTCGAGAGCTTTGCGCGCCGCCTGGGCTGGGCCAACGCTCGCCAACCCAAGAGCAGCAGCCCGGTGACTGATGCCGCCACCACGATGAAACTTGCGGCGACACCGGCCGAGGTGGCCTTACGCAGCAGCATCCCGACGACGACCGTGCACAGCCACACCACGACCCCGGTGGGATATACCGCTGTCGGACGGCGCCAGGCCTGAGTGGCCAACCACCCCAGGGCGGTCCCGCTCAGGAAGGGCCATGCCGTCGAGGCGATGCCCGCGATGTTGAGCCCCTCGTCGTGGCTGCGCCGCCCCACGGCACAAAACACCAGCACACAGGCCACATCGATGCCCAACCACACCGGACCGCGCCGCGGACGCTCCATGCGGTGAGGCTACCGGTCCGGTCGATCTCGGGGCGCCATCGTGGCCGGCGGCCGACGCGGGACGATCGGAGTGGAGGGCCAGCGCCGCGTCCCCGTCCATGGCGCCGGTGGGGCGTCGAGTTGCTTGGCAAGCAGCAGCGCCGCCGCGTCGTAGTTGGCCCGCCAACCCCGGAAATGCGGCCACGCCTCTTCGTCCGAGCGTTCGATCGGGTAGTCGACTTCGCGGAGTAAGGCGACCGCCTGTTGAAAGTCGCTAAATGTCAACGAGATTGGCTCATCGTTGCCGGGCTCGTCGGGCACCGGCTGTCCCATTGTCCGGGCGATCTGCGAGATGGCGACGAAGCCCATCCGAAGCGCCAAGCGTGGCGCCAATTTGGGTTCGAGCGACGGGGCCAGCGACAGGTGCAAGGCGGCGGCATCCATCACCGCGATCAACGAGGTCAGCCAATGTGACAACGGATGCGGCGAACGGAAGCGGACCAGAGTGACGTAAGTGGTGTGCGATTCGGCTACTTCTGCGGCCCATCGCTCCCACGAGACAAACATGGTTTCGACAACCTGCGCCATGTCGCCGTCCTGGATGCCCCACCGACTGCGGGCCAGAAGCTCCGGTCCCCAGGACGGCACGCCCGCCCGCGTGCCGAGCAGCGTGACCTCGGTTTCGCGCTTGTTGAACGCGGCGTACAGCGTCGGCAGGTAGCCGACCTGCAGTCCGATCACGACCAGCCCGGTGAACGCCGCCAGGTACTCCAGCGTCGTGCTGTCACCGGTCGACGGCGCCGCGTAGCCAAGGGTGAAGATCGACGACCCCGCTTCGGAAACGGCTTGCCCCAGATGGCCTTTCATACTCGGCAGCAATAAGAGCGCAAAGCCGACGACGAGCATGCCCAGCCACGCGGCGAGCCGGGCGAGCAAGGACATCGGCGCTTGCCAGGACAGGATCGCGTTCCTGCGTCCGAAGGAACGCACCGGCTTGGTGAGGATTCGAAACACGATGTCGAGGAGCCACGCGATCAGCCGGCTGGCCGGGGAATTGACCGCCCGCGGAACGACCAGGGTGCCCGCGACGCTCATCAGCGTCCCCGTCACCATCATCAGCCCGGCGGCGAAGCCGATCCACGCACCGACCATAGGTGCATTCAAACAGTGCGCGGTGTGAGGCGTGTGGTTTGTGGCCTGGCTCAGCGCTTTTGTTTGGGCCGCAACCGCGCCTCTGCGTGAGCAAGCTGCACATTGTGGCCCTCCGCGCACTGCACGTGCGTGGCCAGCGGTGCGCCGCAACCTTCGCCGTGCACCAGATCGAGGCGTCTCGCGTCGCCCTGCAAGAGCATTCCGAATTCGACCAGGCTGACCAGTACG
>NZ_DASXHW010000158.1:0-4707 GCF_036488105.1 Mycobacterium sp. | reverse complement strand
CGACCGACGAGTCCACCTGATTAGCCTAACGATCTCGCGCCGGCGCGGCATCTGCTGCACACGAGGCCAGCACGCAGCGGAGGGGTTACTTACCGAGTTTTCTGCGCTGCACCCGCGTGCGGCGAAGCAGCTTACGGTGCTTCTTCTTCGACATCCGCTTACGCCGCTTCTTGATTACTGAACCCATAACTCCGCTATCTGTGCTGGATTGCCCGACTCCTCGTCAGGACGCTGCGCGTCCCGCATCGTCGTCGTGCTGTGTGGCGGCCCGAGTCCGCCGTGGCCGGGCATATGCAATAACCCGCACACTCTACCCGGCAGGACAGGTCGAACACCAAAGCCGGTGCCGGTGGGCCGAAATGGCTCACCGGTGCGACCGGACAGCCGCGAGACATAAACCGTTGCGATGCGTCGCGGCGTGCCCTCGCGACGGTTTAAGTGTCGGGGCCGGAACTTGCGGTCCCAACTCCGGTCCGTCTAGCCAGCGTCGAAGTACGAGCTCTCCAGCATGTCGTGCACTGCCTTCGCGTGCACGCGGAAAGACCGGCCGACGCGGACCGCGGGCAGTTCACCGTTGTGAACCAACCGGTAGACCGTCATCTTGCTGACCCGCATCAGTGCTGCCACCTCTGCAACCGTCAGGAATTGCGTCCGGGGCTGCTGGCCGTCTACGGAACCCGTGTCGCGTCCCGATTTACCGCCAGCCGATGGCCCGTTCATAGACGTCATCGCAACCCAATCAATCAGGCTCCTGCAGTCCCAGCGGCTTCCCCTCCGCTGGCACCCACAGGTGCTTACCAACAAGGAGAATAGCGGGACTAGTGTGGTTATTGCGACGGGTGGTGGCAAATAAATAAAATTCTATAAATTACTCAGATGTAATTCGTAGCTGCTCAGAGCGTGTTTTTGCGGCCCGCACCGCGTCATCGACAGCCGCCCGCAAACCGTGCTTTTCCAATTCCCGCAGCGCAGCCGCAGTGGTGCCCCCCGGCGAGGTAACAATCGAACGCAGCCGCGTCGCGGTGGTGTCCAGCGACAGGTCACGCACCGAGTCACTGCCCGTTCCACGGTCCTGTTCCATCCGGTCCAGCAACAAAGCCGCCGAGCCGGCCATCGTCTGCGCCACCAACTCGGTGGACACCGCGCGACTCAGCCCTACCCCGACCCCGGCGTCCACCAACGCCTCGATCATCAAGAAGAAGTACGCCGGGCCCGATCCGGAAACAGCCGTCACAGCGTCCAGGTGCTCCTCGGGGACCGTCAGCACCGCTCCTACCGAGTCGAACAGCGCTGCGACCTCCTTGAGCTGCTCAGGGGTCGCAAAACGGCCTGCAGCCATGGCGCTGACACCCGCACCGACCAATGCCGGCGCATTGGGCATCACCCGGACCACCGGCGTCCCCGCCAGCAGCTTGGATTCCAGGTAGGTCGTCGTGACCCCGGCAGCGACGGTGATGAACACCTGATCCGGGCTGTCGTGGTCAGCTTCCGCGGCGACCTTTCCGATCTCACCGACCACCGAGCCGACGTCGGAGGGCTTGACGGCGATGATGACGAACGTCGCGTTCTCCACCGCGTCGGGCAGCGACGTGACCAGCACGCCATACGTTTCGGCGAGGTAGCGGGCGCGGTCCGGCATCCGCTCGGCGACCACCAGATCCTTGACCTGCCGCCCGGCCCGCAGCAAGCCCGACAGCAAAGCTTCACCCATGCTGCCGCCACCGACAAGCGCGATTCGAGCCATGCCGCCCAGCATCCCAGACGCCCGCGGGTTTTGTCGTTAGGGCGCGGGGACCATCGCCAGCTGGCGGCTCTGCACCACGATGCGGCCCGCCGAATCGACGACGGTGTGGTCTTCGTCGAACCAGTCCTGACCGATCTGCGTGCACGTGCACACCACCCGTAGCCATCCGTCGGCCGGCAGCCCCCGCAGGTATGCGGTGAGCTGCACGGTCGGCGCCCAGCCGGTGCGATTCACAGCGAAACTCACCGGGGCCGACACGTCGCCGCACATCAGCGCGAACAACACATCGGGTGCCACGCCGCGCGGCCGCACCCAATTCTGGATCACGGGCGGCCGGCCGTCGGTGGAAATGCCCAGCGACGAGATCAGCGGCCGCACTTCGCAGCCCTCGGACAAGTTCACCAGCCCGGCCAGCCGGTGGCCGCGGCCGATCGGCTCCACATCGTCGGGCGGCTCGGGATCCATCAGGCCCACCGCCGGGTTGGCCGACAGCATCGGCGGCACCAGATGCTCGGGCTCGCCGAGCGTGACCACGGCGTGCACGGCAGTGCGATCGCCCTGGGTCAGCTCGACGTCGACGACGCTGATCCGGCGTCCACGCTTGCGCATCGACGTCACCAGCCGCATCGGGCCGGGATCGGGTGCCCACAGAAAGCTGGCCGAAACCGCCACCGGCTCAACGGGTCCGCCGTGGGCGGTGCGAGCGGCGTTGGCGCACAACGCAACCATCGCCCCGCCGTGCACCTTGGGCCCGATGGTCCAGTGCTTGTTCAGCTCGCCCTCGTAGACATTGTGCACGCCGTCGGAGTCGATCTCGCGGAGCTCCATCGCGGCGGTGAATAACGCGGTCAAATTATCGAATGTCCTTGAATGTCAACGCAACAGGTGCATGCGGGCGAATTGCAACGACTCGGCCAGGATGGCCTGGCGCTCGTGGGCTGACCGCGCTGACGACGTGGACACCTCTAACACGACGTGGCCGGCGAAGTCGCCGGCGGCCAACAGCTGGCAGACCTCGACCGTCGGCTGGTTGCCGCGGCCCGGCGCCAAGTGCTCGTCGGCGGGCAAGCCGCTGCCGTCGCACAGATGCAGGTGCACCAGGCCGGCGCCCATCCGCTCCGCCATGTCCAGCGCGTCGCTGCCCGCCGTCGCGCTGTGCGACAGGTCCAGCGTGTAGTGCGCGTGCTCGCCGTCCAGCGGGTCGTAGGACGGGGCGAACGCCGAGATGCCCGGCCCGGGCCCGCCGCCGCGCCGGCGCATCCGTTCCATCGTCTGGCCGGAACCGAAGAGCCGGTCGGCTCGGAACGGGAACATGTTCTCCACGGCCACCAGCACGTCGCTGGACGCCTCGAGTTCGGCGACCTGCTCGGCGAAACCTTCGACGTAGCGCCGCTGCCAGCGGAACGGCGGATGCACGACAACGGTTTGGGCGCCGAGCTTCTCGGCGGCCCGCACGCTGCGATCCAGCTTGGGAATCGGGTTGGCCCCCCACACCCGCTGCGAGATCAGCAGACATGGCGCATGCACCGACAGCACCGGCATCCGGTAGCGGCGTGAGAGTTTGGCCACCGCGCCGATGTCCTGGCTGACCGACTCGCCCCACACCATCAGCTCGACGCCGTCGTAGCCGAGGTTGGCTGCGTACTCGAAAGCGGCCTCGGTCTTCTCTGGATAGACCGAGGCCGTCGACAGACCGACTTTGATAGCTGGGCGCACGTGGATTCTGTTGCGGCCTAGCCGGATTGCAACAACGCTAAGGGCCCCAGCGTGACCAGTGCCCCCACCGCCACCGCGATCAGCGTGCTGCCGATGTCTTCGGTCTTACGCACCACCCGCACACCGACCACCAGGCCGAGGATGACGAGCACCGAGAGCACCAGCGCGACGATGTTGTTCCACCGCCACAGTTGATCGAACGCGATGAACAACCCCGCACCGAATGCGACGGCCAAAACCGATTGCAGCACAACTATTCCGCCGAACCGCATGCTCTCCGACCGGGACCAGGTGTGCGACTCACCGTGTTCGTCGCCGTCTTCGGGGTAGTCCTCTTCCTCGGCGACGTCGGCGATGTCGTGGTAGGCCGCATCACGTGAATCGACGTCGCTGCCGGCGGACTGCAGATACGAGCGCACGTACGCGGAGTCTTCGATGACCGGCTCGGCGTCTCGGACATCGGTGTCCATCACGTCCACCGACATGCCGGCGTAATCCTCGAGCGGGTCGGGCCTCATGCCCTCGGCGCCGGCCCGCTCCGGCGACTTGTCGTCGCGCGCCTCGACGCGCTCGGGCGCGGCCCGCCCGTTGGTGCGCACCGGGCGCGGATAGGAGCTGCGCTGAAGCCGTGCCTCGCGCTGCTCGGGCGCCGCTTCGCGCGGACGGGGCGGCGCGGACGCCGGCCAGCGCGGCTCGGGTTCAGACCAGTACGACGACTTCTCGACCGGCTCGTCGGCAGGCGCCTCGGCAACCTCGTCGTCGACGTGAGCGGTTCCGTGAGCCCGACGCCCATGCGATCCCGGACCCGGGTGCTCGGGCGCCGCGGGCTCCATGTCGTCGGTGATGATGGGGATCTCACCGGTCAGTTCGGCGACCGTCACCGCGTCAGAATTTCCGCGGCGACGGCGGCGGCGGGTCGGAGCCGGGGCGCCAAGCGTGCCATTCTTGGCCAGCAACTCGGCAACCGAGATGGGTCGGGTGGAGTCGTTTGGTCCGGTCATTTCTTGCCACCATTCCGATTGGCTCGCTGATTACCAGCATCTCGCACGGAAGTCTCTACGAAGGCGGTTCCGTCGGCTTCGCTATCGAGTTTGCGAAGAATGAGGCCCTCCCGTAGCGCCCACGGGCAAATGTCCACCGTCTCTATCGAAAGCGCTCGCATACTTGCCTCCGCGACCAAAGCTCCCGCCACAATTTGCGGCGCTCGCTCGGCGCTCACCCCTTCCAGTTCTGCACGGTCAGCGGTC
>NZ_DASXHW010000122.1:0-3559 GCF_036488105.1 Mycobacterium sp. | reverse complement strand
TTGGCGCACTACAAGTGTCCACGGTCGATCTCGTTCGAGGCGCAGCTGCCGCGTACCGATACCGGAAAAATGTTCAAACACGAACTGGTCAAGAAGTATTCGGTGTGACGCTGCGCGTCGTCGATGTGTCGGAGCCTGACTCCGCGCTCGATTCTGCATTGCTCGGAGTTCCGGTGGTGGCCGTCGGGTCGTTGGCCGATGCATCCGAATTCTGGCTTGAACGAGCCACATTCACGCTGACCGAGGATCACGCCGACGACCGCCGGGTGATCACCGTCGCATCGATCGACGCGGCGCTGAGTGACCTCACCGCACGTGCCGAACGCTGGCCGATCGCGGCGGCGACGTGTGACGACGTGTTGCGGTCGGTGGATCCGGCCGCTTCGGCGCTGTCCGGCGTGGTGACCGAGTCGCTGGCCTACTCGACGCTGCAGGCCGGCCCGGAGTTCGCCCGCTGGCTGGCCGGCCGTGGCCCGACGGTAATGCCCGACATCGCCGATCCGGTGCAGGCCCACCGCGACGGCGACACGTTACGGATCGCGTTCAACCGCCCGCAGCGCCACAACGCGTTCTCGACCGACGCCCGCGCCGCGCTGCTCGAGGTTTTAGCTGTGGCGCAACTCGATTCGTCGATCGCCGAGGTTGTGCTGACCGGCAATGGGCCGTCGTTCTGCAGCGGGGGCGATCTCGACGAGTTCGGCACATTCGCCGACCCGGCCAGCGCGCATCTGGCCCGCACCCGCTACAGCCCGGCGCTGGCTCTCGACGCGGTGACCAGGCGACTCGGCGCGGCGTGCCGGGCCGAAGTGCACGGCCAAGTGTTAGGCAGCGGATTGGAGATGGCAGCGTTCTGCGGTCGGATCGAGGCCACGCCCGACGCGGTATTCGGATTGCCGGAGCTGAGCCTTGGCCTGATCCCCGGAGCGGGCGGCACCGTAAGCGTGACACGACGGATAGGCCGTTGGCGCACAGCGTTTTTGGTTCTCAGTGGGTCAAGCATCAGCGTGGAGACAGCATTGACCTGGGGCCTCGTCGATGCGAAAAGTCAACCAGGAGGCACGTGATGGGACGCAAGGCGGCGGTGGAACTCGTGCTCGACTGTGCAGAGCCCAAGCGGCTCGCGAAGTTTTGGCGTGCGGCGCTCGACTATCGCGAGCACTACGCGGACGCGACTCTGACGGTGCTTGTCCCCAACGAAGGGATCGCGTCACCGTTACTCCTTCAGGGAGTTCCGGAACCCAAAGCGAGTAAGAACCGCATGCACCTCGACATTGTGGTCGACGACGTCGAGGCCGAGGTGCACCGGCTGCAGGCACTCGGCGCGCGTCGCATCGACGATGGCGTGCAGAGCTTCGGCGGAACCCGATGGGTCAGAATGTCGGACCCGGAGCAGAACGAGTTCTGCGTCTCCACCGGCGTGCAGTGGTAACGCTCGATACCCAGCTGTGGGACGTCCATCACGAAGCGGCGCGTCGGCAACGTTGTGCGACATCAGCCAACGCCAGGCGCAGCCTTTCCAGCTGAGCCCACAGCGTCAACTTCTCCTCGAACGTCAGCTCATCCGGCGGTATCTCCGCTATTCGGTCGAGCGTCAAATCGAGCTTGTCGAACGCTGCACGGATCTTCTTTTCTTGACTGGAAATCATGCCGCGACGCTATCGCCTGACACTGACATCGCATCCGCCCGTCGAGTGGCCGGTTATTACCCCTAAATCTCGAAAAATCGTGGCATAACTGGCCACTCGGCTCCGATTTTGCCTAGAGCCCGCCGCGGGACACCAGCTGCGCGGCGATGACATTGCGCTGAATTTCGTTGGTGCCCTCGCCGACGATCATCAGCGGGGCATCGCGGAAGTAGCGCTCGACGTCGTATTCGGTGGAGTATCCGTAGCCGCCGTGGATCCGCACGGCGTTGAGCGCGATCTCCATCGCCACCTCGGAGGCGAACAGCTTGGCCATCCCGGCCTCCATGTCGCAGCGTTGGCCGCTGTCGTAGCGTTCGGCGGCGTAGCGGGTCAGCTGGCGGGCGGCGGTCAGCTTGGTCGCCATGTCGGCCAGGTAGTTGCCGACCGACTGGTGTTTCCAGATCGGTTGACCGAAGCTTTCGCGCTGCTGGGCGTAGGCCAGCGCATCATCGAGGGCTGCGGTGGCCACCCCCAAGGCGCGTGATGCCACTTGAATGCGGCCGGTCTCGAGGCCGGTCATCATCTGCGCAAAGCCCTTGCCCGCATCGCCGCCCAGAATCGCGGTGTGCGGCGCCCGGTAGCCGTCGAAGGACAGCTCGCAGGTCTCTACACCCTTGTAGCCCAGCTTGGGCAGATCACGCGACACCGTGAGCCCGGGCCCGTGCTCGACCAGCAGCACCGAGATGCCGGCATGCCGCGGTTGGGCGGCCGGATCGGTCTTGCACAACAGCGCGATCAGCCCCGAGCGGCGGGCGTTGGAAATCCACGTCTTGGCGCCGTTGACGACCAGGTCGTCACCATCGGAGAGCGCGGTGGTCGACATGTTCTGCAGATCGCTGCCACCGCCGGGCTCGGTCAGCGCCATCGTCGCCCGCAGCTGGCCGCTGGCCATCGCCGGCAGGTAACGCCGCTTCTGCTCATCGGTGCCGAACAACGTCAGCAGCTTGGCGACCACCGTGTGCCCGCCCATCGCGCCGGCCAGGCTCATCCACCCACGCGCCAACTCCTGGGTCACCAGCGCATAGCACCACATCGACACCGGGGTCCCGCCGTACGCCTCCGGCACGGCCAGCCCGTAGATCCCGATGCGCTTCATCTGCTCGATCCACGCTTCGGGATACTCATTGGCATGCTCGACTTCGCGCACCGTTGGCCTGACCTCTTTATCGACGAACTCGCGCACCGTCGCGACCAACATCGCCTCATCGTCATTCATGCGCCCATGTTGGCACGCCTCGCCGGCGGGTCCCGATGACAGTCGGCCCCTACTTCGACCAGGTGCGCACCGGTCAGGTCTTCACCGGGGCGCCGTCGATGACGCTCACGCCCGGGTTGGCCGCGGTGCACCAGAGCATCCTCGGCGACCGGCTCAGGCTGCCGCTTGACGCCGAGCTGTCCGCCGCGGTGACCGGCCTGCCGGCGCCGCTGGCGCACCCGGGCCTGGTGTGCGACGTCGCGATCGGGCAGTCGACGCTGGCTACCCAGCACGTGAAGGCCAACCTGTTCTATCGCGGCCTGCAATTCTTCCGATTCCCGTCGATCGGCGACACGCTGTTCACCCGCACCGAGATCGTCGGGCTGAAGAAGAACTCGGCCAAGCCGGGCCGGGCGCCGACCGGGCTGATGGCGCTGCGGATCACCACCATCGACCAGGCCGACCGGCTGATCCTGGACTTTTACCGCTGCGCGATGCTGCCGCTGAGCGCCGACGCCGATCCCGATGGCTCCAACCATGCCGACGACCTGTCGACGATCGGTGCCGATCTGGCTACGCCGCCCTCGGCCGCCGCGGACTGGAACGGCGACGTCTTTCGTCGCCGGGTCACCGGTCCCCATTTCGACACCCGCCTGGCCGGACAGGTGCTGCACAGCAG
>NZ_DASXHW010000034.1:0-13397 GCF_036488105.1 Mycobacterium sp. | reverse complement strand
GCACCTGTATCTCAAGCGCGCACACGTGTTTCGGCACTTGTTCGGTGAGCCCACCGACGTGCTGGCGGAGCTGTTGGCCCAGGATCGCGCCCAGTGAGCGGCGCCGTCGCCATCGCGGGGGTCGCCCTGTCCGACGTCGGCCGGGTCGACGATAAAGGCCCCTACGAGCTGATCGCCCAGGCCAGCCGCCGCGCCCTGGCTGATGCCGGTCTGACGCCCGGTGATGTCGACGGGTTGGCCTCCACCGGTCAGGGCACCCTGCCCCCGGTCGATGTCGGCGAGTATCTGGGGCTGCGGCCGCGCTGGATCGACTCCACCGCGGTCGGGGGTGCGTCGTGGGAGGTGATGGCAGCCCATGCCGCCGACGCGATCGCAGCCGGACATGCCGACGTGGTGCTGTTGACCTACGGATCGACTGCACGCTCGGATCTTCGAAAAGGTTTGCGGGGGGCCAACATCAACTGGGGTGCTCGCGGACCTCTGCAGTGGGAGGCGCCGTACGGCCATACCCTGATCTCCAAGTACGCCATGGCTGCGCGGCGACACATGTTCACCTACGGCACCACGATCGAGCAGCTGGCCGAGGTGGCCGTGTCCGCACGGTTCAACGCGGCCGACAATCCCGAGGCCTACTACCGCGACCCGATCACCATCGACGACGTCCTCGACGGACCGATAATTGCCGACCCATTCACCAAGCTGCACTGCTGTATTCGCAGTGACGGTGGGGCGGCAGCCGTTCTCGTCAACGCGGGACGCGCGAAAGATCTGCGCAGTAAGCCGGTGTGGGTGCTCGGCTCGGGCGAGACCACCTCGCACATGCTGACTTCCCAGTGGGACGACCTCACCGTGGGCCCGGCCGCGGTCAGCGGGCCGCTGGCCTTCGCCCGCGCCGGCGTCTCGCCGTCTGACGTCGACGTCGCCGAAATCTACGACGCTTTCACCTACATGTTGTTGCTCACCCTTGAAGATCTCGGCTTCTGTGCCAAGGGGGAGGGCGGCGGATTCGTCGAGAAAGGCTCGTTGCGGCTGGGCGGCGAACTCCCCACCAACACCGACGGCGGCGGGCTGTCGGCGTGCCACCCTGGCCAACGGGGGTTGTTCCTGCTGGTGGAGGCTGCGCGTCAGCTACGCGGTGAATGCGGACCGCGGCAGGTGCCGGACGCCCGGATCGCGTGCGTCAGCGGCACCGGCGGCTGGTTCTGCTCCAGCGGCACAATGATTCTCGGCGCCGAGGAGCCGTAGTGAACCGCGCACCGCTGAGCGCCGCCGTGGCCGACACCCGAGCGATGTTGGAGGCGGCCGCCGCCGTCCACGGGGACGTCGAGGCCTACGTCGAGCCCGGAGCGCGAATGACGTTCGCGGAGTGGATCGGCCGGGCCCGTGGCGTGGCCGCCCAGTTCGCCGACCTCGGCGCCGGCAAGGGAGACGTCGTCGCGCTGTGGCTGCCATCGGGCATCGACTACGCGACGTGTTACGCAGCGGCGGCGATGATCGGCGTGATCACCACCGGGTTGAATCCGCGGCTTGGCCGCAGAGAGGTCGAATCGATCCTGCGGCAGGCGGATCCCGCGTTGGTCGTCGCCGACGGACGTCTTGGTGCGCTGCCCGACACCGGGCGCCGGCTGCTGTCGCGGGATGCGCTGTGCCGTGACACGTCGCGCTCGGCGCCACCCGCTGCGGAGCTGAACCGTCGGGACCTCGTTGCGTTGATCTTTACCAGCGGCACGACGGGGACGCCGAAGGGCGCAGCCTTCGATGCCGACCGACTGGCCGCGGGCGCGGCAGCATCAGGCGTGATGAGCGCGCCGTATGACCGGCGCCTCACATCGACGCCGTTTTCCCATGCCGGCTACATGTTCAAGCTCTGGGATCAGTTGGTGTGGGGCAGCACACTGGTGGTGCCACCGACACCGTGGTCGGCCCAGGGGATGTTCGACGTGCTACGCGACGAGCGGGTCACCGTGGCGGGCGCGGTGCCGACTCAATGGGCCAAGCTGCTCGATGTCGATGGAGTGAGCCCGCAAGCGTTGCCGCACTTGCGGATCGGGGTGGTCGCGACCGCGCCGGCACCGCCGGAACTGGTACGGCGGGTCGCCGAGGGCATCGGGGTCCCGCTGGTCGTGCGGTACGCGATGACCGAGTGTCCGACCATCTGCGGGACCGAACCGAACGACGCCCCCGAGGTTCAGTTCCGCACCGTGGGGCGGCCCGCCACGGGAATGGATGTACGGATCGGATCTGACGGCGGGCTCGAGGTGAGCGGCCCGTGTGTGATGCGTGGCTACTGGCGCAACCCGAAACTCACCGCTGAGGTGCTGCGCGACGGTTGGCTGCGTACCGGCGATGTCGGCGCCGTCGGCGCCGACGGCAATCTCACCCTCGTCGGGCGCAGCGGCGACATGTACATCCGGGGTGGCTACAACGTCCACCCCGGCGAGGTGGAGCGGGCGCTTGCCGGTCACGTCGCGGTGAAACATGCTGCCGTCGTGGGGCGCTCGGCCCCGGTGATCGGAGAGATCGGTGTCGCGTGTGTCGTGCCGGCGGACGCCGCCAGGCCACCGACGCTGGCCGAGTTGCGAACTCACGTGGCGGACGAACTGGCCGATTACAAAGCGCCCGATGAGCTGCTTATCGTCGATGAGTTGCCGCTGACACCCATGCTCAAGCCGGATCGACTCGCCCTGCGCGAGCTGATCACGCTGCGCGACAAAGACATTCAACGTCGACGACAGGCAGGCCCGACATGAACCTGAACTTCCTCGCAGACGGAATCCCGATGCCGACTGATTCCAGTCCACCTTTCGTCCCGTCGGTGGCGTTCACCGCTGGCAGCGCACTCATCGTGGTGGCGTTGCTGGTGTGGTGGTGGGTGTCAGGCGAACGCCGAAATGGACCGGTGCTACCCCTGCTATTCCTCGGCATCGCCTTCTCGGCAATAGCGGTCGAACCGATCTTCGACAACACGCTGCTGTATTGGTACCCGCCCGACAATCCGCTCGGCGTCTACGCCGCCTACGGTCGCACAGTGCCATGGTTCGCTCCGATCGGGTATTCGTGGTTCTTCGGGGGCAGCTCCTACATCCTCTGGCGCATGTTCGTGCGTGGCGTCAGTCGCAGGCAGATCTGGCGCTGGTTCACGATTCTGGTCGTCGTCGACGCACTCGCGACCGCGACGGCCGGATGGATGGGGATCAGCGGGTTCTACGGTGACCAGCCGTTCATGCCCGGCGGCATCAACGTGTGGTTCGCGTTCGCAGACGCGACGGCGGGCTTGGTCGGCGCCGTCATCTTGTACCTGCTGGTGCCGCGGCTCACTGGGTGGAACTGGCTGTGGCTGCTCGTGATTCCCACGATTTCCTACGGTGCGGTGCTCGGCGGAGTGACCTCGCCCGTGGTCCTCGGCCTGCATTCGGACTGGACCACGCTCGGCCGTTGGCTCGGCGGTGCCGCCAGCATCGCGTTGTGCTGTGTCGTCGCGCACGCTTGCGCATCCATCGCCGCTAAGGACTCGTCGTTCCGGGCTCTGGCGGTCGGATCAAGACTAATGCATTGACATTAATCTTGGCGGCTGCGATGCTGGCGTGGCGTGCGTCACACCACGTTCTGACGAGATCTGCCAGCACACCGTAGGAGCGAACATGCCGGATGTCGGTGCGGCGTCGGACGGTCCGCTGGCCGGCGTCGTGGTGGTCGACCTGTCGACGACGCTGCCCGGAGCACAAGCGACGCAGTTCCTCGCCGACTGCGGTGCCGAGGTGATCATGATCGAGCCGCCCGACGGGAGTCCGCTGCGCGAGCTCGCCGGCTGGCCCGCCCTGCTCCGCGGCAAGCGCAGCGTGACATTGGACCTGCACGACGACGCCGATCTGGAGCGATTGCGTCCATTGCTGCACCGCGCCGACGTCATGGTGAACACGATGCGGCCGACCACGGCCGAGCGCATCGGACTGACCCACGACACATTGTCGAACGCCTACCCGCGACTCGTCGTGGCGACGATCACGGGCTGGGGGTCGACCGGGCCGTTTCGCGACTACAAGGGCTGGGAGGCCCTGGTGATGGCGAAGACGGGAGTGATGCACGAAAAGCGCGGACTGACGATACGGCCGGGACCGGCCTACACCACGTTCTCCTATGCTTCGTGGGGAGCCGCCCACGCCGCTGTGCAGGGCGTGCTCGCCGCGCTCCTCGAGCGGGAGACCAGCGGGCGCGGCCAAACCGTCGAAACCAACTTGGTCACCGGCATGGGTTCGATGGATCCGTACAACTGGTTCTACGAGATGGTGCTGGAACGGTATCCGGGCGCCTTCGAACCCATGGACGCCGCCTACGACGATCGAGGCCGGCCCCAGGCCTACCTCATCTATGCACTCCTGGTGTGTCCGACGAAGGACGGTCGCTGGCTGCAATTCGCTCAGGTGTCGCCCAAGCTGATCGGCGCGTGGCTCACCGAACTGGACCTGCTGAAGGAGCTCGGCGACCCGAAGTGGCAGGGCTTTCCGATGCTGCCGACCCCGGAACTGCGTACCGAGTGGTGGGACATGATGATCGAGCGCGTGGGAGCCCGCACGCTCGCCGAATGGCAGCAGGCCATGACCGAGAACCTCGACCTGAGCGGCGAACTGTTCCGGAGTCCCGCCGACTCGCTGGATCACCCGCAGACCGCTCACGAAGGCCGTGCCGCGACCGTCATCGACCCCGATCTCGGACCGGTGCGTCAACCGTCGACCCTCATTCATGCCGATGGCAAACCACTGACCCAGCTTCGGCCGGCACCGCGAATCGGCGAGCACAATGGCTCGGTCACCTTCGACGCTGTGGGCGACGCCGCAGCGACGCCGCGCGAGCACCGCGACACCCCGCCGCTGGAGGGCGTGACGGTGCTGGAGTTCGGCAGCATGTTCGCCGGACCGTACGGCGCGACCCTGCTGGCAGACCTCGGCGCCCGGGTGATCAAGGTCGAGCCACTGGAGGGCGACAACATTCGCAACCTCGTCGCATTTCCCGAAGCCGGTGGAGCAAAGGTGTTGCAGGGCAAGGAAAGTGTCGCGATCGATTTCACCAAGCCCGAAGGCCTTGAGTTGGTGTACGAACTGGCCAAGCGGTCCGACGTTGTGCTGCAGTGCTTCCGGGGCAAGGCCGCCGAGCGCTCGAAGATCGACGAGGCTTCACTGCGGGCGGTCAACCCGGACTTGGCGTTCGTGACGACCTCGGGTTACGGGGTCGACGGACCGTTCGCGCACCGCGCGGCCTACGCGCCGTCGGTCGGTGCGGCATCCGGGCTGGCGCTGGTCGACAGCCACGACACGGGTGAGCCCGCCATCGACTTGGATGACCTGCACCGCCGGGCGGTCAAACTCCATGCGGGCGGGGCCGTTCCCGCCGTGCAATCCGACGGTATCGCGGCGCACGGCGTGGGTTCGGCGCTGCTCCTCGCGTTGTACGCCAAGCGCCGCGGCACGACCCTGGCGAACATGGTCACGACCATGCTCGGAACCGTTCAGCAGGCGATGATCACGTATAACGCGAGCTATGCGTCCCGTCCCGCCGAGACAGCCGCCGACGATCAGTTCTTCGGTATGAATGCTCTCTACCGGATGTACCGCGCGGCAGACGGTTACGTCTTTCTCGCTGCACCGCTGCCGCGCGAATGGCCGGCGCTGACCAAGGCGATGTCGCCCTACGTCGATTTGCACGCCGACGAGCGCTTTGCCGATGCCGAATCTCGCGCGCAGCACGACGACGAGCTAACCGCCGCACTGACAACCGTTTTCGCTAACAAGACCAAGCTGGAGTGGGAGCACGAATTGTCCGCCCAGGACGTCGGGTGCGTCGAGGTGGTGGAGGCCAACTCCGAGCTGGTGCTGCAGACCGATCCGTACTACGAGGCAGGCTATGCCGTGGACGCCTACAGCCCGATCTTCGAAGAGCACCGTCGGCTCGCACCGCTGTGCCGCTTCTCGCGATCGCGCACGCGTGCCGACGCGGGATGCACCATCGGGCAGCACACCGATGCGGTACTGCGCGAAATCGGACTGGACGAGGCCACGATCGTCGACCTGAGGGCCAAGGAGATCGTGGGCGGCAGCTGACGGATCAGTCGTCGTCGGCGATCAGCGCGCGAGTTTCGTACGACACCGGCGCCGTCAGCATTCCGACCCAGGTGTCTACGTAGTTGTGCAGCTGCGCTTCGCTGAGGCCATGCCCGGCGCGGGCGGCGGCGGCCAGCACGTTGACCAGGCTGATGTAGAGCTGAAACGTCCGGCCGCGCCGGATCCGCTCGGGCAGATCCTGTAGCGCGGCGTCGACCAGTTCCTCCAGCTTCTCCTGCGTCCAATCGTCGTCGACGTGATGCGGCCAGTACGCGCTGCGGGCCCGCGGATCCTCGGCAAGCCGGGCCAGGAAGGGCGCGAACATTTCGCCCGCGGCGATGCTGTTGGCCAGCGGCCGCACCAGCAGCCACACCACCGCGCGGGGATCGGCCTCCTTGCCTTCCTCGCGCATGCTCGCGAGCATCTCCTGGCGATCGGTCCCGAGCGACGCTTGGCGATAAGCGATCAGTGCGCGAATCAGACCGTCGCGCGAGCCGAAGTGATAGCGGATCACTGAGGTGTTGGACTGTCCGGCGGCCTGCTGTATCTCCCGCAGCGTCACCGCCTCGATGCCGCGCGTGGCGAAGAGCCGCTCGGCGACTTCCATCAACATCACCCGCGTCGACTCACCCGACGCGTTGCGCCTGCGCTCGCCCGCGGCCGACTCGGTTCCCAGCTCCGGCATGGACCTCCTCCACTCCGCCTCAGTCTTCCCGGCGTCCCACCTCATGCCAAATAGTAATGGCTAGTTATTAGAAATACTGGACTTGCACGAGAGCAGCTGGCATCATTCGAAGCAGCGACGCACCCATGGAGGGCCGATGAGCATGATCTGGACGAATTCGGGTGACTCGCATTTCCTGGAGCCCGACGACCTGTGGCAGTCCCGCTTACCCAAGACGCTTGCCGACCTGACGCCGCGCGCCCAGAAGGACCCCGACGGTGAATACGAGACGGTCTCGGTCGACGGACAGATCTTCCGGCGCAAGCTGCCGTCCTCGGCGATGGAGGCCTTCATCGAGGAGAGCATGAAGCCACAAGGCATCCGCGACGCGAAGGCACGGCTGGGTGACTTGGACAAAGAGGGCGTTTGGGGCGAGGTGATCTTCCCGTCGCTGGGCATGTGGGGCTCGACGTTTCGCACTCCTGAACTACTCAAGGCCTGCATGCGCGCCAGCAACGAGTGGGCGCTCGAGGAGATCTGCGCGGTGTCAGCGCGCTATGTGGTAACTGCCCAGGTGTCGACACTGATCGTCGACGACGCCGTCGAGGAATTACATTGGGCCGCAGACAACGGCTTCAAGGCGGTGTTCCTGCCGACGACACCGCACCCCAGTGCCCCAGACTGGCATCGCAAGGAGTGGGAACCGTTCTGGGCGGCGGCCGAGGAAGCCGGCATGGTGATCGCGTTCCACATCGGCACCGACCCGGTCGACATGACCGTCGGCGGCGCCAGTGGCGGGGCGGGGATGGTGTACCGCGGGCCGGGTGGCGCGGTGATGAATTACGCCGAGACCACGTTCTCCGGACAGCGGGCGGCGATGAAGATGGTCGCCTCCGGCGCGTTGGACCGCCACCCCGACCTTCGGGTGCTGATCTCCGAAGGCGGCGCGACCTGGGTGCCGTTCCTCGGTGACCGGATGGTCGAGGGCTACCGTCAACACCATATGGCGGTGCGGCCCAAGCTGACTCGTAGTCCCAAGGAGATCCTCTACACCCAGGTGTATGCGTCTTTCCAGCACGATGAGACGGCGGTCGCCGCCTACGAGCACATGGGCTACAAGAACGTGATGTTCGGCAGCGACTACCCGCACATGGAAGGTACCTTCGGCCATACCCAGGACACCCTGAAGGGGCTGTTCGACGGTGTGAGCGACGAGACCCGGCTGCGCATCACCCAGGGCACGTTCTACGAACTGTTCCCGGATGTGCCGCCCATCCCGGCCGAAAAGTTCTGAGCGCATGACTACTTCGTCCGGGGTGCGCGACGTCGCGATCGTGGGCGTCGGGGCCACACCCTATTACAAACGCGGTGGGTCATTGCCGAAGTCGATCACCGAGTTGGCCGGCGAGGCCATCCTGGCGGCGTGCGAGGATGCCGGCCTTCCCGTGACCGACGTCGATGGCTTCGCTTACTACTCGGGCGCCAGCGCGGGCTACACCGAGAAGATGGACACCGCCGACTTCGTGGAAACGCTTGGGATTCCGGAAGTTCGCTTTACCGCCGCACTGACCTCGGGCGGCGGCGGCTCGGCGGGCGCAATCGGGCTGGCACGGGCCGCCATCGTTGCCGGCGATGCCTCGGTGGTCGTGACGGTGATGGCGCTTCAACAATCCAAACAGCGCCTCGGATCGGTGTTTTCGGCGATCGAACCCGATCCGATCAACTCGTTCCTGCAGCCGTCCGGGCTGTTCGGACCCGGCCAGTTGATGTCGGTGATGGCTCGTCGACACATGCACCTGTACGGCACCCGCCGCGAGGCATTCGCCGAGATAGCGCTCTCCACGCGGGCTAACGCGGCGAATCGACCGAAGGCGATGCACCCCGAGCCACTCACCTTGGACGACTACTTCAACGCTCGGATGATCGCAGAACCCTTGTGCCTCTACGACTTCTGTCAGGAGACCGACGGTGCGGTGGCCGTGATCACTACCAGCATCAATCGGGCCAACGATCTGAAGCAGCCACCGGTGCCGGTCGTCGCCGCGGCCCACGGGGGCGTTCGCGACTGGGGCAGGGCTTTTGCCTGGATGGGGATGCCCGACGAATACTTCGCCTCCTCGGGGAACGCGCCCATTGCCAAGAGGCTCTACGAACAGGCCGGCATCAGCGCAGACGACATCGACGTCGCGCTGCTCTATGACCATTTCAGCCCGATGGTGCTCATGCAGCTCGAGGACTACGGCTTCTGCGGCAAGGGGGAGGGCGGCGCGTTCGTCGAAAGCGGAGCGATCCGGTATAACGGCGGCTCGATTCCGGTCAACACGCACGGCGGTCAGCTCTCCGAGGCGTACATCATCGGCATGACCCACATCATGGAAGGAGTCGAGCAGATGCGCGGCACCGCCATCAATCAGGTCTCCGACGCCGAACTCGCCCTGGTCACCGGCGGCCCGGCGAGCTTGCCAGTGAGTGGCTTGATCCTGGGGCGCGCCGCATGAGTGCATCGACCGCAGCGCTGGCCACCACGATCCCCGGCGAGGACGTGCGGATCGCGATGAACAAAGACACCGAGCCGTTCTGGCGGGCCGCGAAGGAACGACGGCTGGTGGCCCCGCAATGCGGCCACTGTCAGACCTTCCGGCTACCCCCCACACCGTTCTGCCCCAATTGTCAAAGCAAGAAGGTGAATTGGGTCGACCTCGCCGGCGACGCCGTCATTTATAGCTTCGCCGTCGTGCACGGTTTCCCAGGTATGCCGGATCTGGTGTTGGTGCCCGCGGTACTCGACCTGCCCGACGCGCCCGGTGCGCGGCTGGTCTCCAACGTCGTCGACGTTGCGCCCGCCGACGTCACGATAGGAATGCCTGTCCACGTTGACTTCTCACCGATTGCCGACGGCTGGCTGTTGCCGGTCTTCCGGGTCGACGACGAGGAGCAACGCCGTGTCTAATGACAGCGCCCTGCACGAGAAACCCTTGGAATTCCTCACCAGCATCGCCGACGCCGGTGGATCGTGTGACGGCCAGGCGATCCTGCCCGTCAACGGTCACTTCCGTTGTACGTGCTCGTGCGGCGACTGGGATGTCGAAGTCGACGACCCTCAGGAAGGGTTGCGGCAAGCAAGGATTCACACCGGCAGCATTGCCGACTAAAAATAGGAGTCGAAACCGTGGGAAAACTCGATGGCAAAGTCGCCTTCATCACCGGAGCTGCGCGAGGCCAGGGCCGCGCGCATGCGGTCCGGCTCGCGGCGGACGGTGCGGACATCATCGCACTCGACATCTGCCGCGACATCGACTCCATCGACTATCCCAATGCCAGTCGTGAGGATCTCGACGAGACGGTCAAGCTCGTCGAGAAGGAAGGCAGACGCATCGTCGCCCGTCAGGCCGATGTGCGGGACGCCGACGGCGTCGAGCAGGTGGTGGCCGACGGGCTCGCCGAGTTCGGGCGCCTCGACATCGTGATCGCCAACGCGGGCGTCATTCGACTGGGTGCTGGCGGCGACCGACGGCAGACCTTTCGCGACATCATCGACGTCAATCTCATCGGCGTGTGGAACACGGTGGAGGCCGCGATCCCCTCCCTGATCGACGGCGGAAACGGCGGATCGATCGTGCTGACGTCGTCGAGTGCTGGACTCAAGGGCACCGGCACCGATCGGGCTGGTGGACAGGCCTACACCGCGGCCAAACGTGGCCTCGTCGGCCTGATGCAGGTGTGGGCGAACGAGTTCGCGCAGTACTCGATCCGCGTCAACACCATTCATCCGACCGGTGTCGCCACCGGAATGGTGATGAACGAAACCATGGGCAAGCTGCTGGCGGCCAACGACACCGCGGTCGCGGCGATGCAGAACGCGTTGCCCATCCAGATCCTGATGCCCGAAGACATCGCAAACGCCGTGGCGTTCCTGGTGTCCGACGAGGCGAAGTTCATCACCGGCGTCGCCTGGCCGCTTGACGCCGGCTTCGCCGTCCGTTGACAGTCCCGACGGCTGTCGAAGACTATTGCGTTCGTCTCTCAACATAGTTAACCTAGTTCGATGAGTCTGCTGTGAACCGTCGTCGCAGTTCGCGCTAGTTTGACAGCGGACCGTCGTAGTATGCGAGCCGCGAGTGCTTGGAGTTCGCGCCCGTTCGGAGCCGTACGGAAGGACGTCATGATCCAGAATCAGCCCACGGCAACATGTCCCGTGAAGCACATCGACATGAATACCCCGGACTCGCCGGCGCTGACGCACTTCCACCTACTCGACGAGTGTCAGGACGAGGCCCGGCCGGTCTTCCGTAACACCGAGGCCGACATGGATTACTGGGTCTTCACCGACAACTCGGTGATCCTGGACGGACTCCAGCACCCGGAGCTCTGGTCCAGCAGCGTCATCGTGCCGACGGATCCGGAGCCGCCGTACCAGTGGATCCCGATCATGATCGACCCGCCGGACCATGCCAAGTGGCGTCAGGTGCTGGCTGAGTACTTCTCGCCAGGCCGGGTCAAGGGTCTGCGCGACGCGCAGCAGAAGCTGGCCGCGGAACTGATCGAGGAAGTCGCAGCCGAGGGTGGGTGCGACTTCGTGGCGCGGATCTCGCGGGTGTTCCCGTCGACGGTCTTCCTGACGATCATGGGCATGCCCGTGGAGGATCTCGAGAAGTTTCTGGCCTGGGAAGACATGATTCTGCACCAGAGCGGAGCAGGTGAGGAAGTCAACGCGGCCCGGCTCGAAGGCATGACGCATGTGATGGGCTACTTCTCCGGGCTGATTCAGCAGCGGCGCGAGAACCGTGACCCGGATGCCGACGACATCGTCAGTAAGGCCATCGACTGGACTATCGACGACGAACCGATCAACGACATGGAGCTGCTGAACTGCCTCCTGCTGTTGTTCATGGCCGGGCTCGACACGGTCTCCAACCAGCTGTCGTACGCGATGCTGCATTTGGCCACCCATCCGGCCGACCGCGCCCGGATCGTCGCCAAACCCGAGCTCATTCCGAAGGCGGTGGAGGAATTGCTTCGGGTCTATCCGATCGTGCAGACCGCGCGAAAGGCAACCCAGGACATGGACTTTCACGGATGCCCGGTCAAGGCGGGCGACATGGCGTCGTTCTCGCTTGCGTTCGCCGGCCGGGACGAATCGGCCTATAACGATGCCCGCACGGTCGACTTCGACCGCGGCATCACACGTCACTTGTCCTTCGGCGGCGGCCCGCACCGGTGCCTCGGTTCGCACCTCGCCCGGCAAGAGCTGGCGGTGGTCCTGGAGGAGTGGCACAAGCGCATTCCGGATTACGAGGTCTCCGGGCAGCCTATTGAGCACGGCGGTCAAGTGTTTGGTGTCGACTCGTTGAACCTGACCTGGCGCTGACATGAGCGTGCCTCGCACGCAGGACCGCATGTGGCACGACGTCGGGCTTCCCGCCGAGACCGTTGGACTGCGCGGAGAAGTCCGGCTCGCCGTCGAGAAGGTGGTCGCACCCCATGCCGCCGAGATCGGCCAGCGCGAGGAGACAGCGGAGAGCTTTCCGTGGCAGGCCTTTCGCGGTCTCGCCGATGAGGGGATCTTCGCGATCCCGTTCGGTGCCGAGTTCGGACGCGGGTTGCAGTATCCGTTGCTCGGCACCTGCACAGCGACTGAGGAGATCGCCTACCACAGCAGCAGCATGGCCGGCGTCTACGACGGGCAGTGCATCTTGGTGCCCAAGGCGTTGTCGTTCGCGTCGGACGAGTTGCAGGCGCGGCTCATTCCTGGTCTGGTCAGCGGCGACCTTGTGTTCGCTTTCGCGACCACCGAACCCGACGCCAGCAGTGACCTGTCCGTCGATGCGATGCAGACCGTGGCCGACGAGACCGCTGACGGCTTCGTGGTGACCGGCCGAAAGCGCTGGATCACCAATAGCCCAGTCGCCGACTGGGTTACGGTGCTATGTCGCAGCGGGCGTGGTATGACGATGCTCGCCGTCGACTTGAAACGCAGCCCCGGCGTCAGAATCGGCGCGCCCGACCTGAAGATGGGGCACCGCGGCCAGCTCACCGCGGACATCGTCTTCGATGAGGTCTCAGTCCCCCGCGCGAATGCGCTCGGAGAGCCGGGAAGCGGGCTGTCCGTCGCGCTGGCGACGCTAACGTACGGTCGGATCGGCATTGCGGCGGCGGGGGTCGGCGTTGCGCAGGCGGCCCTCGATCTCGCGGTTGAGCGGATGCGCACCCGCCATGTGTTCGGTAAACCCCTTGGCGCGATGCAGCATTGGCAGTACCGGCTCGCCGAACGCGCGACCGAGCTTGAGTGCGCGCGAAACCTGTATCAGAAGGCGGCGCTGCGTGTCGATAGCGGTGAGCGTCACGCCGAACCTGAGGCGTCGATGGCCAAGTCCTTCGCCACCCGGTTGGCCGCCGACCTGGCCCGTGACGCGATCCAGGTCTACGGCGGGTATGGGTTCGCCCGCAAGGTGTCGGAAACGGGCGAGACGTTCAGGCTCGAAGAGCTGTACCGGGATGCGAAAATTCTCGAGATATTCGAGGGCGCAAACGAAGTGCTTCAGTGGGTGATAGCCCGCCAGCTCATCGGGCGAGACGTGACAGGGTAGGGGGTGATGTCCACCACCGTCGGATTCCTCGGCGCCGGACAACTCGGGGAG
>NZ_DASXHW010000087.1:0-7856 GCF_036488105.1 Mycobacterium sp. | reverse complement strand
CGGCGGCCGTGCCCGCATTGACGGTGAGCGCTTCGGCGCCGTCGAGGGTGCCGTTGAAGTCGATGGCGGCGTTGTGCGTGGTGACGCCGATGGGGCCGGTGGCGAGGATCACGGGGCCGTTGAAATCGATCTGGCCGGTGGCGGGCGCTGCGCTGTTGCCGACGGCGCCGTTGACGGTGATGCCGCCGGCGGCGGTGAAGCTCATGGGTCCGGCCACGGCCAGGCCGCCGCTCGGCAGACTCAGGGTTTGCGCCGTCAGCGTCAACGAGGTCAGGTTGGAGGCGAAGCCGATCTGGGCGAGGCCGGTGATGGTGCCGGCGCCGGCGGCGAGCGCGTTCAGCGTCAGGGCTTGCGCGCCCGTGACCGGGCCGCCGAAGGCGAGGGTGCTGCCATTGGAGGCGATGCTCACCGGTCCGCCGACGACATTGAGTCCGCCATTGAAGGCCAGGCCGTCGTAGCCGGTGATGATGTTGCCGGTGGTGCCGCCCGTGGTGACCAGGCCGCTGAACACCGAGCCGGTGTCGCCGTTACCCAATGTGTCATTGCCGGTGAAGGTGACCGGGCCCGCGGCGGTGATGCCTGAGCGCGTTTGCACCGTGCTCGCGAAGGTGGTGGCGCCCGTGCTTTGCAGATTGATGGCGGCGCCCGTGCCGTTGCCGAGCGGTGCGACCGCGCCGACCGCGCCGGTGAATGTGGTGATGCCGCTGCCCGCGTTCACGGTCAAATTGTTGTTGCCGTCCACGGTCGCGGCGAACAGCACGGGCGAGTTGCTGCTGGTGACGGTGGCGGCCGCGGCCAGCGACACCGGACTGTTGAATGTGATATTGCCGGAGGCGGTGCTGGTGACCGCGCCGTTCACGTGGATGCTGCTGCCGCTGGTGGCGGTGTAGGCCTGCGGACCGGCAATGCTGATGCCGCCCGTGGGAATGGTGGGATTCAGCGCCGTGACGGTGAGGCTGGTGAGATTCGTGCCCATGAAATTGAGGCCGTTCAAGGCGGCGGTGCCCGAGTCCAAGGCCAACGCGTACGGTCCCGTGACCGCGGCATTCTGGAAGGTCAGCGGAGAATTGTTCGAGTTGATGGTGGTGGCGCCGTTCTGCAGCAGCACGCCGCCGTTGAAGCTCATGCCGTTGTAGCCCGACAGGTTCATGCCGCCGGCCTTGCCGAGCGTGACCAGGCCGGTGAATACCGAGGCCGCATTGCCGTTCGCCAAGGTCACGGTGTCGTTGAACACCACCGGCCCCGTGATCGCGAGGCCGTTGTTGGCGCCCAAGGTGCTGGTAAAGGTGGCGCCGCTCGAGGTCAGAGACAGCGCCGCGCCGGCATCGCCGGTGCTGCCGAGCGCCGTGACCGCGCCGCCGAAGGTCGCGAGACCGGTGCCGGCATTCACGGTGAGTTGATTGGTGCCGCCGGCCAGGGTGCCGGCGAAGTTGATGGCGGAATTGGTGGACTGTACGGTCAAGTCGGCGGCCAACGCGACCGGGCTCAAGAAACGGATGGCGCCCGCAGCGGTGCTGGTGAGACCGGCATTCAAGGTGATGCCGGTGCCGCTCACGGTGCTCGCGGTGTAGGTTTGCGCCCCGGCGACGGTCATCTGCGGCAGCGACAGCGCGGTGCCGGTGGTGAGGGTGAGCGATGCGCTGCTGGCATTGACGTTCGTCAAGCCGGTGATGGTGCCGGTGGCGGAGGTGAGCGAAACATTGTGCGCGCCGATGGTCACGCCGGAGGTGCCGCCCACCACGGCCACGGCGAAATTGCCGCCGTTGGTGAAACTCAAGTCGCCGCCCGAAAAGCCGGCGGCGAGGTTATCCACGGCGTTCGCGGCGTTGGTGAGCGTGGCGTTGCCGGTGCCGATCAGGCGCAGCGACGTCGCCGTGATGGCGCCCGACTGCGTGATGGCGCCGCCGGCCGTGACCGTGAGCGTGCCGCCCGCGGCGACGGTGGAAGCACCGAAGATGATGCCGTTCACATCATTGATGTCCGCGTTCGATGCGGAGACGATGCTGACGGTACCCAAATCGCTGGCCGGATTGGCATTCAAGACGATGGGATTGGCGCTGCCGGCGGTGAGCGTAGTCGTGCCGGGAATGGTCCAGGCGCCGCCGTCGGTGATGCCGCCGGCGCCGTTCTCGGTGACCGTGGCGTTCTGCGCCGTCAGCGTGAGGTCGCCCAGCTGGTTGCCGGCTTGCGACAGCACGATGTTGTGCGAGCCGGCGTTCAACGTGAATGGAGTCGACGCCTGCACCCATGCCGAGGCCTGCGTGATGTCGTCGTTCTCGGTGATGCTCACCGTATTCGGCGTGCCGACGATGGCGAGGGGCCCGAGCACGTTGCCGGCGTTCGTCAGCGCGATGCCCGAACCGCTCGCGGCCGCGATATTGAGCGTCGTGGTGCCGGTGGTGGTCCAGGCTCCGCCCTGGGTGATGGCGCCGTTCTCCGTGATGCTCACTGCACCGCCGGTGATGGTCAGCGGGCCCATGACGTTGGCGGCGTTGGTGAGCGTGATCGCATTGTTGTTCTGCGCCACCAAGGTGACCGGGACGCCCGTCAGCGGCCACACGCTGCCCTGGGTGATGGGATCGTTTTCCGTAATGGCCACCGAGGTCGGCGAGCCGTTCGCGGTGTTGATGGTGATCGGCCCCAGCACGTTCGCATAGCCCGACAAGTCGATCTGGTGCGTGCGCGCATCGAGGGTGACGGGCGCGCTGCCCACGTTCCACACCGCGAGCTGCGTCAAATTGCTGTTGTCCGTGACCAGCACCGAGGTCAGCGTGCCGGCCGTGCCGGTGGTGTTGATGCCCACGGGACCCAAGTTATTGGTGAGATTGTCCAGCGTGATCGATTTGCCGGTGGGATTCGCGACGACGAGGTTGGTCGCGCCGGTGGTGACCCAGCCGGTGTCGCCCGCGGTGTCCCAGCTGGTGCTGGGGCCGTCGGTGATGCTGGCGTTTTCGGTAATGGTGACGGCGGCGCCTTTGATATACAGGTCGCCCAGGACGTTCGCTGGATTGGTGAGCGTGATGTTGCCGGCGCCGGCGGTGGCGCCGGTGGAGTCGTAGGCGACGAGCTTGACGACGCCGGTGCCTGTGTTCCAGAAGCCGGTGGCGCCGACATCGCTGATAGCGTCGGTCGCGGCGTTCTTGGCGTACAGAGTAACGGTCGAGGGCACGGGCGTCGTGCCCGTGGAGCCGGTCGCGCCGAGCACCTGGAGCGGGCCGAAGACATTGTTGGCATTGTTGAGCGTGATGGAATAGCTGCCCGAATCGAGCGTGGTCGTGCCGTGCACGGTCCATGCGCTGCCTTGGGTCATGCCGTAGACGCTGTCCGAATTCTCTCTGACCAGGACGGCGCCGGCGCCGGTCGCGCCGGTGTTGATCTGCGTGATGGTCAGGTCGCCGAAGTAATTGTTCTGGTCGAGGGTGATGGCCTGGTCATTGGACGTCGTGAGCGTCACCGGGTAGCGGGTGGTGTTGCCGCCGTTGCTGCTCCAGGTGGTCCACGCGTTCGCCTGGGTAATGGGGTCGTTCTCGCGGATATTGATGGCGCCCGCATTGGAAATCGACAGTTTGCCGAACACGTTGCCGGCCTGGTTCAGCGTGATGCCGCTGTTGTAGGTGTTGAACGTGGTGGTGTTGGTGGACGGTGAGCCGGTGACCACGGAAGTGGAGGCGAGCTGGGTGAGCGTGCCGCCGCCGCGCGAGGCGAGATTCAACGAACCGGTGATGGCGATGTTGTCCAGCACCACACTGTTCTGGGAGTAGATGGTGACGTTGTTGGCCGCCGGTATGGCGAGATCGTTCACAGAGAAATTGGTGCCGGTGAGCGTGATGTTGTGCGTGCCGGCGTTGAACGTGGCCTCGCCCGGTACCCCGAGATTATATTGCACGTCGCTTATGTCGCCGCCGGCGGTGACGCTGTAGTTGTTGGTCACGTACTGGTGGTAGCCGGGCGCATAGAGCACGATGGCGCCCGAATTGACCAACGTGAAATTGCGGGCGCCGGTGTTGGCGATGCCGAACTGAGCGAAGTTGTTCGATGCATTGGCCAGCGTGATGTCGCCGGTGGAGCCTGCCGCCATGATGGTGGCGCCGCTCACCACGATGGGGCCGGTCTGCGAAATGATGTTGGCCGGCGTGGTGCCGGTGTTCAATACACTGGGTGCGTATACTTTCAAGGTGCCGGTGACGGTCATGCCGGGCAGTGCGACCGCCGGCGCGCTGTCATAGCGCAGCGAGACATTGCTCAGTGTGCCCACGGACGTGAGACCGGCCAAGACCACGGCCGAGGGGTTGGTGTCGCGCAAGTCGACATTGCTGAAGCCCGTATTGGCGTTGTTGCGGGCCAGCGTGACGCCGCCGCTGAACAGGTTGGATTCACCGGCATTGCCGCTGAAGGGATCAGTGGAACCCAAGTACAGGTTGATCTGCGCCGAGCTGTTGTTGGCGGTAAACGTGGTGGTACCACCGACAGTGATGGCGGAATAGCCGTCGCCCCCGGATTGGCCGGTCTGGGTGATGTCGCCGCCGGCGGTGAGAGTCAGGCTGCCGTAGACATGGCTGTTGTAGCCGCCGCAGCCGCAGTAGGCGCCGAAGTTGATTCCGTTCTTGTCGACGAGAGTCGCGTTGTTCGCCGAGACGATGTACATGGAGGAGAAGTCGTCGTTGGCATTCGTCAGCGTGATGTTATTCGCGGAACCGGCCGTGAGCGTGGTCTGACGCCCCACCGTGATGGGTCCGGTGTCGCTGATCGCGCCGCTGGTGGAAACGCTCAAGTCCACGCCCACGGCGCTGGCGCCCAAGCTCACGGCACCGGTGGCGCCGACGGTGAAGTAGTTCGCGGTGGTCGAGCCGGTGGTCACGGCACCGCTGCTGGTGGAGAGGGACACCGAGGTGCCGGCCGTGTCGGCGCCGGTGGTGGTGATGGCGCCGCCGGCCTGGACGGTGAGACTGGTGGCGGTGTTCGAGGAATTGATGGTGATGGCGCCCGAATCGCGGATCGTGGCGTAGCCGCCGGTGCCGGTGGCACCGGTGGTGGCCACGCTCAATACCATGCCACCGCCGAAATGATTGCCGGTGTTGGTCAGGCTGATGTACGGATCGCCGATGCCGAAGCCGCCGTTGTTGGCGGTGAGTGTGGTAAGCCCCGCCACTTGGACGGCGCCGGTGGAGGCGATGGGTCCCAAAGTGGTTTCGGTCAACGTGCCGGACAGGTTGGTGGCGCCGAACTGCACCGCGTTGGTGTCGTTCAAGGCGACGTTGCCGGCGGTGAGGCCGATGATGTTGAAATCAGTGTGCGGGCCGGCGATGGACACGTTGCCCGCGCCCACGCTGATGCTGGCCGTGCCGCGCACCACCACGTTGCCGGCGGTGCCGGTGTCGCCCAAGGTGTTGGTGACGTTGCGCGCGGAATTGGCGCTGATGGTCAAGTTGCCGGTGATGTCGCTTTGGCCCAAGTCGATGGCGCCGGACGCGGCTCCCGCCGTGGGTCCATTCTGGGTGACCACGAGATTGGCGCCGGCGATGTGGCCGGTGCCGATAGTGCCGGTGGCGCCGGCAAAGGTGTCCATGAGAATGGTGACGGTGCCGCTGCCCGCATCGATCACGCTGTTGTTGATGAAGGCGGCGGGAGTGGCCGTGGAGCGGTACGTGGCGTTGGCGCCGGAATCGTTGGTGGTGAAATTGATGTTGCCGTTGTCGGAGACGACGCTGGCGTTCACGGTGATGCTGTGGCCGGCGCGGAAGGTCAGGTCTCCGCCGGCGCCGGCGTGCGAGGTTTGGATGGCGCTGTTGATGGTCAGATCGTTGCTCGCCTGCAGCGACACGGCGGTGCCGGTGTTGGTCACGTTGGTGATGGCGGTCGGATCGAGGGTGCTGTCGGTGCCGACAGCCGTGGCGAAGGTCAGCGGGTTCGCAGCCAGCGAAGTGCTGCCGCCCGTGGCGATGATGATGTTCGTGGGGTCGAGCAGCAGCGTGCCGGCGGCGCCGTGCGCCGCATGCGCGTCGACCTGTCCTGAGAAGTCGAGCGTGCCCTTGCCGGACACTTCCACGAATCCGCCGTCGCCGACGAGGCTGCCGCCGTGCGCGGCAATGCTGCCTGCGAAATCAGTATGGCCGTCGGACCAGACGGCGACCGTGCCGCCCGCACCGGCTTCGGTGGCACTGGCATCGATGCTGGCGGCGCTGCCGATCGAGACCTGCCGCGCGTTGGCCAGGGACGAATCCTGGCCGTGAAAGCCGCCGCCCACGCGCACGGAGCCGCCGCCGCCGGCGCCCGAGGCGTTGATGGCGGTGGTGCCCGACAGGGCGACCGCGTCGGCCGTGACCGATACGGCGCCGCCCGTTCCCCGCACGCTCGCGGCGTCAAGCGCGGCATTCTGCAGCGTGGCGCTGTGTGCGGCGGCGACCGTGATATCGCCGCCCGCGCCTGTGGCGCTTGCGTCGATGCTGCCGGCGAGCGCGACGTCTCGCGCGCCATTGATGGCCACGTGGCCGCCGCTCGATCCCGACACATCGATGCTGCCGGTGGCGGTCTGCTGCACCGTGCCGGTCTCGAGGACGATGCGGCCGTTGTTGTTGGCGAGGTGCGTGGCTTCGGCGGCGGCGGGCGCCTTGACGACGCTGCCTTGCAGGCGGTCGAGTGCGGGCGCGGATAGAATCACGATGCCGCCGGGCGCGAGCACGGCCGACTTGTCGGCGAGCAGCGCGGCAACGGTCGCGGGGTGGGTGGTGATGCCGGCCAGATGGCCGCCGTCGAAGTTCAAGGTCACCGAATCGCCGGCGGATATGGCGACGGTGCCCATGTGGGCGATGATCACGCCGCTGTTGCGCACGCTGGGCGCGAGCAATGCGATGTAGCCGCCAAGCGCCGCGTGCAGGGCGCCGTCGTTGACGATGCTGCCGGTGGCGCCGTCGCGCGCGAAGGTCATCTGGCCGGCCATGAAGGCCGCGTTATCGATGCTGCCGGTGGTGGCCGTGAGGCTGCCGACGTCCACCGAGGCGCTCTTGCCGAAGTACACCCCGTTGGGGTTGCTGAGAAAGACCTGGCCGATCGCGGTGATCTTGCCGAAGATCTGGCTGGCGTTGCTGTCGAGCACGCGATTGAGCGTGGCGCTGCTGCTGTTCGGCTGATTGAAGTTGACCTGAGCGGCGCTGCCGACGTTGAAGGTGTTCCAGTCGATGACGGCGCGCTGGCTGGTCTGGCCGATGTCGAGCACGGCCTGGCCGGGCGTCGTGATGGTCGCCGCGCCTGCGGCCACGGTGCCGCCGGTGGGCAGCGCGTTGGGGGCCGGCGCGGCGACGGCGACCGTATGTGCGGGCGGCGCGGCATGCAGCGCTGGACTCCAGCCGGCAGCGGCGAGTACGGCCAGTGCCGCGGCACGGCGGCCGCTGCCTTTGCCGCGTCCGCGCGCGATCTCGGCCACCGGGATCCAGGCGCTGAGCGCGTCGCTCCAGATGAGGCGAAAGGCGCGGTTGATGCTGGCGTGCTTGTTCATGGAATGCTCGTTGCGAAAGTGGGTAGTGAGAAGATGCGAAGTGAGAGGATGCGGATGCCCTGCGTGTTCAAGATGGCACGTGTGCTCAAAACGGCATGCTGAGCTGCAGCCAAATGCGGTTCTTTATGAGCGAGCCGTCCTGGTCGTTCCCGGTGCTGGTGGGACCGGGGTTGCTGCCGATGCGATGCGCGTACGTGGCTTTGGCGCTGAGGCCGAAATCCGCGAACCAGCCGAGCGAGACGCCGGCGCCCTTGAGCGACTCGTCGTTCGGCCTTTGCGCGCCGGCAAAGGCGCTGCGCTTGTTGATCCGCACGCTGCCGTAGTCGACGAAGCCGGTGAGGCTGAAGTTGCGCGGCAGCCGCTC
>NZ_DASXHW010000496.1:0-7379 GCF_036488105.1 Mycobacterium sp. | reverse complement strand
GGTCGTCAGGTTTGATCACGCCCGTCGCCGGAATCGCCAAGCGCCTCGGGGTCTGCACCCCAGGTGCCCGGCACCATCGGCATCGTCGGGCCGGCGCCGAACTCATCGCCGTGAAGCGTGGCCAACCCCGCCGCCTGCTCAGCGCCCCTCGACGACGTCCCGGCAAATCCCAGCGGCCCCGCGCCGCGGTCTGAGGCCGCCGTTGACGCGACTGGCTCCTCACCACGCGGTCCGGCCCAGTCCGGGTCGACCTCGACGTTCATATTCATGAACTCGTCCCCATACCCGCGCTGCTTTGCGCGCTGACGCCCCCGCTTCCGGGTCCGCTCCTGCGCGGCGGCCACCACTGCCGCGGCAGCCGCGGGTGCCTTCGAACCGCCGCGCGTAGTGGGCTCCTGCATCTTGGCCTTCGCGCTCATCCACGACTCCATCGTGGGGCCGCCCACGATGTACGGCGGCGCAAAGCCCGGTCCGGCCGGAGGGGGTGGCGGTGCCGTCGGCGGCGGCGGTCCGGCGGGTGCGCTCGCGGCCGTCGCGGGCGTCGTCGGGGCCGGTGCGCCGGGGGCGACCGAGGACGCCACGACCGCTGGAGCCGGAGCAGCGACCGTAAACAGCGGCGGCAGGGCCGGTAGGGGTGCCGGAGCGGCGGTCGGTGGCGGAATGGCAGCCAGCCCGGCCAATCCGATAGCGCCGGCACCGGCGGGGGCGATCGCGGCGCTGACCACGGGCAGCAGCAGCACCGGATTCGTCGACAGAAAAATCGCGACTTCCTCGATGTGAAGCGGGAAGTCGAACAGCTCCCAGCTGAAGAGGTATTGGAAAGCCGCCACCGGGTTTTGCACGAGGTCGGTGCCGAACTGTTGGACGTCCTCAAAGAGTTCGAGCGATCGAGCAACGTAATAGATCAGTTGGCTTGGGTCCGCATAGGAGTCGTAGCTGGCTCCGTTGACGGTGCCCGCGGAGGGGCTCCAATTTATCCCGAAGTTTTGCTGCAGGTAGTTCGCGAGGAGGTCATCGAACCAGTAATCGAGCCTCGGGGCGTGGGCAACCGGGGAGTTTCCGATACCAAGTTTGTTTAGGAAGTCCCGGAGCCACTGCGGAAGCCCCAGCGGATTGTCAGCGCTGAGTCCGCTATAGGGATCACCACTCGCGGTGGGCTGGGCCGCGGCGTCAGATTTCACGATTTGCGGCGCCGGCGTGGTTGCCGGCGTCGACGCCACCGCCGCGCTGGACACCGCCTGATAGGTACTCATCGTGGTGGCGGCCTGGATCCACATCCGGACGTAATCGGCCTCGTTGAGCGCAATCGGAATCGTATTGATCCCAAAGAAATTCGTGGCCTGCAGCACGCCGTGCACGACGTGGTTAGTGGCCAGCTCCGGCATGGTCGGCATGGCCGCCAATGCGGCGGTGTAGGCGGCGGCCGCGGTTTCGTGCTGCGTCGCCGCCGCTGCGCTGTCGGCGCTGGCCTGCGTCAACCACGCCAGGTACGGGACATATGCCGACACGAATTCCTCGGCGCTGGGCCCCTGCCATGCGCCGGTCTGCACCTCGGCCAGCACCGTGCTGATTTCCTCAGCCACTTCGGTGTATTCGGCGCTCAACGAGTTCCACGCCCCCGCGGCCGCCAGCAGCGAGCCGGGCCCAGGGCCACTGCTCAACAACGCTGAGTGCACCTCGGGCGGCGCGGCCATGAAGATGGGCGCCGTCATCGTCAGCCCCAGACGCCGTGATACGACGCCGCCACGGCGGCATCGCGTGCGGCATAACCTGCACCCGAGTCGGCGACGCCGACGCCGGAGCGACCAAGCTCTTCGGCACCCTGAGCGGCAACCGCCGCATGCTGGCCGCCACGGAGACTGAACCCGGCCGCGGCCTGCAACGACACCGGATCGGCGGCCGGCGGCGTCACGGCGGTGATCAACGGCGCCGAACCTGCCTGCGCGGAGGCTAGCCGCGCCGTGATTGCTCCAATGCGCGCGCTGGCAGCCGCAAGGCCTTCTGGAACGACGCGCAATGTCATGACAGCCCTCCGGATACCGTGATGAACATGATTTTCATTAACATTTTTAGCACACCGCAGTGGGATTGGAAACTCGACGGGCCGACATCGATTTCACGTGTCGGACGCCGGCGGGCTAAGTATCCGACGCCAGCATTCGATAACCAGGCTCCGCGAACCGCCGGGCGGCTTCGGTCATCTCGTCGGTCACACGACGATGCTCCGACAGGTCGCCTGAAAAGCGATGGGATTCAACATCTTTCGAATAGAACCTGGACTGTTCGGTCATGCGTTCAATCGCCACGGCGTCGAGGTCGATCCCGAAATGCGTTGCCACCCGGTCCCACACCGCGGCAGGCAGGTCGGCATGGTCGACGCAGATCCGCCGACCAGGGCCCGCGGCAGCCGACAGCAGCATCGCGCCGAGTGCGCGGGCGGCGAACTCGGGTCGCGTCATGGTCGGCAGCGCCGCGGGATCGACGCCGAAACGCAGCGCGGTCTGCGGGGGCACCGCCCCGAGTCCGAGCCAACCCGGCGGATTGGCCAGCAGCGAGGCCACGACCTGCGCCGGTTCGCGCTGAACCCAGACCCACGGCGTATCGGGAAAGGCCGCGGTCAGGATTTCCTGGCGGCGGATGTTCCAGCTGGTGCACTTGAGCACCAGGTGCCGTTCGTCGCCGTGCCGGCGTCGCCCCAGCGCCCGCACCAGAAGCCGCACGACCTGCACCAGTGCGGCCGCATCGACCCGATCGGGGTCGAGACCGAGAAGCGCGTTCAGTGGCGAAGGTTCGGCGATAGCCACGACGCCGGGCAGTGTGCCCAGGAGCCGGGATACCAACGTCGATCCGCATCGCGAGAGGTGAAAGATCATGCCCGCCGGGTCAAGCGACGGCTCGCTATCCAACGCCAGGAAAACATCGAGCCCGGTTCTGACCAATGGCTGGGCAGCTGGACTGGTGGCCCACCGGGCGACGGTCTGGTCGAAGAATGGTTCGTCGAAGCGCTCGGCGGAAAGGTCCGCCCAGTCGACCGTCGGCGTTGGCTCCGAGAAGTCGAACCTGATCGGTGTCCAACGGGCCAGGTCGGCGATCTCCATCAGTCGCCCGGGAGCCGGATCAGGAACCCGTTCGCGATCAGGGTTCGGGCCAGTTCGGTCTGCTGCGCCTCAGACAGCCCTGGGATCTCGCCAACCCGATAGGGCTCAGTGCTTTTGGAGACAAATCGCAGCGCCTCGCCATGGTCCGGGGCAGCGCTGACCACGAGTTGTGCAAAGTGCAACGCAACGCCGTCGGATGTTTCGGTCACACGCGAAAACAGCGGTTGGTACTTCACCACTCGGACCTGACCGTCTATCCCGATGGCGTTCGTAATCGCCTGTCCGACGGGCGGGCTTTGGCCACGCCTGACGAGGTCGTCGGCGAGCGAACCGAGGCCTGCCGAAATGGCACTCGGCTGTTCAAGGGCTTCAGCGACGTAGCGGACAAGAACGCCCAGCGTGGCCCGCACGTCCGGGTCGTCGAGATACCGCGGCGGCAGCTGGGTGTGGACGCGGTCGTCGGAGCCGCTCAGCGAGTTGAGCGCTCGGGTGACGAGCAGGAGCAGAGTGGGCGCGAGCACGCCGACGGTCAGATGGACCGATACCTCCGAGGTCGCTTCGGCGGCGTGCACGCGGCCGCCCGGCAGATAGAGCACGTCGCCGACTTCCAGGCGCACGTCAGCGGGCAACGGGAGCGCGTCGGCAGCGACCGGCTCATGACGCAGCGCCGCACGCGGTGCGACATCGATACCGTCGTACAGGTGCCAGATCTTTGATCCCCGAATCTGGAGTATCAGCACGTCGTGCTCGTCGTAATGCGGGACGAAGCCTTGGGATTCGGGCGGTGTGAAGTAGGCGTTGACCTGGGTCGCGAAGTTCAGTTCGACCTCGATGGCGTGCAGCAGCGACGCGATCGCGCGTACATATCGATGAATGCTTTCCAGGACGATCGTGTAGCCGTCCGCAAAATCGTGGCCGATTCGCGCGACATCTAGGCCGCCGTCGCTACGTCGGTAGTGGTATGGCTCTTTTTTGTCGTTCTCCCGGACCAGCCGTACCAAGGACAGATCCGGCCGGAACGACCCCAGCAGCTGATCGACGGAGGCCGCGCCTTCGAGAATGGTGTCGAAGTATTCCGGAGAACTTCGGCTGACGTGGTAGTGACTCTGACCCCATATCTCGGTGAGAAAGGTCTCGACTTTCAGCGGCGCCAGCAACCAGCCCAGGGACGATTCGGGGTCGACGCCCGATGAGCGCTGCGGCATTCAGTCATGTTCCCTATCAGCTCCCCCATTGGGCAACCGGACAAGGAATCCACTCACGATGAGTGTGCGGGCGAGATCCGTCTGCTGTTCGGGGCGCAGGCCGGGTAGATCGCCGATGTGAAACGGCTCGGTGCTCGCAGCGACGAATCGCAGCGCGGCGGCGTGGTCGGCGCCGGCATTGATCGACAAGCTGGCGAATTGCAGGGTCACTCCGCCGTCGGCGGCCTTCACCCGCGAATACAGCGGTTGGTATTTCACCACCCGGGTTTGCGTGTCGACAGTGTCGGCGCCGGCGATCCGGCCGATCGGCGGACACGTGCCGCGACGGACCAACACGTCGGAAAGTAAGCCGACACCGTCGGTCAATGCGTCTGGATCCTGCACTGTCGCAACGGCTTCCAGCACCAAGTCCCGAACGGTCGCGTCCAGCTCCGCATCGTCGAGATGACGGGCCGGCAGCTGGGCATTCAGACGGTCATCGCGGAAGCTCTGCGAGTACAGCGCTCCGATAGCCAGCATCAGCACGGTCGGCGCGTGAATTCCCACGGTCAGATGAATCGATGGTTCGGAGTGCGTCTCGGCTGCGTGCACCCGGCCGCGCGGCACGTAGAGCACGTCACCGGCTTCCAGGAGCACATCCGTTGGCGTCGGAAGCCTTTCGAGGACAACGGCTTTGTCCTGGTCGCGCTGGATCTCGCGTGGCGGCAGGTCCGCCCCGACGTAGAGATGCCACGTCTTGGAGCCTTGAATCTGCAGGATCAAGACGTCGTGGTCGTCGTAGTGCGGGACGTGGCCGGTGGATTGCGGTGGCGTGATGTAGGCGTTCACCTGCGTCGGGAAATTCAGCTCCACCTCGAGCGATCGGGCCAGTGTTCCGATCGTCCGCACGTACTGTTCAATGCCGTCCACGACGATGGTGTAGCCGTCGGCAAAGTCAATGCGGACGCTCGCGACATCGAGAGTGGCATCGGCCAGCCGGTAACTATCCGGGCCCTTTTTGTCTTTTCCGCGTACCAGCCGCAACGCTGCCGGCTCGTGACGAAACAGCTCGAGCAGCCCGTCGACCGTCGAGGGTCCGGGCAAGAGGGCCTCGAAGGAGCGGGCGCCGCTGATGTGGCGGTGGTCCTTGCCCCAGATCTCGTTGAGGAAGGTCTTTACGGAGAGTGGCTCCAGCAACGAGGCCAGCGACATCTCCGTGTCAACGCCCGGTGAGCGTTGTCGCATCAGTCGTGCTCTCCGCCTTCGTCCGCCTCGCCGGACTGGTCTGCGGTCCAGCTACCCGGCACCATTGGCAGCACCGGCCCGCCGCCGAATTCGTCGTCGGCGAGCGTCGCTAAACCCGTTGCAGCCGAACCGCTTTTGGCCGCCGTGCCGGCAAAACCCAACGGCCCGGCACCGCGTTCAGTAGTCGCCGTCGATCCACTTTCCGACCTGCCCCAGTCGGGATCGACATTGATATTCATTGCCATAAACTCGTGAGCGTACCCCCGCAGACCCGACCGCCGGCGTCGCCGTAACCGACGGGGCTCACGCGACCCCACCGCGGCGGCCGCGGCAGCGGCAAAAGGCTCAGCGGCTTTCCGTTTGTCGCCCGCGCCGGCGGTACTGGCCATTCCCCACCCCGCGCCGATGCCGGGAGGACCCACTGCGTATGGCGGGACAAAACCGGGCCCCGCCGCGGGCGGAGCCGGTGCTGCCGGCGCCGAAGTGGCGACGGTGCCGGCCGGAGCGGCGGGCGCCAACGCCGACGCTGGCGTCGAGGCCGGGGCCGTGGCGGTCGCGGCAGCCGGAGCCACCCCGGCGGCCGGCGCTGCGTCGGACGGGACCGGCGGGGCGACCTGCATGGGGATCTGGGCCACGGGTTGCGTTAAACCGGCCAGCCCGGCAAGCCCGGCGAAGCCGCCAACAGCGCCGAGGCCAGTCGATGCCGCGCCAGCAGCCGCGGCGATCAGTTCCGGTTGGAAGGCATTGATGAATTCGCTCAGGTGACCAGTCTCATCGGCGATCAAGCCCGAGATGTCGCTCGACAGCTGTGGTACGGCCTGCGATGGATTGGTGAAGAATTCAGAGAAATCCCGTTGCAACGTCTGGGTAATCTCCAAAACCCGATTCACATACCAGGACGCGTCGTGTGGACTGCCGCTGTCGTCGTCGATAATCGGCAAGATTCCGCTGTCGCTGCTCTGGCTATCGGCGGGCTGGGCGGAGTTCACGATCTGCGGCGCCGCATCGGTCTGAGGTGTCGCGGCCAATGCCGTGGTGGATACCGCTTGATACGTCGTCATCGTGGTGGCCGCCTGAATCCACATCCGGACGTAGTCGGCCTCGTTGAGCGCAATCGGGATCGTATTGATGCCAAAGAAATTCGTGGCCTGCAGCACGCCGTGCACCACATGGTTGGTGGCCAGCTCAGGCATGGTCGGCATGGCCGCCAAGGCGGCAGTGTAGGCGGCGGCCGCGGTTTCGTGCTGCGCGGCCGCCACTGTGCTGTCAGCGCTGGCCTTCGTCAACCAGGCCAGATACGGGACATATGCCGACACGAAAGACTCCGCGCTCGGCCCCTGCCAGGCGCCGGTCTGCACCTCGGCCAGCACGGAACTGAGTTCCTCAGCCACTGAGGTGTATTCGGCACTCAGTGAATTCCACGCCCCCGCAGCCTCGAGTAGCGAGCCGGGCCCGGGGCCACTGCTCAATAACGTGGAGTGCACCTCGGGCGGCGCAGCCATGTAGATGGGCGCCGTCATCGTCAGCCCCAGACGCCGTGATACGACGCCGCCGCGGCGGCGTCTTTTGCGGCATAGCTTGCACCCGACTCGGCGACCCCGACGCCGGAGCGACCAAGCTCTTCGGCACCCTGGGCGGCAACCGCGGCATGCTGGCCACCACGGAGACTGAATTCGACCGCTGTCTGCAACGACACCGGGTCGGCGGCAGGTGGGATCACGGCCGTGATCATCGGCGCCGCGCCAGCCTGGGCAGATGCCAACCGCGCCGTGAGGCCTTCGATGCGCGCGCTGGCAGCCGCAAGGCCTTCTGGGACGACGCGCAATGTCATGACAGCCCTCCGGTCACCGTG
>NZ_DASXHW010000374.1:0-9800 GCF_036488105.1 Mycobacterium sp. | reverse complement strand
CCCATCGCGAAGAACTCGACATCAGCGGCGCAAGCACGGACGTTGCTGCGCTGGTTGGCATTTCGGCTGGCAGGCTGGTCTTGGTCAACGACGATGATCTGACCTACTGCTCGCTGCGGCTGGACCCCGGCTCATTGCAGACGGCGCTGGACCGCATCGCCGACATCGCCGAACCGTTGCCCCGAACATTGGTGTGGTCGGCCGCCTGGGAGATGACTCGCGACGCCGAGCTGCGGGCCCGCGATTTCGTGTCGCTGGTCGCTGGCGGCATTCAGGGCGAAACCGAGGTCGGGGTTGCGCAACGGTTGCTCCTGCAGGCCCAGACCGCGCTGGGTTCTTACGCCAACCCGGAGTGGGCGCAGTCGGAAGGCTGGCCGGCTTTCGCCGACCGGCTACTCGAGCTGGCCCGCGCCGCGGCGACGGGATCGGATCATCAGCTGGCGTTCGTCAACGCGCTGTGCACGTCGGTGTTGTCGACGCGGCACGTGGTGGTCCTGGCCGATCTCCTCGATCACGACCCCGCCGAGTTAGGTTTGGCCGGGCTGTCGATCGACACCGATCTGCGTTGGCGGATCGTGACGGCGCTGGCCGCCGCCGGCGAGATCGACGCCGACGGCCCGGCAACGCCGTTCATCGACGCCGAGGTCCAGCGCGACCCCACCGCGGCAGGTAAACGCTTCGGCGCGCAGGCCTCTGCGGCGCGACCGCAGGCGGCGGTCAAGGAGTCGGCGTGGACGACGGTCACCGAAGACGATGCGCTGGCCAACATCACCGCGCGATCGATCATCGCCGGTTTCGTCAAACCCGGTCAGGCTGAGCTGCTCAAGCCGTTCGGTGCGCGTTACTTCGCTGCGATCCGCGGCATATGGGAACGCCGGTCCAGTGAGGTGGCGCAGACGGTCGTGGTCGGCCTGTACCCCTCGTGGGACATCAGCGACGACGGCCTCGCCGCGGCCGACGCGTTTCTCGCCGATCCGGAGCTGCCCGCAGCGCTGCGCCGCCTGGTGCTCGAGGGCCGCGCCGGAATCGAGCGGTCGCTGCGCGCGCGTCAGTTCGACGGCGCAGCCGTGACCTGACCGGGCGGTAGCGGGCTAAGCCGGCGAGATGCCGGCGCTGGTCACGCGGACCGCGCTGACCAGTCCGTCGATCAGGTTGCCCTCCTGGAACGCCGGCGCCGCGGCGGCTATCCCAAGCGGCGCAGCCGATTCGGCCCCGCGGCCACGAACGCCGGAGCCGTACACCACCTCGATCACATGCTGATTCGGAGAGACGGCAATCAGCACCGCATCGTTCGGCGTCGGCACCTTGGCCAGGATTTCGCGCGCCCGCGCTGCGGTGTCGCTGCCCAGGTCACCGATGTAGACGGCGAACCGCGCTCCGGCGGCCCGCGACCCGTAGGTCAGTGCGTCGTCAAGGGTGACCAGATCGCTGATGGGAAACGGGTAGTGCACCGAGACTTCACCGGGTTCGGTGACGCCCGAGATCCGTCCACTGGTCGTGATCGCCGAGCCGTGGGCCAGCTCGGGGTGCTTCAGGGTTGCGACCTCACCACTTGCCACTCGCGCCACCTCCCACGCTGAACTCGGATGCAGCATGACCGCCGTGGCCGTGGCCGACGACCTCGTCGGTCGCGGCCCACAGGATCGGGGGATGCGTCCAGGACTCCGACATTTTGTAGGTCGCCGGGTGCGGACCCTTGCGTGACCAGATCATCGCCACGAGCAGGATTACCAGCAACAACGGGATGCCCAGAAACAACGCATGGATTTCCATCGTGCTCACGACGCAAACCGTATCCCACCGGCGGCCGGCGGGGGCAGTTGGATTCAAAGTCCCGTTATGGCGCGAGATGTGGCGCACAAGCTTGTCTCCCAGCGAATTCTCAGCAGCTGACAGCCGATCTCCCAGGCGAATCGCGTAGTTTCTGCTCAGATGTTGTACTAGCACCATGTCCCGTGGTCCGACAGCGGCCGCTGCAGTTGTCCTGGATAGGCAGCAGATAGTGCGCGAGTTCGACTACGATCCACTCTCAGCACATATGTCGCATCGCTCCGCGACCCGTCAGCTTCATCGAGACGCAACCGATCCGGTCGCAACGACTCTGGATCTGAAAAGCCCATACTGTCGGCACGGATGGGAGCTTGCTGTGCTACAGCGCAACCGCGACGTGGGCGGCTATCTTCATCGCCGACTGCACCGACCCTGGCGCGCCAGGGGTACGTAGACGCTGACCGGCTGCGGGCAACGATTCGCCCAGACTAGTTGCCACGATCGCCGAGGCGCCGATCCCTACGCCAGCCAAACTGGCTCCGCCAATACATCGCTTCGGGTACCGAGCCACTCGGCACCACAGCGATCCAGTTCGCTGCGCCCATGCTTGTCGATCTCAAGCCACTGCGTGACGACGACGAAGCTGAACGCCTCGTCTGCACACCCGACCCCAAACGCTCATCACCCACGTTGACAGCGAGACGAAACGCGTTGCCCCCCAACGTGATAATGGAAACGAGGCTAAGGCAAATGGTACATGAATTCTTGCAAAACTTCGAGCATAATCTGTTCAAACCGCTGCTGCTGTTCTTCTACTTCGGGTTTCTGCTCCCACTCCTCAAGGTGGACTTCGAGTTTCCCTATGTGATCTACCAGGGCCTGACGATGTATCTGCTGTTGGCCATCGGCTGGCACGGCGGTGAAGAACTCGCCGCGATCAAGGCGTCAAGCGTCGGTGACATCGCGGGATTCATGGTCGTCGGCTTCGCCTCGAACTTTGTGATCGGTGTGCTCGCCTACCTCCTTCTGAACTGGCTGACCCGGCTGCACCAAGTCGACAAGGCCACCGTTGCCGGGTACTACGGGTCGGACTCGGCCGGAACTTTTGCCACCTGCGTGGCGATTCTCGTCAGCGTGGGAATGGCCTTCGACGCGTACATGCCGGTGATGCTGGCCGTGATGGAGGTCCCCGGCTGTCTGGTGGCACTGTTTCTGGTGGCACGGTTGCGGGACAAGGGGATGGACGCGGACGGCAACATGCCCGGTGAGCACGGCTACACCGCACCGGCGCCGGCGAGGTTTGCGCCCGGCGCCGCGGCCCAGCCAGGTCCCGGGCAGCAGCTGGACACCGAAGGCGACCGCGGAATCGCCCAGCAGCTGGATTTCTCGCTGGACCAGCGGCAACGGCGCACACTCGACGGCGTCGACGAGACCGGCAAGAAGCCGCCGCTGCTCTCCCGCCAACTGCTGCGCGAGGTCTTCCTGAACCCCGGCCTGCTTCTGCTCTTCGGCGGCATCACCATCGGCTTCATCAGTGGGCTGCAGGGACACAAAGTCACCCACGACGACGATGTCTTCTTCATCGCCGCCTTCCAAGGCGCGCTTTGCCTGTTCCTGCTCGAAATGGGCATGACAGCCGCTCGCAAACTGCGGGACCTCAAATCCGCCGGCCGCGGGTTCATCTTCTTCGGCCTACTGGCACCCAACCTTTTCGCGCCACTGGGAATCATCGTTGCCCACACCTACGCCTACCTCACTCACACCAACTTCGAGCCAGGAACCTACGTCTTATTCGCCGTGCTCTGCGGCTCAGCGTCCTACATCGCGGTACCCGCCGTGCAGCGCTTGGCGATCCCCGAAGCCAGCCCAACCCTGCCCCTTGCCGCATCGCTGGGACTGACGTTCTCCTACAACGTCACCATCGGGATCCCGCTCTACATCGAAATCGCCAAAATCGTCGCAAACTGGTTCCCAGCCACCTGAAGCGATGGAGTGAGAGTCGATTCGCGAATGGCTAGGCCGCGCCTTCGCCGAGGTATCGCGCCCACGACGGGTCGAGCTCCTTGACGGTTGAGAGCAGTCGCCAATGCTGCCCCTTGGGTGGCGTCGGCGCCCAGCGCAGCGACCAGCCCAGCTCGGCCAGCGACTTGTCGCCCTTGCGATGGTTGCAGGTCGAGCAGCACGCGACGCAGTTCTCCCACGAGTGATCGCCGCCGCGGCTGCGCGGCACCACGTGGTCGACGGTGTCGGCCTTGGCCCCGCAGTACGCGCAGCAAAACCGGTCGCGATGCATCAGCGCCGCGCGCGTCATCGGGACACGGGCCCGATAGGGCACCCGGACGAACGTCTTCAGCCGGATCACCGAGGGCACCGCGATCGATCTGGACGTCGAGTGGACGACCGGCCCGGTCGGGTCGTCGTGCACGACGTCGGCCTTGCCGCAGATCAGCATGATGATCGCCCGCCGGACAGGCAACGCGGTCAACGGCTCGTAGGTGGAGTTCAGCAGCAGCACCCGCCGGCGATTCCAGATCGATCCGCCGTCGTGGGCGACGGGCGGATGCGTGTCCACGGTTTGGACGCTATGCAGGGTCGAACCGGTCGCGGGCCCGGTGAGGCCTGCCGCGGCACCCGAACTGTGGTGGCGGCGTTTGCGCTGCGCCATACGTCCTCCGCCAGACAGTCCACCACGATTCGCCAGCCAGCGCACGCCAAATTGCCGGTGCCCGCTGGTCAATCCGGTGAACAGCCGGTTGCCACGTCCGCGGCCAAGGTTCATACGTCGCTCAGCGGCCCCCTCTGGGCATGGCCCACAATGGAGGCGATGGAACAACCACAAGAGACCTTCTACGACGCTGTCGGCGGCGCAGACACGTTCCATGCGATCGTGTCGCGCTTTTACGAGCTGGTCGCCGAGGACGAAATTCTGCGGCGTATCTACCCCGAAGATGACCTCGCGGGCGCCGAGGTCCGGCTCCGGATGTTCCTCGAGCAGTACTGGGGCGGCCCGCGGACATACTCCGATCAGCGCGGCCATCCCCGGCTGCGGATGCGGCACGCGCCGTTCCAGATCGGCCCGTTCGAGCGCGACGCCTGGCTGCGCTGCATGCATACCGCGGTCGCATCCGTTGACTCGGCGACCCTCGACGACGTGCACCGCAAGGCGTTGCTCGACTACCTGGAAATGGCCGCGCATTCCCTCGTCAACTCGGAGTTCTGATGACCTCACATCGACAGGGGCGGTGGTGGACGGACGCGGTGTTCTATCAGGTGTATCCGCGGTCGTTCGCCGACAGCGACGGCGACGGCGTCGGTGACATCAACGGCGTGGCGGCACAGCTGGACTATCTGGAGCGGCTGGGCGTCGACTCGATCTGGTTCAGCCCGATCATGGTGTCCCCGATGGCCGACCACGGCTATGACGTCGCTGATCCGCGCGACATCGATCCGCTGTTCGGCGACTTGGGGGCTTTCGAACGACTTATCGCGGCGGCGCATGAGCGCGGCATCAAGATCACGATGGACTTGGTGCCCAACCACACCAGCTCGGCGCATCCGTGGTTTCAGGAGGCACTGGCCGCCGCACCCGACAGCGCCGCGCGGAACCGCTACATCTTCCGGGACGGTCGCGGGCCCGGTGGCGCGGAGCCGCCGAACAACTGGCAGTCCGTTTTCGGCGGACCGTCCTGGACCCGGGTGGTCGAGCCGGACGGTAATCCGGGCCAGTGGTACCTGCATCTTTTCGACGTCGAGCAGCCGGACCTCAACTGGGACAACCCGGAGGTCTTCGACGATCTCGAGAAGACGTTGCGGTTCTGGCTCGAGCGCGGCGTGGACGGCTTCCGCATCGACGTCGCACACGGGATGGCCAAACCGCCAGGTCTTCCGGACTCCGATGTCGAGATGCGGCCGCGGATGCTCAGCGACGGTGACCCGCGGTTCAACCATCCCAATGTGCATGCGATTCACCGCAATATCCGCGGGGTGATGGACGACTATCCCGAGGCGGTGACCATCGGCGAGGTCTGGGTTTTCGACAATGCCAGCTGGGCCGAGTACTTGCGCGCCGACGAGTTGCACCTGGGTTTCAATTTCCGCCTGGTGCGAGCCGAATTCGACATCACCGAGATCCACCATTCGATCGACAACACCCTGGCCGCCGCTGCGATCGAAAAAGCCACTCCCACATGGACGTTGGAAAATCACGACGTCGTACGGGCGCCCAGCCGCTACGGTGGCGGCACGGTCGGGCTGGATCGGGCGCGTGCGATGGCCCTGGTGACGCTCGCCCTGCCCGGCGCGGTGTTCCTTTACAACGGCCAGGAATTGGGCCTGGCCAATGTTGAGTTGCCCGACAAAGCGCTGCGGGATCCGACGTGGGAACGGTCCGGCCATACCGTCCGCGGCCGCGACGGATGCCGCATCCCTATTCCGTGGCGCGGCGACACTCCCCCGTTCGGTTTCTCGGCTTCCGCGGACACCTGGTTGCCGATGCCGCCGGACTGGGCGGCACTGACCGTGGAAAAGCAACTGGCGGATGCCGACTCGACACTGTCGTTCTTCCAGCATGCGCTCGAAATACGCCGTAGCCGCTCAGAATTCGCGGGCGAGGGTATCGATTGGCTGGATATCGCTCCCGACGCGCTGGCGTTCGTCCGCCACGGCGGCGGGCTGCGTTGCGTGCTCAACACCGGCAATCGGCCGCTACCGCTGCCTAGCGGCGAAGTCTTGCTGGCCAGCGCGCCGACGATCGACGGGATGTTGCCGGCCAACGCCGCAGCGTGGCTGGCCTCGTCATCCGGCCGGTAGCGCATGGCGACGCCGATCCCTATACATAACCAGTGACTTACGAGTGGACAGTCATCGGCGCGGGGCCTGCGGGCATCGCGGCGGTGGGAAAACTGCTCGATCACGGTATAGCCGGAAAGGACATTGCCTGGATCGATCCGGCCTTCGGGGCGGGCGATATCGGCGCGAAGTGGCGATCGGTTTCCAGCAACACTCAAGTCGGCTTCTTCCTCAGTTATCTGAACGACGCTAACGCATTTCGGTTCTCCGACGCGCCCCCGATGCCACTGACGGAAATAGACACCGAAGAAACCTGCGCGCTCGCCCTGGTCGCCGACCCACTGCGGTGGATCACCGAGCAGTTGCGCGAGCAGGTGATAACGGTGGAAGCCACCGCAACTGCACTCTCGTTGGCACAACGACGGTGGCGTATCGAAACAGAACAACAGGAACTGACGTCCACAAATGTGATCCTGGCCGTCGGCGCGACGCCCAAGAAGCTCAATTACCCTCAGCTGAAAGAGATCCCGTTAGAGGTCGCGCTCGACCCCGAGAAGCTCGCCGCGCAGCCGTTGGACGAGGCGACGGTGGCGGTGTTCGGATCGTCGCACTCGTCGATGATCGTGTTGCCGCATCTGCTGCGTCACCCGGTTGCGAAAGTGATCAACTTTTATCGTAGCCCGCTCAAATACGCTATTTATCTTGATGATTGGATTCTGTTCGATGACTCCGGCCTCAAGGGGCGAGCGGCTGTTTGGGCGCGAGAGAACATCGACGGTGTGCTTCCGGACCGTCTGGAGCGGTGTCTGGTCGATGGTGCGGAGTTCGAGGACAAGCTCGCTGAATGCGATAGCGCGGTGTACACCGTCGGTCTTGAGCGCAGAACGCTGCCGGAGACGAGGCAATGGGGTCAGCTGGACTACAACCCCACCAATGGCATTCTGGCTCCCGGGTTGTTCGGTGTCGGCATTGCGTTTCCCGAGCGAGCGGTCGACCGGTTCGGGTACGTCGAATATCGAGTGGGCCTGAAAAAGTTCATGGACCATCTCCACGACGTCCTGCCGCTGTGGTTGCGCTATCAGCCGTGAGATAGGTCAACGCAGCACCAGCGCCGGATCGCCCCGGCGCCGGTACACCGAACCGAATCGCGCATCGATGCGCAACCAAGCCGGCAGCACGCGGACCCGCACGATCTCGTCGGGACCGACAGCCTCGGATGACTGCGGCAGGAAACCCATTGCCGTCAGCGCGAATACACATCGCATCGGGACGCCGACGCTGCCTTCGGCCGAGCTGACCTGGATCACCTCCTGGTCCAGCAGCGACACCGGCGGGCCCTGAGCGCTGCTGTGCTCCTTGGCCAATTGCCCGCCACGCTGAGCCAAATCAAGCATCAGGCGGGCCGGCACATCGTCGAGGTGGGCGAAGCCCGAGTCCGGTGGCAGTACTCCCCGCCACGCGGAATCCATCGGAAAGCCCGGATTGACGTAACCCGTGCTGTCGACAGCAGCCAACCCGCGCGCCAGTTCGTCTGCGCCAACGGATAAATCGTCGGGTCGGACGATTCCGGACACCACCCTGCTGGCCAGCACGTCCAGGCCGGTCGACGCCCAGGCAGTGAATTCCCCGGGCGAACGTGTCCGCAACCGGACGACGGTGGCGGCATCGAGTCGCGCCGCCCGCTCGGCGAACGCGGCCAAATCGGCGCGATGGGCGGCGACGGATTCCGGTCCCAGCCAGACGCCCCGCTCGGCTATCTCAACCACCGCTGAAGGTATTCCCGGTGATGCGGCGCCAGACGAACGAGTCGCTGCTCGTCGATGTTGAACGCGGCCAGTTGCGACTCGCCGATCACGGCAGGCTTCGACTCCGGATCGGCGCTCACCGAACGCACTTCGTAGCCGAGCGTGAAATCGACTGCCCGCAAACGCTTTACCCACATAGTGACCTGCAGCGGTGAATCAACCAGCCGCAGTTGACCTTTGTAGGTGACACGTACGTCCGCGATCAGCAGCCCGATTTCAAGGATGTCTGACTCGAAAGCCGGTTTGAGAAACGGGACGCGGGCCTCCTCCATGATCGTGACCATGGTCGCGTGGTTGACATGCTGGTACATGTCGATGTCCGACCAACGGACCGGAACAGCCGCGACGAATCCAGGCGTCAACCTGCTGCTCCTCGCCCGCTGGTGCGCGTCATCGAGCGAATCTGGCGCGCCGCCACCGAGAGTGTGGCCAAATCCTTCTGGCCGCTTTCGTGAATTTCGCTCAGCGTGCGCCGTGCCCGCTCCACTCGCGACGCGCTGGTGTGCTCCCACTCGGCGATCTTCTCTTCGCCGGTTTCCTCCGGTTCGCCGACGGCGAGCACGTCGAAACACAACGAGCGCAGCGACGAGTAGATGTCGTCACGAACTGCCAAGCGCGCCAACGAGTGCCAACGGTCGGCGCGCGGAAGCTCGGATATCGCGGTGAGCAGACCGTCGGTTCCGAGCCGGTCCATCAGCGCGAAGTAGGTGTCGGCGACTTCGGCCGGTTCACGGTCCTCGATGTCGGCGACGTCGATGATGTCGAGCAGGCTGTACCGGTACAGGCCGGCGGCCACCATGTAGCCGAGATCCGCTGACGCGCCTTGTTTGACGAATTCCGTGGCTTCCTTCTCCACGATCGCCTTGTCGTCACCGCGCAGCCACTCCGACATCCGCGGCGTCAGCGCTGCCACTTTCCCTGCGAATCGGTTGATTTCGGCGCCCACCGCCAACGGTTGGGGGCGGTAGTTGAGCAGCCAGCGCCCGGCGCGGTCGATCAGCCGACGGGTATCCAGCGTCATCTCATCGGACACCGCGATCGGCACCCCGGCCGCGCGAATGCTGTGCCACAGTTGCCCGATCCCGAAGATGGCGTCGGTCGCGGCGTAGGTGCGTACCGCATCCACCGGACCCACCCCGGTGTCTTGGGTGATTCGGTAGTCGTAGCTGATGCCGGCGGTGTCGACCAGATCGTTGACCAGCATGGTGGTCACGATCTCCCGCCGCAGCTGATGCGTGCGGATCGCCGGACCGCACCGTTCCCGCAGCTGCGACGGGAAATACCGCGGCAGCTTGCTGGCGAATACCTGTTGATCCGGCAGATCGGTTTCCAGCAGTTCGTCCTTGAGCGTCAGCTTGACGTGTGCCATCAGCGTCGCGAGTTCGGGTGAGGTGAGTCCGATGCCGACCTCGAGCCGGCGCGCGATCTCCTTCTCCG
>NZ_DASXHW010000371.1:0-3311 GCF_036488105.1 Mycobacterium sp. | reverse complement strand
GCGCGGAAGCTCCGGAGCTGGTCTCCGTGCTGACCGACCGCCGTGTGGCCGTGTTGACCGGGGCGGGGATTTCGACCGATTCCGGTATTCCGGATTACCGTGGGCCCGATTCGCCGCCGAGCAACCCGATGACGATTCACCAGTTCACCTCCGACCCGGTGTTCCGGCAGCGGTACTGGGCGCGCAACCACGTCGGCTGGCGGCACATGGCTGACACCCAACCCAATGCCGGGCATCGCGCGGTGGCCGCACTCCAGCGCAACGGTGTGGTCAACGGCGTCATCACCCAGAACGTCGACCTGCTGCACACCAAAACCGGCAGCCGCAACGTGATCAACCTGCACGGCACCTACGCACAGGTGATCTGCCTGAGTTGTGGCCAGTCCAGGAGTCGCGCGTCGCTGGCTGAGGAACTGGACGCGTTGAACCCCGGTTTCACCGAACGGGTCGAGGCGGTGGGCGGCTTGGCGGTGGCTCCAGATGCTGATGCCGTCGTCGCGGACACCGCGTCGTTTCGCTACCTCGACTGCGCATCGTGCGGTGGCATGCTCAAGCCCGACATCGTGTATTTCGGTGAAAGCGTGCCCAAAGACGTTGTTCAACAATCTTTTTCGCTGATCGATGCGGCTGACGCGCTGCTGGTGGCCGGATCGTCGCTAACGGTGTTCTCCGGCTACCGGTTCGTGCGGCACGCCGCGGCGCGCAAGATTCCGGTGGCCATCGTCAACCGCGGACCTACCCGCGGCGACGACCTGGCCACGGTGAAGGTCAACGGCGGCTGCTCGGAGTTGCTGACGCTGCTGGCCGAGGAGTTGGCCGCGGCGTCAGTTCGCTAGAACGTGCAGGGCATGCTGCAGATGCCGTGAATGAAATTGCCGGCCACGTACACCGGGTCGCCGGCTTGGATATCCGGCAGCTGACGCAAGAGCTCGCCGAAGATCGCCCGCAGCTGCGCCCTGGCCAAGTTCGCACCCAAACAGAAGTGCACGCCGCCACCGCCGAACCCGACGTGAGGATTGGGGTCGCGGCTCAGGTCGAGGCGCTCGGGATGCTCGAACACGTCGGCGTCGTAGTTGCCCGAGGAGTAGAACATCACCACCTTCTCGCCGGCGCGAATGGCTTGGCCGCCGATCTCGACATCCTTTGCGGCCGTGCGACGGAACGTCATTACCGGGCTGGCCCAGCGGATGAACTCCTCGACCGCTCGCCCGATGCGATTGTCGAAATCCTCCAGCAGCCAGGCACGCTGGTCGGGATAGTCGGTGAGGGCCTTCAGCGCGTGACTGGTGGTTTGGCGGGTGGTGTCATTGCCGGCCACGGTGAGCAACACGAAGAACGCGGCGACGTCGGCGTCGGCCAACCTGTCGCCGTCTACCTCGGCCGTCACCAGGCTGGTGAACAGGTCATCGCCGGGATGCTCGCGGCGCTCGGCGGCGAGCATCCCGGCCACCTGATGCACATAAGTCTGCGCCTCGAACAACACCTCCAGCGGGTGGCGACCCTTCAGGTACTCCGGGTCGCCCGACGAGACCATGGCGTCGGCCGCGTGCGCGAGCTGTTGCCGCTCCGACTCGGGGATGCCCACCATGTCCGACAGCGTGCGAATGGGTAGCTCCTTGGCGCAGAGGTCGACGAAATCGGCACCGTTGCCGGCGGATTCGAGTTCCTCGACGATGGTCTTCGCGTTCGCCTTGATCGAATCTTCGATGCGCCGGACCTGCCGCGGGGTGAATGCGGCGCTGACGAGTTTGCGCAGGAACGTGTGCCGCGGCGGGTCCATGGCCAGGAAGGATTGCGACGCTTCGAGCAGCTCCACCGGGAAGTTCTCGAACATGACGCCCTTGCCCGACAGGAAGGACTCGTTGTCGCGGCTGATCGCGACGATGTCGTCGCGGCGGGTGACCGCCCAGTAGCCGGGGTCATCGGGGTCAGGCAGCATGGCGTCTTCCACCGGCGGGTGCCAGCTCACTGGGCGTTCGGCCCGAAGCTCGGCGAATGCCACTTCCCGCTCCTGCGCGCTGGTCGACCAGAACGCGCGGGACGACAGGTCGATGGGGTCGTAGGCGCGGGGGGTCGCGGCCGTCGCTGTCATGGGCGAATCCTCCATCGGCTATGACGCCGGTCACAGTTTCAAGACACCGACGAGAATAGGACTAGACAGAGTGTCTAGTCAAGATGTCATACTGTCGATCGTGCTCTGACCAGTGGTTGAGTCAGGAGGTGTCATGCCGTCAGTCACCCGCAAGCCGCAAGCCAAGCGGCAGGAGCGCCGTGAGCAGATGGAGCGCCGGCTGCTTGACGCGACCGAACGGCTGATGCGCGACGGCGCGAGCTTCACCGAACTCAGCGTGGACCGGCTGTCTACTGAAGCCGGGATGTCGCGGGCCAGTTTCTACATCTACTTCGAGGACAAAGGCCACCTGCTGCGACGGCTGGCCGGCCAGGTGTTCGCCGATCTCGCCGAAAGCGCCGAACGCTGGTGGAGCGTGGCGTGGCGACACGATCCCGATGACGTACGCGCCGGGATGGCCGCCATCATCGCCAGCTACCGACGACATCAACCGGTGCTGGTGGCGCTGAACGAGATGGCCGCCTACGACTCGTTGGTCGGTGCGACCTACCGCAATCTGCTGACCGCCATCACCGGTCGATTGGCCCGTGTCATCGAAGACGGTCAGGCCGATGGCTCAATCCGCGAGCTGCCCGCGCCGACCACGGCAAGTGCGCTCACCTGGATGGTCGAGCGGACCTGTCAACAGAACCTGCCGAGTAACCCGGCCACATACGATGCGGAGCTCGCCAGCACGCTGACCGAAATCGTCTGGGGCGCTTTGTATTTGAAGCCTTTGGCAACCTAGACGGCGACCAGGTCGTCGGCGTGCACTGCGGGACGACGCAGCTCGGCGGGCAACTCGGAGGTCGACCGACCGATCATGGTGGCCAGCTCGGCGGCGTCGTAGGCGACGACTCCGCGAGCCACCAGGGCCTCGTCCGGTCCGGTCAAGTCGACAACGTCGCCGCCGTGAAATCGGCCGGACAGCGCGGTGATTCCCGCTGGCAACAGTGAACGGCGTTGACCCAGAACGGCACTCACCGCACCCTCGTCGAGGGTGAGCGCACCGGCGGACTCGGCGGCATATCGTACCCAGAACCGGCGCGCCGACATGCGGTTGGGCCGCGCGGCGAACACCGTGCCCACCGAAGCATCCGCCAGTGCCGCTTCGGCGTTGGCGGCGGCGGCCAGCAGCACGGGCACCCCGGCATCGGCGGCCAGCAGCGCCGCCGACACCTTGGACGCCATCCCGCCGGTA
>NZ_DASXHW010000369.1:0-1599 GCF_036488105.1 Mycobacterium sp. | reverse complement strand
GCCGTAGCGCCCAAGCGGGTCCTGCCGGTCTTCGGTCTGCGCTCGGCCATTCCCGCTGAGCGCGAAGTGTTCACGGTTCCCGACGGCGAGCGCGCGGCGGTGTTCGACGAGTCACTCCGCATCCTGCGTGCAGTACTGGTCGAGGAGCCGGCCAGCTACAGCGGCCAATACTTCACGGTGACCGCGGCCGCTGTCGCGCCGCGGCCCAATCCCCCGCTGGACATCTGGCTGGGCGGCTCGGCACCGGCAGCGTTCCGGCGAATCGGCACGCTGGCCGACGGATGGCTGGGCAGCTTCCTGACTCCCGACGAGGCGCGGTCCGGTCGCGAGGCGATCGAGCGGGCGGCCGCGGAGGCCGGCCGGCAGATCGAACCCGATCACTTCGGCATCTCGCTGGCGGTCGCCGACGGCGAATTGCCGTCGGAGTTGGCCACCGCGGTCCGTCGTCGCCGCCCAGACGCCGATCCGGCCGAATTGGTGGCCGCGGACTGGGAGCAGCTGCACCGTCAACTCGACGCGTACCTGGATGCCGGCTTGACGAAATTCGTTATCCGGCAGGCGAGTACGGGGCCGGCGGACGCTTTCATCGACCGGTTCGTCGCGGAGCTGGCCGACCGGGAGAACTGATCAGAGGGTTTCGACCCAGCGCAGGAGCTCCGGGGTGGCCTTGTCGGTGATGTCGTTGAACTCGGGATGCTTTTTGATGAAGGCGGCCACCATCGGGCAGACCGGGACAACACGCTTGCCGTCCGCGCGGGTCCTCTCCAGCGCCTCCGCAACGAGAATGTTGGCCAGCCCGCGTCCGCCGAATCGTTCGTCGACTTCGGTGTGGTAGAAAACTCGCTGGTTGCCGCGGTCGGCGACGGCCGCGAGCCCGACGGTTTCACCGTCGACGGCGATCGTGTACTTCCCCTCAGCGGCGCTGACAGTGGCCTCGGCGCCGGTCTTATCGGTAGGCATAGCTAGTTATTTTCGCGGTGGCCGCAAGGCCTGCATGGCGACCCGCATGAACGGCCCGGGAACTCGGTCCTTGGCGGCAAGCGCCGCGTCGGCAACTCGGCCCCGCAACAGGGTGCCGCGGCCGAACACGCGATTCAGGGGCCCGCCGGTCGGCTCCAGTTCGACGTGCAGCGGCGGCGCCCCTTCCGTGGCGCCGAGCGCGGTGGAGATGACGATCCGCTGAATCTCGCTGGTGCCCTCGAAGATGGTGTAAAGCTTGGCATCTCGATACCACTTCTCGACCGGGTGGTCGTTGATGTAGCCCCAGCCGCCCAGCGTCTGAATGGCCCGTTCGGTCGCGCGCACCGCGACCTCGCTGGCCGCCATCTTCGACATCGAGCCTTCCCCGCGCTCGAACGCGATCCCCCGGGCGGCCATCCAGGATGCCCGCCAGGTCAGCAGCCGAGCCGCGTCGATCTGTGTGGCGATCTCGGCGAGCGGAAAGGCGATGCCCTGGTTGTCGATGATCGGACCGCCGAAGGCCTCCCGCTGGGTGGCGTAGGTGGTGGCGTATTCCAGCGCCGCTCGCGCGATACCGATCGCCTGCGCGGCAACCATCGGGCGAGTCTGCTCGAAGGTGCCCAATGTGGCTGAGCCGGA
>NZ_DASXHW010000367.1:0-5818 GCF_036488105.1 Mycobacterium sp. | reverse complement strand
GATCGCGGCGAACGACTGGTCGAGCTGCTCAAGCAGCCGCAATACCAGCCGTCACCCGTTGAGGAGCAGGTCATTTCGATCTTCCTCGGCACCGACGGACACCTCGACTCGGTCCCGGCCGAGGACGTGCATCGCTTCGAGACCGAGTTCCTCGACCACATCCGCGGGGCCGAGGACGGCATCCTGTCCGACATCAAGAAATCGCAGAAGCTCAGCGAAGAGACCGAGAAGAAGTTGGTCGACGCGATCAACGAGTTCAAAAAGGGCTTCGCGGCTACGGGCGGTGGATCGGTGGTGCGTGACGAGCACGTCGAACCCCTCGACGAAGACCAGGTAGCCAAAGAAGCAGTGCAGGTACACAAGCCGGCACCGCCGGAGCAGAAGAAGTAATCGAAGATGGCTGCCACACTTCGCGAACTGCGGGGTCGCATTCGTTCCGCCGGGTCGATCAAAAAGATCACCAAGGCGCAAGAGATGATCGCGACGTCGCGCATCGGCAAGGCACAGGCACGGCTGAAAGAGGCCCGGCCCTACACCGTCGAGATCACCCGCGTGCTCACCACGCTCGCGCAGGAGGCGGCTCTCGACCACCCACTGCTGGTCGAGAAGCCCTCACCGAAGCGGGTTGGCGTGCTGGTGGTCTCGTCGGACCGGGGTCTGTGCGGCGCGTACAACTCCGGCGCCTTTCGCAAGGCCGAGGAGCTTTTCTCGCGCCTGCGCGCAGACGGCAAGACTCCGGTGCTCTACACCGTTGGGCGTAAAGCGCAGGGCTATTTCAAGTTCCGCAACTGGGACATCAGCGAATCGTGGACCGGTTTCTCGGAGCGACCCAGCTACGAGGACGCCGCGAAGGTCGCCGAAACTCTGGTGAGTACCTTCTTGGCCGGCGCCGGCGACGACGAAGAGTCCAGCGACGAGTCCGGAGTCGACGAATTGCACATCGTCTACACCGAATTCAAGTCGATGATGTCGCAATCGGTCAAAGCGCACCGCATGGCCCCGATGGTCGTGGAATACATCGAGGACGACAACGAGCCCCACACGCTGTATTCATTCGAGCCGGATGCGACGACGCTGTTCGACGCGCTGCTGCCGCGTTACCTGACCACCCGCATCTACACGGCGCTGCTCGAGTCTGCCGCGTCAGAACTGGCGTCACGCCAGCGTGCGATGAAGTCGGCCAGCGACAACGCCGACGACCTCATTAAATCGCTCACGCTCGAAGCGAACCGCGAGCGGCAGGCCCAGATCACTCAGGAAATCAGCGAAATCGTCGGTGGCGCAAATGCGCTCGCCGACGCCAAATAGGCCCCATCAGGAAGCGAAGAGGATATGGCTGCTACCACTCAAAAGGCTGCGAAGTCGACGAACTCGAAGGGCAGCGACACCAACGGCCGCGTGGTGCGGATCACCGGACCCGTCGTCGACGTCGAATTCCCGCGCGGCTCCGTGCCGCAGTTGTTCAACGCCCTGCACGCCGAGATCACCTACAAGGAGCTGGCCAAGACGCTGACGCTTGAGGTTGCGCAGCACCTCGGCGACAACTTGGTCCGAACCATCTCGATGCAACCGACCGACGGACTGGTCCGCGGCGTCGAGGTGACCGACACCGGAAAGGCGATCTCCGTTCCGGTCGGCGACGGCGTCAAGGGCCACGTGTTCAACGCATTGGGCCATTGCCTGGACGAGCCAGGTTACGGAGAAGACTTCGATCACTGGGGGATTCACCGTAAGCCGCCGCCGTTCGACGAGCTGGAACCGCGCACCGAGATGCTCGAGACCGGCCTGAAGGTCGTCGACCTGCTGACTCCCTACGTGCGTGGTGGAAAGATCGCGCTGTTCGGCGGTGCGGGTGTGGGTAAGACCGTTCTGATCCAGGAGATGATCAACCGTATCGCCCGAAACTTCGGTGGTACTTCGGTGTTCGCCGGCGTCGGGGAGCGCACCCGTGAGGGCAACGACCTGTGGGTGGAGCTCGGTGAGGCCGACGTGCTCAAGGACACCGCTCTGGTGTTCGGTCAGATGGACGAGCCGCCCGGCACTCGTATGCGGGTCGCGTTGTCGGCGTTGACGATGGCCGAGTTCTTCCGCGATGAGCAGGGCCAGGACGTGTTGTTGTTCATCGACAACATCTTCCGGTTCACTCAGGCCGGTTCCGAGGTGTCGACACTGCTCGGCCGGATGCCGTCGGCGGTGGGTTACCAGCCCACGCTGGCCGACGAGATGGGTGAGCTGCAGGAGCGGATCACCTCGACCCGAGGCAAGTCCATCACCTCGATGCAAGCGGTGTACGTGCCCGCCGACGACTACACCGACCCCGCGCCGGCGACGACGTTCGCGCACTTGGACGCCACCACCGAGCTGTCCCGAAACGTGTTCTCCAAGGGTATTTTCCCCGCAGTGGACCCGTTGGCATCCAGCTCGACCATCCTGGACCCGGCGATCGTCGGCGACGAGCACTACCGAGTTGCGCAGGAAGTGATCCGGATTTTGCAGCGCTACAAGGACCTTCAGGACATCATCGCGATTCTGGGTATCGACGAGCTGTCCGAAGAGGACAAGCAGCAGGTCAATCGGGCGCGCCGGATCGAGCGGTTCCTCTCTCAGAACATGATGGCGGCAGAGCAGTTCACCGGCCAGCCAGGATCCACCGTTCCGCTGAAGGAAACCATCGAAGCGTTCGACAAGCTGGCCAAGGGCGATTTCGACCACATCCCCGAGCAGGCCTTCTTCCTTATCGGTGGGCTGGACGACCTGGCAAAGAAGGCCGAAAGCTTCGGCGCCAAGCTGTGATGTGTCGGCGGCGGAGACTGAGCGTGGAAGGGCAGGTGTGAAATGGCCGTGCTGAACGTGGAGATCGTCGCCGTCGACCGGAAAATCTGGTCGGGCGAGGCGACGTTCCTCTTCACGCGCACCACGGTGGGGGAGATCGGGATTCTGCCCAATCACATCCCGCTGGTTGCGCAGCTCGTCGACGACGCCATAGTCCGTGTCGAGCGTGAGGGCGAGGATGACCTCCGGGTCGCCATCGAAGGCGGCTTCCTGTCGATCACCGAGGAGAGTGTCAGCATCCTCGCCGAGTTCGCACAATTTGAATCGGAGATCGACGAGGCCGCGGCCAAACAGGATTCGGAGTCAGACGACCCGCGCATTGCCGCGAGGGGACGTGGCAGACTGCGCGCTGTCGGCGCGCTCGACTAGCGCACCGCGGCGATGAGCGCGCTCATGAGCGTGATGGTCACGCTCGTCGTCCTGCTGGGACTTGCGGTCGTCGCCTTGAGCTATCGCTTGTGGAAGCTGCGTCAAGGTGGGACGGCGGCGATCATGCGGGACATACCCGCGGTCGGGGGCCACGGTTGGCGCCACGGCGTAATTCGCTACCGCGGCGCGGATGCCGTGTTTTACCGACTGTCCAGCGTTCGGTTGTGGCCGGACCGCAAGCTCAATCGGCGTGGTGTGGAGGTCGTTTCTCGACGTCCACCGCGGGGTGACGAATTCGACATCATGACCGAAGAGATCATTGTGCTCGAGCTGCGCGATACCACCCAGGAGCGCAGGGCGGGTTACGAAATCGCGCTGGACCGAGGCGCATTGACGGCATTCCAGTCATGGTTGGAGTCACGTCCGTCGCCGCGAGCACGCCGCCGCACCACCTGATGTAAGGGCTTACTTCTTCGGCTGGTTGGATCGTCCGCCGCCGGGTTGCCACAGCACGTCGCCGTCAGGATTGACCACTCGGCACAAGATGAACAGCAAGTCCGACAGGCGGTTCAGGTACTTGGCGGGCAGCGGGCTGACGTCTGAAGGGTGCTCTTCGATGGCATCCCACGCCGAACGCTCAGCGCGTCGCGACACCGTGCGGGCGACGTGCAGCAGCGCCGAGAGCGCTGAACCACCAGGCAGCACAAAGGATTTGAGCGACGGCAGGCTCTCGTTGAATTCGTCGCACCAGGCTTCGAGCCGGTCGATGTAGGTCTGGGTGATGCGCAGCGGCGGATGCTTCGGGTTCTCCACCAGTGGGGTCGACAGATCCGCGCCGGCGTCGAACAGATCGTTCTGGATCTGTTTCAGTACTTCAGCTATCTGCGGCGTCGGGTTTCCCAGGGCGATCGCGGCGCCGATAGCCGCATTGGCCTCGTCGCAGTCGGCGTATGCCACCAGCCGCGTGTCGTTTTTGGAAACCCGTGAGAAATCGCTCAACCCCGTCGTTCCGTCGTCGCCAGTCCGGGTGTAGATGCGGGTCAGATGTACTGCCATGAATAAAAACGTACCGCTCCGACTTGGGCAGCCGACTGACAGGGCGAAACGGCTTCACTAAACTGTCCCGCGTGGCGGATCGTTTCGTGGTGACCGGTGGAAGTCGGTTGTCGGGCGAAGTCGCTGTTGGGGGAGCCAAGAACAGCGTTCTGAAGCTGATGGCGGCGACGCTGTTGGCCGAAGGCACCAGCACGATCACCAACTGTCCCGACATCCTCGATGTGCCGTTGATGGCGGAAGTGTTGCGTGGCCTGGGCGCCACTGTCGAATTGGCCGGCCCAACTGTGCGCATCACCTCGCCGGATGAGCCGAAATACGACGCCGACTTCGCCGCGGTGCGGCAGTTCCGGGCCTCAGTCTGCGTGCTCGGTCCCCTGGTCGGGCGGTGCAAGCGCGCCAAAGTCGCACTGCCAGGTGGTGACGCCATCGGTTCGCGTCCGCTGGACATGCATCAAGCGGGGCTGCGGCAACTAGGAGCCGTCTGCAATATCGAGCACGGCTGCGTCGTTGCTCAGGCAGATTCATTGCACGGCGCGGAAATTCAGCTGGAGTTTCCCTCGGTTGGGGCAACCGAGAACATCCTGATGGCTGCGGTGCTGGCCGAGGGTGTCACGACGATCCACAACGCGGCGCGCGAGCCCGACGTGGTTGACCTGTGCGCGATGTTGAACCAGATGGGCGCGCACGTCGAGGGCGCGGGTTCGCCGACGATGACGATTACCGGCGTGCCGCGGCTCTACCCGACGGAGCACCGCGTGATCGGCGACCGAATTGTGGCCGCCACGTGGGGTATTGCCGCCGCGATAACCCGCGGCGACGTCACCGTCACCGGGGTCGACCCGGCGCATCTCCAGGTTGTGCTGCACAAGCTGCACGATGCTGGCGCCACGGTTACTCAGACGGACGACAGTTTCCGGATTACCCAGTACGAGCGACCGAAGGCCGTCAACTTCGCGACGCTGCCGTTCCCCGGTTTCCCGACAGACCTGCAGCCGATGGCGATTGCGCTGGCGTCCATCGCCGACGGCACCTCGATGATCACCGAGAACGTGTTCGAAGCGCGTTTCCGGTTCGTCGAGGAGATGATCCGCCTAGGTGCCGATGCGCGCACCGACGGTCATCACGCCGTGGTCAGAGGTCTTCCTCAACTGTCGAGCGCGCCCGTGTGGTCCTCGGACATCCGGGCCGGCGCCGGACTGGTGCTTGCCGGCCTGGTGGCCGACGGCGACACCGAGGTGCACGACGTGTTTCACATCGACCGGGGCTACCCGTTGTTCGTGGAAAACCTGGCCAGTTTGGGCGCAGAGATAGAGCGCGTAGAGTAGGTCACTACATAACCAGCACGCCTGCTCTAGGGCATCGGACGTGCAGTTTGACGGCGCTTTTGCGATGGAGTACAGTAGCAGGGTTGCCCGAAAACGGGTGTTGTTTGAGAACTCAATAGTGTGTTTGGTGGTTTTGTTTTTGTTGTTGTTTTTTTGGGCTGCATTTGCGCTTCCCGTGTGTGGGTGTGGTCTTGTTTTTTTGTGATGCCAGTTTTTTGGTGTCTTTTTGTTGGGTT
>NZ_DASXHW010000364.1:0-3769 GCF_036488105.1 Mycobacterium sp. | reverse complement strand
TGGGCCAAAGACAACGGGCTGAGCGGCAAGTCGTATGAGGACCTCACGAAATCCGATGAGGTGCACGACATGATCGACGAGCACGTCAAGAAGCTCAACGCCAGCCTGAACCGGTGGGAGACGATCAAGAAGTGGGCGGTGCTCGACCACGACCTCTCCGTCGACGGTGGCCAGTTGACACCGTCGCTCAAGGTCAAGCGCGGCGTTGTCGCTGAGCAGAACAAGGAGACCTTGGATGGCTTCTACTCCTGAGCCGGTGGCCGAGCCGTGGGCTGAGCTCCCCGATGCCGCTAACGCGGCGCTACCGGGACGCCTGCTCCGCACGCTCGAGTGGCGCACCGGTATGGAGTACGTTTCGGCTCGGCTGGCGATGCGCCGCATCGCCGGCTGGCCGCACGGCGACGGCCATCCCGTTCTGGTGTTGCCGGGGTTCCTGGCCGGCCCGGGATCGACCGAACTGCTGCGTAACGTGTTGCGCCAGTTGGATTACCGGGTCTACGACTGGGGCCTGGGCACCAACATGGGTTATCGCGCCAGTATGAAGGAGACGCTGCCGGCGCGCCTGCACCACATCCGGGAACGGAGCGACGGGCGCCGGGTAAGTCTCATCGGCTGGAGCGCCGGCGGTATCTATGCCCGCGAACTGGCCCGCGCACTGCCCGACGATGTCCGGTCGGTGATCACCCTGGGATCACCGTTTCGGGGCAACCACCAGGCCACCACCGCGTGGCGGGTATGGCGGCTGATAAACCGTGGCACCGACGGCACCGAGGCCGTCTCCGAACGGGCGCTGAACCGGCGCGCCCAACCATTGTCGGTACCGACGACCTGCATCTACAGCAAATCGGACGGCATCGTGGCCTGGCAGTGCTGCACCAGCGTGCCCGCCCCTCAGACGGAAAACGTCGAAGTACGCAGCAGCCACTTGGGATACGGGCACAACGTGCAAACGCTGTCGGTGATCGCCGACCGGCTGGCTCAACCGGAAGGCCGCTGGCGGCCGTATCAGCGATGACTGCAATATAGATGCCGGGATTTCGTCGACGCCGATTGTGCAGCTTGTGCAGGTTAAAATGATGAAATCACGTATCCGAGCTGCACAGTCGACACGCTCGCGCACCAAGTGACCCACCCGCGCGAGATGTCGGGGCGGCTAATGCCGGCGCTACAGCCGGTGAACGGGGTACGAAAACCATTCTCGGTAAAGCGGATTGGCGGGTGGTCGATTGCCCGGCCGATCTGGGCTGCGACATGATCGGGGGATGGCCGACATCGATTTTTCGCTGCTGGACGTGCCACGATCAGCTCCGGTGGATGACCCGGAGGCGTATCTGCGCGCCGCGATCGCCTGGCACTTCGGCGAAAAAACCGGCAGCGCGTTCTGGTTGCGGACGGCCCGCACGCTGAACTTCAACCCGCTGACCGACATCAACACCTTCACCGACCTACGACTGTTTCCCAATCTCTTGAGCGAGTTGCGCATCGAGGCCGTCGAAGACCTGATTCCGCGCGGCTACGGATCACCGCCGCCGGTGCCGCAGATCTTCGAATCCGGTGGTACCACCGGTGCGCCGAAAAGGACTGTCCAGCTGCCGGATTGGGTCGCCCAGGTCATCGAATGGCAGACCGAGGATTTCGCCGGCGGCGGCTTCCTACCCGGACGCGGTTTCCTGTGCATGATGCCGAGCGGGCCGCACGGCGTGGGCTACTTCTCTCGCCTGGTCTCCGAGCGGCTCGGCTCGACCTTTCACGCCATCGACCTGGACCCGCGATGGGTCAAGAAGATCACTGCCCGCAACGCCGCCTCGGAGGTGACGGCCTACGTCGACCATCTCGTCGAGCAGGCCGTCCATGTGCTGCAGACCCAGCAGGTCGCGAACCTGCACACCACTCCGCCGCTGCTCGAGGCCATGGCCCGCAACGACGACGTGGTCAACCTGATGAACGAGAAAGTCGGCTTCATGCTGCTCAGCGGCGCGCATGTGGACGTCGACACGTTGGATCTGCTGAGCGGGATCTTCCCGAACACGACGATCACGATGGCGTTCGGCAGCACGATGATCCTGTCTCAGGCGATCACCCGGCGCCGCGACGATGACCCGTTCGTCTTCCACCCCCGCAGCCCGTATGCAACCTTCTGGGTGGTGGATCCCGATAGCGGCGACGAAGTGCCGTACGGCCAACGCGGACAGGTCGTGATGAATCACATCAGCAAGGGGATGTTCCTGCCGAACAATCTGGAACGCGACAGTGCCATCCGGATGCCGGGACTCCCCGGGCAAGTGGGTGATTCGGTCAGCGAGGTGCGGCCCGTCGCCTCCTTCGAAGGCGAGCCGGTCATCGAAGGCGTCTACTGAGATGTCCTCCGATGCAACGGATCTGATCGCTATCGATGCTCTCGGTCCCGACGGCGCGTACCGGACCCGCAACCGCGAGCATGTCATGACCACCGATGGCGTCGCCATCGCCGAACTCAGCATGGCGCCGCCGCTGTACGTCTCGCGCGCGATCAACGCTCAACGCGGTGCCCGGCCGCTGCCGGCGCGCGAGCGGGAAGCCGCGTTGGCCAACGCCGCCGACGCGTTTTCCAACGGGGTGATCGCCGGACTGGACTTCGACGCCTACACGGTTGCGGCCAGCCGGATTTCGGGCGTGCCCATCTCGGTGACCCGGGCCGGGGCCCGCAGCGTTGCCGACGGTGTCGCATCGGCTTTCGGCGCGGTGCACGCGGCCCGGCCGACGGGTGCCGCGCTGGACTGGCGCGACGAGCCCACCCGACACGGCGGTGCAGTGTGGGCCCGGCGAGGCGAAGCCCTCGCGGTGCTCGCCTCCGGGAACGGCCCGGGTGTGCACGGGCTGTGGCCGCAAGCGCTCGCACTGGGCTACCGGGTAGCGGTCCGCCCGTCCCGCCGTGAGCCGCTCACCGCCCACCGGCTCGTCCACGCGTTGGGCCACGCCGGATTTCGGCCGCACGACGCCGTGTATCTGCCCACCGACCATCGCGGCGCCGACGAGATGATCCGCTCGGCCGATCTCGCCATGGTCTACGGCGGTCAGGATGTCGTCGACAAATACGCCGGCGACCCGACGGTGTTCGTCAACGGCCCGGGACGGGCCAAGATCCTGATCACCGACGACCACGACTGGCGTGACTACATCGACGTGATCACCGATTCGATCGCCAATCTTGGCGGCGTGGCATGCGTCAACGCCACCGCCGTGCTCTACGAAGGCGATCCCGCCGCGCTGGCCGAGGCGATCGCACAACGATTGTCGACGATCGCGGTGCTGCCGACCGACGACGAGCGGGCCATCCTGCCCACGCAGAACATCGACGCGGCAACCGCTTTGGCGAGTCATCTGGCAACGGTGGCCGCCGGCACCACGCCGCTGCTGGGCGCCGACCAGGTGGTCGCCGCACTCAGCGACAGCTACGCCGCGCTACGCCCGGCCGTACACCTGCTGGCCAAACCCGATGTCGCGAAACTCAACGTCGAATTGCCGTTCCCATGCGTCTGGGTCTCGCCGTGGTCGCGGGCCGACGGGCTGGAGCCGCTGCGGCATTCGCTGGTGATCAGCGCGATCACCGACGACGCCGACTTGATCGACGATCTGCTCGCCGAGCCGACCATCGCCAACGTGTACGGCGGCCGGCATCCCACCCACCACACGGCCCCCGAGATTCCGCACGACGGTTTCCTCGCCGACTTCCTGATGCGCAACAAAGGATTTATCCGCGACTGAGGTTGCCGGCCTTGAGCTTTGGCCG
>NZ_DASXHW010000356.1:0-3882 GCF_036488105.1 Mycobacterium sp. | reverse complement strand
TACGAGGTCGCGATGGGCCTGTCGTTCGCCACCGTCTTCCTCTTCGCCGGAACGATGTCCACATCGCAGATTGTGTCGGCCCAGGACCGGGTCTGGTACATCTTCTTGCTGTTGCCGTCGTTCACGGTGTACTTGGTCTCGATGATCGGCGAGACCAACCGGGCGCCGTTCGACCTGCCCGAGGCCGAAGGCGAACTGGTTGCCGGTTTCCACACCGAGTACTCGTCGCTGAGCTTCGCGCTGTTCTATCTCGCCGAATACATCAACATGACCACGGTGTCGGCGCTGGCCGCCACGCTGTTCATGGGCGGCTGGCACGCGCCGTGGCCGCTGAACATGTGGGCCGGGGCCAACAGCGGCTGGTGGCCGGTGCTGTGGTTCACCGCCAAGGTGTGGGTCTTCTTGTTCTTCTACATCTGGCTGCGGGGCACCCTGCCGCGGCTGCGCTACGACCAGTTCATGGCGCTGGGGTGGAAGCTGCTGATCCCGGTGTCGCTGATCTGGGCGCTGATCGCCGCGGCGATCCGCACGCTGCGGGACCAGGGTTACCCGCACTGGACGCCGCTGCTGGTCGGCGCCAGCATCGTCGTCACCGTCGTGCTGCTTTATTTGCTGCAAAGACCGTTCAGCAACAGGCAGATTCGCAACAGACGGCGCCGCAACGAGCCGGTGGAGGATGCGTCCTTCGAGCCGGCATTTCCCACGCCGCCGTTGCCCGGCCAGTCGCCGGCGACGACGCGCAAGGAGGCTGCACATGGCTAAATTCCTGAGTTCGCTCGCCGGATTCGGCGTCACGTTCGGCTCGATGTTCAAACGGCCCGTCACCGAGAGCTATCCGGAGCACCCCGGCCCGGTGAAGCCGCGCTATCACGGCCGTCATCAGCTCAACCGCTACGCCGACGGCCTGGAGAAGTGCATCGGCTGCGAACTGTGCGCGTGGTCGTGTCCGGCCGACGCGATCTATGTCGAAGGCGCGGACAACACCGACGAGGCACGGTTTTCGCCGGGCGAGCGCTACGGCCGGGTTTACCAGATCAACTACCTGCGCTGCATCGGATGCGGGTTGTGCGTCGAGGCCTGCCCGACGCGTGCGCTGACGATGACCAACGACTACGAGATGGCCGACGACAACCGGGCCGACCTGATCTACGAAAAGCAGAACCTACTGGCTCCGATGCTCGAGGGAATGACACCGGCGCCGCACCCCAGGGCCGAAGGGTCCACCGACGCCGACTACTACCGCGGCAACATCACCGCCAATGGCCTGCGCCAACTACCGATTTCGGACGTCACGAAGTGACGACCCTGCTGGCCGTTGACGCGATCACCCGCACGTCCACCGGTGAGGCGGTGACGTTCTGGGTACTGGCCACGCTGGCGCTGATCGGGGCGCTGGGTGTGGTGATGGCCGCCAACGCAGTCTACTGCGCGATGTCACTGGCGCTGACGATGATCGTCCTCGCGGTGTTCTACATGATCGAAGGCGCCTTGTTCCTCGGCGTCGTACAGATCGTGGTCTACACCGGCGCGGTAATGATGCTGTTCTTGTTCGTCCTGATGCTGATCGGCGTGGACTCGGCGGAGTCGCTGGTGGAAACCCTGCGCGGGCAGCGGGTCGCCGCCGTGGTGGCCGGTCTGGCGTTCGGGATCGTGCTCATCGCCGGTATCGGCAGCGTCGCCACCCAGGGGTACGCCGGTTTGACGCAGGCCAACGCCGGCGGCAACGTCCAGGGTCTGGCGGCGCTGATCTTCTCCCAGTACCTGTGGGCGTTCGAGTTGACCAGCGCATTGCTGATCACCGCAGCCATCGGCGCGATGATCCTGGCGCACCGAGAGCGCTTCGAGCGTCGCAAGACTCAGCGCGAGATGTCCGTCGAGCGATTCCAGCCCGGCGGGCACCCCACCCCCCTTCCTGGTCCCGGTGTGTTTGCCCGGCACAACGCGGTCGACACTCCCGCACGGCTCCCCGACGGCTCGCCCTCCCGGTTGTCGGTGCCCGCGGTCTTGGAGTTGCGTCCGGTCCAGGATCGCGACATGCCGGCCAGTCACGGCTCCAACGGTTCTGGCGGCATCACGGGTGGGGGTGCGTCATGAATCCGCAGAATTACCTGTACCTCTCCGTGCTGCTGTTCAGCATCGGTGCTGCCGGTGTCCTGTTGCGGCGCAACGCGATTGTGATGTTCATGTGCGTCGAGCTGATGCTCAACGCGGTCAACCTCGCCTTCGTCACGTTCGCCCGGATGCACGGTCACCTCGACGGCCAAATGGTGGCCTTCTTCACGATGGTCGTCGCCGCCTGCGAGGTGGTGGTCGGACTGGCCATCATCATGACGATCTTCCGTGCCCGTAAATCGGCTTCGGTCGACGACGCCAACCTGCTCAAGGGCTGAGGCGATGACACATCTGATCTGGCTGCTTGTCGCGTTGCCCGCGGCCAGCGCCGCGATATTGCTGGTCGGTGGCCGGCGAACCGACGCGTGGGGACACCTGCTGGGCTGCGCGACGCCGCTGGCCTCGTTCGGAGTCGGCCTCGCACTGCTGTCCGACCTGCTCAGCCGGCACGGCGACGCCCGGACCATCGTCCAGAACTTGTTCACCTGGATACCGGTCGGCAGCCTGCAGGTGGCCTTCGGTATGCAGATCGACCAGCTATCAATCTGTTTCGTGCTGTTGATCACCGGAGTCGGGTCGCTGATCCACATCTACTCGATCGCGTATATGGCCGAAGATGCTGACCGCCGACGGTTTTTCGCGTATCTCAACCTGTTCCTCGCAGCGATGCTGCTGCTGGTGGTGGCCGACAACTTCGTGGTCCTCTACGCCGGCTGGGAAGGCGTGGGCCTGGCGTCCTACCTGCTGATCGGATTCTGGTACTACAAGCCGACCGCGGCCACTGCGGCGAAGAAAGCCTTCGTGATGAACCGGGTCGGCGACGCCGGGCTGGCACTGGCGATCTTCGTGATCTTCGCCAACTTCGGCACGCTGTCCTACGCGCAAGTGTTCGGCCAGGCAGCCGGCGCCAGCCACAGCGCACTGACCTGGATCGGGCTGCTGCTGCTGGCGGGCGCCTGCGCCAAGTCGGCGCAGGTTCCGCTGCAGGCCTGGCTCGGTGACGCCATGGAGGGCCCCACCCCGGTGTCGGCGTTGATCCACGCCGCGACGATGGTGACCGCCGGGGTGTATCTGATCGTGCGATGCAACCCGCTGTACAGCCTGTCCCCCGACGCCCGGCTCGGCGTGATCATCGTGGGAGCGGTCACGCTGATGTTCGGGGCGATCATCGGCTGCGCCAAGGACGACATCAAGCGCGCGCTGGCGGCGTCGACGATGAGCCAGATCGGCTACATGGTGCTGGCCGCGGGCCTCGGGCCGGCGGGCTATGCGTTCGCGATTCTGCACCTGCTCACCCACGGCTTCTTCAAAGCCGGCCTGTTCCTCGGCTCCGGCGCGGTGATCCACGCCATGCACGAGGAACAGGACATGCGCCACTACGGCGGTCTGCGCAGCGCGCTACCGGTGACCTTTGCCACCTTCGGCCTGGGTTACCTGGCGATCATCGGTGTGCCGCCGTTCGCCGGCTTCTTCTCCAAAGACGCCATCATCGAAGCCGCGTTGGGAGCCGGAGGAGTCGGCGGCTGGATCCTGGGCGGGGCTGCCCTGCTGGGCGCCGGAATCACCGCGTTCTACATGACCCGGGTGATGCTGCTGACCTTTTTTGGTGAAAAGCGTTGGGCGCCAGAAGCACATCCGCATGAAGCGCCGGCGTTGATGACCTGGCCGATGATTCTGCTCGCGGTCGGATCGGTGTTCTCCGGCGGGCTGCTGGGCTGGGGCGGCACGCTGCGGCACTGGCTGGAACCGGTGACCACCTTCGAGGAGAGC
>NZ_DASXHW010000334.1:0-6198 GCF_036488105.1 Mycobacterium sp. | reverse complement strand
TGACGACACCGAACGAGTGAACAGCGCTGCCGGCAAAGCCATCACGACGCTGACGATCGACGACACGGCACTTGTTGGCACCCTGCGGTTGCGGGTGAGCGGCAGCGAAGTGGTCGTTGGGACATCGGTCGACGACGAAATCGCCGCACGACCGGATGTTATGAGTTACACCGCTGCGCTGGCGTGTGCGCAGCGGCTGGCCGGCTATCGGGCAAGCGCCAAGGATACGTCGAAGCCGACGGATTGGTCGGATCTGATCGGAATCGGCGATGTCACTTTCTTCGCACCGGAGCAACGTTGGACCGGCAGAACGCCAAACGATCGGCTCCGTGTTCCGATCGGGATCACGGTTGCGGGTGCACCGGTGGAGCTGGACATCAAAGAGGCTGCCGAGAACGGAATGGGGCCACACGGGCTCTGTATCGGGGCAACCGGTTCCGGCAAGTCGGAGTTCTTGCGAACAGTCGCTTTGGGGATGATGGCCTGCCATTCACCAGAGGATCTCAACTTGGTCCTCATAGATTTCAAAGGCGGCGCAACATTCGCAGGGCTAGAGCCGGCGCCGCATGTCGCCGCTGTCATCACGAACCTGTCCGATAAGGCGGCGTTGGTCAGGCGAATGCGTGATGCGCTGACCGGCGAGATGAATCGCCGCCAAGAAGTGCTTCGAGCGGCGGGCAACGTCGACGGGATCGCTGCCTATCGGCGAGCTCGGCATGCCGGAGCTCAACTACCGCCCCTGCCAACACTGTTCATCATCGTCGATGAGTTCTCCGAATTGCTGAGTCAACATCCAGATTTCGCCGACGTCTTTGTCGCGATCGGTCGACTCGGACGGTCGCTGGGCGTGCATCTGCTGTTGGCAAGTCAACGTCTCGAGGAAGGCCGATTGCGCGGCCTGGAATCGCATCTGTCCTATCGGATATGCCTTAAAACGTTGTCGAATAACGAATCGCGGACTGTTCTGGGCACGTCCGACGCTTATGAGTTGCCCAGCGTGCCGGGCGCTGCCTATCTGCGAGTCGGCACCGACGAATTGATCCGATTCCAGTCGGCGTACGTGTCGGGACCGTGCCGGGCCGATACACAGCGGGCGGCGGATGAGCTCATTTCGTTGGAGCGAGAAGAGAAGTTAGCCCCTGCCCGTCTATTCGCCACACAGCCGATCGGGCCGGTCAGCGTTGCCGGCCATACCGAGACGGATGCGGTCAACCGCCGCACTGTCCTCCAGGCCGTGGTCGAGCGGCTGTCGGGATGCGGTCCGCGAGCCCACGAAGTGTGGCTGCCGCCGCTCGGAGCGGCGCCGGGTTTGAGCACCCTGCTGGCCGGCGGTGAAGCGTTGTCCCCCTTGACAGTTCCGATCGGGGTCGTTGACCGTCCGTTCGAGCAGTGTCGGACGCCACTGGTCGTCGATTTGTCCGGAGCCGCAGGCAACGTCGCTATTGTCGGAGCACCTCAATCGGGTAAGTCGACAACGTTGCGCACGCTTGTCACCGCGCTGGCAGTCACTCACGATCCGAGCGCAGCGCAGTTCTACTGTCTCGACTTCGGTGGTGGGATGTTGGCATCTCTGCGAGAGTGGCCCAGCGTCGGGTCGGTCGCCGGACGTGCCGATCCGCCATTGACTCATCGCATGATTGATTGGCTCAGCTCACTCATTCGGTCACGCGAAATGCTCTTCCGCGACCACGAGATCGAATCGATCGCACATTATCGGCAGCTCAAGGAGAGCCGGGATCGACTGTGCGATCGCTTCGGCGACGTCTTTCTGGTTATTGACGGTTGGCCAAGCCTGACTCGGGAATTCGAGACCGTCGAAGCATCGGTGGCAGCACTTGCCGCTGACGGTCTGTCGTACGGTGTGCACGTCGTCTTGTCAGCGTCGCGTTGGGCTGAGATTAGGCCCGCGCTACGAGATCAGATCGGCACGCGAATCGAGTTGCGGCTCGGCGATCCTGCGGATTCTGAACTGGATCGACGGCGGGCTCACGAAGTTCCTGAGGGCAAAGCCGGTCGGGGCCTTTCCCACGATGGACTGCACATGGTCGTTGCGCTACCCACGCTTGATGGCGAAGATTCCAACGCCGACTCCTGTTGGCATCGCGACAGCTGGATTGCGCCGCCAATCCCGCTCTTACCCGCGCAGGTCGAGCATTGCGAGGTGATTGAGCGAGCAGGCGCACCTGAACTCAGACCTTTGGTCGGCCTTGAGGAGAGCGAACTGTGTCCGGTTGTCATCGATTTCGCGCAGCATTTACATCTGCTGATCCTCGGTGACAACGAGTCCGGAAAGACAGCCACGCTGCGCGTCATCTGCCGTGAGCTGGTGCGGACTACTACCGCTGCGCAATGCCAACTGTTCGTCGTCGATGTGCGACGTTCGCTACTTGGCGTCGTGCAGTCCGAATCCGGACACCTTGGGGGATACCTTGCTTCCGCCGATGCAGTCGGCGAGGTAGTGCCGCCCCTCATCGAGGAGTTGCGTCGAAGAATGCCCCCTCGGGATGCCACGCCGCTGCAGTTGCGTGAGAGGTCGTGGTGGTCGGGCCCAGAGATATACGTTGTCATCGACGATTACGACCTAATCGGCAGCGCTGGTGGCAATCCGCTGGCTTCGCTGTCCGAGGTGCTGCCGCACTCCAGAGACTTGGGTTTGCACGTGGTGGTGGCACGCCGTAGCGGCGGTGCAGCCCGCGCTATGTTCGAGCCACTACTCGGCGGGTTGCGCGATGCGGGTTCCATGACTCTGCTGATGAGCGGAAACCCGGACGAGGGGTTGACTATTGGGTCGGTACGCGCATCGTCCATGCCGCCTGGCCGCGGCACCCTGATTACTGGGCGCGGTAGCCCGCATCTGATCCAAGTCGGCTGGAGTCCGCCACCGTGAGGGCGCACATACTGGAGGTCGGCCCGACCGCGATCCGCCGATTATGTTGCGGGGGAGCCACTGTCGCTGATAGCGAGGCGGAAAGGGTTGCTTTCGAGCACATCGATGATCCGGTGACGCTGATCGACCTTCGTCCGGTCACCGTCGAATCGCTGTGGCGTTCGGTGTTGGCGGCAGCCGACTGCGGTACCGCCGAAGGGGTGATCGTCGTTCACCCGTCGTGGTGGGCGCCGGAGCGCGTCGACGTAGTTGGCGCGGCCGCGCACGTTCTTGTCGGCCCGGCTGTGCTGCGATCGCGGTCGTGGTTGTTGACGCACGCATCTCAAGCCAAGGCTGAGCATGCGACGTTGGTCGTCGAAATCGCTGATGATCTCGTGGCTGTGACGGGCGCCGCTATGGTCGCCCAGACTCGCCATCGGGACCAGCAGGCCGTCGCTGAAGCGGTCGTGCATTCCATCCTCACGATGGTGCCGGAGACCTTGCACGCGGTGGTCATCGACGCCCCGAGAACGGTGAGCGGCGCCCGCAGCTTGTCCGCTTTGATCGCCCGAGAACTTCAGAATTCCGGTGGCACTGTCGCCGTGCTGGAGATCGATGATATCGGCTTGAGAAAACTTGCCGGAGCGATTGTTCCGCTTGAAAGCCGTGACCGAGCGGCGACCCCCAAGGCCGTTTCGGCGGGTCTGCGCCGTAATCTCTGGAGACTCGCGTTGGCACTTGCGGTGATCAGCGTCGTGGTCGGCGTGGGCACATTGACACGTCACTCACCACCCCGCGGTCGTGACGACAGCATTCCGGCAACGTATGTCGTGGAAGGCCATGTCGCAGTCAAAGTTCCGGCTCAATGGCCGTTGCGACGCATCGTGACAGGCCCCGGATCGGCGCGGGTGCAGATCACCTCACCATCGGATCCGGAAGTCGCGTTGCACGTGACGCAGTCGCTGGTCGCGCTGCCATCTTTGGATGCGACCGCCGAGTTTCTCAAAACCGCGATCGACGCTGAACCTGCTGGAGTCTTCGTCGACTTCAACCCGGCGGGCCACAGTGCAGGCCGTCCGGCAGTGACCTATCGAGAGATCCGGTCTGGTCATGACATCCGGTGGACGGTGTGGGTCGACAAAACTGTCCGGATCAGCATCGGATGTCAAAGCCGTCAGGGCCACGACGAGGCCGTGGACCAGGAATGCGAGGTCGCGGTCCGGTCGGCTCGGGCATTGGAATGAATCTGGCGGGAACCAGATCGGATTAGGGGGCGTCTTATCTGTCGTTGGCGCGGCCAGGTCCGCGGCTGTTGGCAAGAGGGGAACACGTGAGCACTCCGACAGGTGGAAACGCGCTCAGCACCGACTTCGACCTCATGCGCTCGGTCGCTGCGGTCATCGATGCCCGCAATGAGGAGATTCGAGCGATGCTGCAGTCGTTCATCGGTCGCATGAGCGGAGTACCGCCATCGGTATGGGGCGGAATGGCGGCATGGCGTTTCAGGGATGTGGTGCACCGGTGGAACGCGGAATCGATGAAACTGCATCACGCGCTGCAGAGCATCGCGGAAACCATTCGCCATAACGAAGTCGCGCTACGCGACGCGGCCGACAATCATGCGCGTCACATCGGCGCTGCCGCCGGGAACCTGTGAGGCCACCGTCCATGGACCCGCGGCTGTCTTACAACTTCGACGAGATCGAATCGTCTGTCCGGCAGGAAATCCACACGGCTTCGGCGCGGTTCAACGCCGCGTTGCAAGAGCTGAAGGCGAACGTTGCGCCGCTGCAAGAGCTATGGACTCGGGAAGCTGCCACCGCCTACGGCGTCGAGCAGTTGAAGTGGCATCAGGCGGCCACCGCGCTCAACGAGATCTTGGTCGACCTAGGCAACGCGGTGCGCGACGGGGCCGATGATGTGGCGGCGGCCGATCACCGAGCGGCCGGCGTATGGGCACAGCGGGGCCGGTAATCACCGAAGACTCTGCGCGGTCCCGTCGGTAAGGAGAGACCGGCGGGACCGCGCAGTCATGTCCGAGAGGCGGGCGTACATTGCGCTCGATCGCGGGAATACGCGCACTGGCTCGTCAGCCACGGCGTACCTGTCCGCGATATCGCCGCTCTTCTGGAAATCTCGCCCCAGCGTGTCAGCCAACTAGCCAACTCTTGATTGGGTCATGCAGCGCTGCACCCGGATGACGCGTTTTGACCTGCGCGGATAACCGCCGGTAAGCTGCTCGGTTGGCGTGCGGTACGCCGGGACTCGGGTCAACGTCGGTCGCCGAGAAATCCCTTCCGCACACGCCTGACCGGCACCCGGGTCACCGGGATCCACCCGAGAGAAGAGAAGGTAAGCGCTGTGTCCACCTACGCGCCTAAGGCGGGTGACACCACGCGGACGTGGTACGTCATCGACGCCCAGGACGTGGTGCTCGGTCGCCTTGCCGTCGCGGCAGCAAACCTGTTGCGCGGTAAGCACAAGCCGACATTCACCCCTAACACCGACGGCGGTGACTTCGTCATCATCGTCAACGCCGAAAAGGTCGCCCTCAGCGGCGACAAACAACACAAGAAGCTCGCCTTCCGCCACTCGGGTTACCCCGGCGGGCTGAAGAGCCGCACGATCGGTGAGTTGCTGGACAAGCACCCCGATCGGGTCGTCGAAAAGGCGATCGTCGGCATGATCCCCAAGAACAAGCTCGGCCGCCAGATCAAGCGCAAGCTGCACGTCTACGCCGGTCCGCAGCATCCGCACGTTGCTCAGCAGCCGACTCCGTACGAGATCAAGCAGGTGGCCCAATGACAGAGACCGCAGGAACTGAGACCGAGGTCGTGGTCGAAGAAACCGTCGAGACCGCCGAGCCCGTCGAGGCCGCAGCGCCGGCCCCGCGGGAGGACATCGTCATCGAGCGCCCGATCCAGACCGTCGGCCGCCGCAAGGAAGCCGTGGTGCGGGTCCGCCTGGTGCCCGGCAGCGGCAAGTTCGACCTCGACGGCCGCTCCCTGGAGGCCTACTTCCCGAACAAGGTGCACCAGCAGCTGATCAAGGCTCCGCTGGTCATCGTCGATCGGGCCGAGAGCTTCGACATCTTCGCCCACCTCGACGGTGGCGGCCCGTCCGGCCAGGCCGGCGCGCTACGCCTGGCCATCTCGCGGGCATTGATCCTGATCCAGCCCGACGACCGGCCCGCGCTGAAGAAGGCCGGCTTCCTGACTCGTGACCCGCGTGCCACCGAGCGCAAGAAGTACGGCCTGAAGAAGGCCCGTAAGGCGCCGCAGTACAGCAAGCGCTGATCCAGGCGGCGATCACGGCCGCGTACCGGTTGGGTG
>NZ_DASXHW010000329.1:0-21596 GCF_036488105.1 Mycobacterium sp. | reverse complement strand
GTTTCCGGTGCGGCAAGCGACTCTGGCGTTGATGACGACTCCTCAGCAGCCCGGCCACACAGCTCAACAAGCCGAAGCAGCGAACGATGCTGTCCGAGAAGCCATTGCGAAGACACCAAACACAACAGATCCGCTGCTGGCTCCCAACTATCCGGCGATCGAGGGACAGCAGCTGTTCGGCTTTGGCTGGGATATCGATACGGACTATTCCAAGCCGCGAGGCTTGATCTTCCCCATCGGTAGCTTTGGCGCCACCGGCTTTACCGGCACCTCGGTTTGGCTGGACCCCGGTTCAGATACCTACGTCATTCTGCTGGCGAACTCAATCCATCTGCGCGGCAGTCCACCGATCTCAGGTCTACGCGGTGACGTGGCTACGGCGGCAGCCCAGGCCCTGCGCCTCTAAAAATCGCTCAGAGGCGGGCAAATCGCCTAGTGGTCAGCAGCGGGGACTGGCCGAATCGTGCCCCCGCCACTTCCGAAAGCCCTGCCGCGCAGCGAACGCGCCCACCACCGCCGTCACGCACCACACGCCGATCGCCGCGTACGCCAACACCGGCGACCGGTTACCGATCGAAGCGCCCAGCGCGGTGTAGACGAACGCTCGCGGCACCGACCCGATGAACGCGCCAACAGCCATCTGCCACAACGGAACTCCGAATGCCCCGAAAGCGTAGGACGCCAACGCATCCGATATGCCGGGAATAAAACGCTGACCGACCACCGCCCACAGCCCCCGTCGTTGAATCAGCGCGTCAAGACGGTCAGCACGTGAAGCGCCCAGCAGCGCCCGCGCGCTGTCACGTCCCGCTCGACGGCCAAGCAGACTCGCGACCACCGCCGTGCCCACCGTCGCACCCAGCGTCACGAACACACCCAACAGCGGCCCGAACAACAGCCCGCTACTGGCGGCCAGGATCGGGCCCGGCACGAAGACCGCGCCGAGCACCGCCGACAGCACAACGTACGTAAGCGGTGCCAGCGGTCCCGTCGCCTTGACCCAGCGCCGGACGTCTTCAATGTTCACCACGTGCTTGACGGCCAGCAGATAGTACAGCACCACCAAGAACGCGGCGAACACGGCGAGCCGGATGATGTGCGGCCGCCGGGAGGTGGGGACAGAGGTCATGGTGGCCGTGATTCTTCCCTACGGGCGGTGGCTACGATACGCATCACATCATCATGATGCAGTGATGCTAAGCTAGGGCATGCGCACCACCATTGATCTGCCCGACGACCTGCACAAACAGGCCTTGGCAATTGCCCGAGATACCCACCGGACGTTGAGCGAAACCGTCACCGATCTGATTCGACGCAGCCTGGGCACCGGCCGGGCCGCAACGGTCACCACTGACCCGAGGACGGGATTGCCTCTGGTGAGCGTTGGGAGGGTTATAACTTCCGAGGATGTCCGCTCATTGGAGGATGAGGAGTGACGGCACTGCTCGACGCAAACGTGCTCATCGCACTCGTCGTCGCCGAGCATGTGCATCACGACGCCACCGCGGAATGGCTATCGGCGTTCGACGCGGAATTCGCGACGTGCCCGATCACGCAGGGGAGTCTTGCTCGATTCTTGGTGCGCGCAGGGCAATCCGCGGCCGCTGCGCGGGATGCCATCAGCGCGATCAAGAAGGTGAAGCGTCACGAGTTTTGGCCCGACAGCGTCTCTTTCGCCGACGTCGAAGTCGGCGGTGTAATCGGTCATCGACAAGTAACCGATGCCTACCTTGCTCAGCTCGCGCGAAGCCGCAGAGGGCAATTGGCGACTCTCGACAGCGGCCTAGCGCACTTACACAAAGACGTCGCGGTACTCGTTCCCACGGGACGGTGAACTCGGTGACTCACGTAGGGTCAGGAACCGTGAGAACCGATGACGACAGCTGGGAAATCACCGAAAGCGTGGGCGCGACGGCACTCGGCGTGGCGGCGGCGCGCGCGGCCGAATCCGAGAGCGACCATCCGCTGATCAGCGACCCGTTCGCGCGGGTTTTCCTCGACACCGCCGGGGCGGGTGAGTGGGACTGGTTCGGCGCTCCGGAGCTGCCCGCCGAGGTCGTCGCGGCCGAACCCGCACTGCCGGTGCGGATGAAGTCGATGGTCAGCTATTTCGCATCGCGGACCAAGTTCTTCGACACGTTCTTCCTCGACGCTGCCAACGCGGGCATCCAGCAGGCGGTGATCCTGGCGGCCGGCCTGGACGCGCGATGCTGGCGGTTGCCGTGGCCCGACGGGGTGAGAGTCTACGAGCTCGACCAGCCCCGGGTGTTGGACTTCAAAGTCTCGACGTTGCACGAGCACGGCTTCGAGCCGAGCTGCAACAGGGTCGGCGTCGCGGTGGACCTGCGCCAGGACTGGCCGAAGGCATTGCTGGAGGCCGGTTTTGACCCGTCGAAGCCGAGTGCCTGGTCCGCCGAGGGGCTGCTGATGTACCTGCCGGCGGCGGCCCAGGAGCTGTTGTTCGACCGCATCGACGGGCTGGCTGCGACCGGCAGCCGGGCCGGCATCGAGGCGCTGTCACCCAATTTCGCCGACCCAGCGATGGCGGAGTTCCGGCGTGAGCGCATGGAGAAGGTCCGGGCGTTGATGGCCAAAGCGGACCCGCACCGTGTTGTTCCACAAACCGACCTGCTGTGGTACTTCGAAGATCGCGAAGACGTCGGCGATTGGTGGCGTCGTCACGGCTGGCAGGTGACCGTGACGCCGTCGGACGAGCTGATGACTGGCTACGGCCGCAAACCCCCGCCGGAGACCCAGGACAACATCCCGCCGTATCTGTTCGTCTCCGCGCAGCGGACGGAGGGTTAGCTGACCGTTACTGCTGGACTGCCCGACCACCACTCTTGGGGCCGCCACCCACCGGTGGCTCGACAACCGGTCTGTCCGGGCTTTTGATACCGGGGCTGATCTCCGACGGATTTTGCGACGGCCCGTCACCCGCTCCGGGTGGGCAGTCCACACATGGCGGAGGCGGGTCCGACGGGGCGGCATGGACAACGCCAGCGCCCGACGGCAAAGTTGACAGTCCGAGTCCGGTTGCGATCGCCACTGCGCCGGCAAGATGTTTTATATCCATTTCTCTAGTCCTTCCTGACTTGCCTATTTTGGCGGCTACCCAGGGGTTTTAGAGCTAAACCTGACGGTGATCAGCGCAGCCGCACCATCCGCGTCGTCGAACTCTCGTCGAGCTCGACCACGTCCGAGCGTGACCGCAGAAAGTCGCTGAAAGACTTGAAGCCCAAGGACTTTTCGCTGAACGACGGGTCCATCCGCTTCATCTGCGCCTTGACCGCCGAGTTGTGCAGCCAGTCGACGTCGTCCTTCTCCGTGCCGATCCGCAGCGCGCGGATCAGCAGAGCGGTGGCCGCCGGCTGAGGATCGGGGCCGGGTGGCGGCTCGTCGTCGTCGGGCTTGGCCCGGCGCGTTTTGGGTGCCGGCTCGGCCACCGGAACCCCGGGCAGCGCGTCGTAGATGACGAAGTCGTCGCACGCCGCCGCCAGCGCCTTGCTCGACGATCCGGCAACGCCGACGCCCACCACGTAGCGGCCGAGCCGCTTGCAGCGCTGCGCCAGCGCGATGTAGTCCGAGTCGCCGGCCACGATCACCACATGCGTAAGGTCGGGCAGCCGGAACATGTCCTCGACCGCGTCGACGGCCAGCCGGATGTCGGCGCCGTTCTTGCCGTAGGCCGCCGCGGGAAACAGTTGCACCAAATCGACTGCGCGGCCGACCAATTGCTCGCGGTAACCGGTGTTGACCTCGGCCGACCAGTCGGCGTACGCGCGGGTGAGCACCAGCGTGCCGAACGACGACGCGAAGTCGATGATGGCGCCGACGTCCACGGTGGCTCGTTCCAGCCGATCGGCGTGCTTGTCGAGGCCCTTGGCCTTGTCCTTCTGGAACGAGCTGCGGCCGTTGACCTGGTCGTAGCGGGAGATCACGATGTTGTCGAAGTCGAGGTACACCGCGACACGGTCCGCGTCGGCATCTGTCATCAGTCCAGTCTTGACCATCGGTGGCCGGGCGAGCCCGAATTGCGCATAGTGGATGGTGAGCGCTCGACAAGACTAAAGAGTGGGCCGCCGGGTAAGTAGCCAGGCCGCCGTAAGCAGTTGCCACGCGGTGATCGAATAGACGCTGCATCGCTCCAATGCCCCAAGCGGCAGAGCGCTCGATGCCGTCAGCTCGACGACGAACAGCACGAAGCTGAGCAGGCCGAACGCCCCGAGTGCGACCGATACCCGGCGATGCCAACCGCCGGCGATTCGCGATCCCGCGAGTATGGCCGCGTTCCCGCCCACGATCGCCAACACCGCGCCGATCGCATGCACCCACGCGGTTGGGGACGGCCCGCTGTGAAAGATCGCGATCAGCACGTTGCCGACGGCATTCGCGGTCACAAGCGACAGAAACAGCCGAGCCTCACGCGGTGCGGTGAGGACCGCGGCCACAAGAAACAGCGATCCCTGAAGACAAAATCCGAGATTCATCAGCCAAGCGAGCGGCGAGTGGTCACCCGGCACCCCCAGATCACTGATGAAGTTGTGGGCATAGCTGTAGTGCGGCCGAAAAGCCGCTGCCGCAACAGCTTCCAGGGTCAGATATGCGAGCCCCGCCGAAAGCCAGGCAACGGCAGCGCTCACACGCTGTCGATTCGCTATCATGGCAGTGCGCGCTCAGAAACAGACACGGTTCGCGAGGGTTGAGTTATTCCGGAAATCACTCTCTCCCAAGGTGTTCTGCACTACCGGGAACACGGTAGTGGGCCGTGCTTTGTTCTGATCCATGGGCTTTTCGTCAACAGTAGCGTCTGGGACGACCTGGTTCCGCTGCTCGCCGGACGTCGCTGCATTCTGCCGGACCTACCACTGGGCGCACATAGGACGCCGATGAGCGGCGCAGACCTGTCTCCGCCCGGGCTTGCCAACATGATCGCCGAGCTGATCGTGCGCCTGGAGTTGCAGGACGTCACGATCATCGGCAACGACACCGGTGGTGCGCTATGCCAGATCCTTTGCGCTGATCATCCCGAGCTCGTCGATCGGCTGGTGCTGACTAACTGCGATACGTTCGAAAACTTTCCACCGTTCCCGTTCCCGGCTATCTATACACTCGGCGGGCACGTCCCGGGCCTGATCGCGGGTCTCGATCAAGTATTGCGGCGGCGATTCCTGCGGCGCGCCGGCCTGGCCGCAGTTCCCGTGACCATGCGACCGCTGCCCGACGAATTGCTCGCGGGCTGGTTTGCCGCACTGCGCGACCCACGCATCCGAGCTGACCTGAAAGCAGTGTTGCGTGGAATCTCGTCAAAGCACACCCTTGCCGCTGCCGAACGGCTGGCGACTTACGACCGCCCCGCCCTGATCGCGTGGGGCACCCGCGACCATCTTATGCGCGTGCGCGACGCACAACGACTCGCAGACACCCTGCCGAACGCGCGGCTCGAGCTGATCGAGAATGCCCGCACCTATGTCCAGATCGATCAACCACGGAAACTCGCAGAACTACTGACGAGCTGGGCCTAGGCTGAAAGCCTCTCAGCCGCAGGGAGCGATCGTCTTCTACACGCCGCTGGCCCGATGAACGCCATGGCCTACCTCGGGCGCTCGGCCTAAGAGTCCAAATGCGCACTGCTGTCGTCTAATTCGTTGCGACGCAGCGCCATCGGCGTCATCGCGGGGACATCGCCGCCGGCCACCACGGTCCGGGTGATCGGCGTCAGCGACTGAAACAGCGTCTCCACCTCGTCGTCACTCAGCACGTCGAGCACCGACAGCGACAGCGCGTCGGTGCTGGATTCGACGTGGTCCTTCAGCTCACGACCGGCCGTGGTCAGCGATCCGTCGTCATCGAGCAGACCGCGCGCCGCCAGCTGTTGCTCGCATTGCTGCCACTCCGCGTCGTCGTAATCGCGGGTGCGGGCAATGTAATCGCGCGGGATAGCCCCCGACGCGGAATGCAGCACGTTGCTTTCTCGGCCCGAGACGCCGGACGCGCTCAGGACCGCAGTATGTGTGTCGCCGCGGTGCTCGCGCAGCAGCGTCGCGGCATGCCACAGCTCGCCCAGCGGATCGTCCGGCCACGGCAACGCGCTGTTCGCGGCGAACAGCGGATGTCCGCAGAGCGACGCGTTTCTCGCGACGCTGCCCAGCAATTCCGCTGCGGTGGAGACGTTTTCGTCCTCCTCAAGACCGTAGCGACGCAACACCGCGACCGCGGTGTCCAGCCGGACCCGCAACGCCTCGTCGGGACCGGCGATCTGCCACGCCGCCGGCAACGCCTTGGCGACCCGCGAGGGGGCGAAGTTGTAGAAGATCGCCGTCACCACCTCGGGCGCCACCTGGCCCAGCGGCGCTGAGCGCGCGGCGAAATAACCCATCCAATAGCCCTTGTAACCCAACGCGTCGAACGCCTCGCGGACCTCCGGCGCGAAGTAGGTCAGGCCGTGCACGGGCTCGAAGCGATCGAACAAGCGTCGTGCAAGCTTTGGTTCTCTGTGCATGGTCGCAGTTAACCACCCGGCCCAAACCGCACCGCTCCATGGGTCTTCGAAGCCGCGCTAGTCGCGGTCGTGATGGCAGACGGCCTCGAGTTTGATGCCGAACGGATCAGACCAAAAGGTGGCGTAGTAATGACCCGGGTACTGCGGAAAGCGTTGGGGCGCATTGATAACGGTGCCGCCTTGGCTGACCACATGGTCATGAACTCCATCGACCAACGATCGGCGCGGGACCATGAAGGCCAGGTGCTGGAGGCCGGTCCGTTCCGCCGAGTACGGGCCCGCGACCGCGGTGGGGTAGAAAAACAGGAACGTGCCGGGTTTGTTGTCCGCTGGCTTAAAGGAGAACTCATCGTCGGCGGCAAAGAACGGTTCGAAACCGACCAGGGGCATCAGCCCGTCGTAGTAACGCTTCGCCGTCGTGAGATCAGGGACGTTGATTCCGAGGTGACCGAGCATCACCCAAGTATCGGGCGAAAAAGCCGCCGCGGCGGCGTTCACGGTTGACCTTTTGTGGCTTGTTCGTCGGCAATGACTTCCGGCAAATGGTCGGCGAGACACCGCAGTGGGTTATAGCTTCGGCCGCAGACGATGCGGAAATGACCGCCAAATTGAAGTAGCCCGACACTTACGCGCAGCGGCGTTACGTGTGAAAATGTGTTGAACATGTGTTCCACAGCGAGCGGGCAATGGCCGATATCGTCCTGATCAATCCGCGGTTCCAGGTGTCGTACTGGGGCCTGGAACACGCGCTTCCGCTGCTCGGCAAGAAGTGCAACCTACCGACCGCCTGCCTGCCGCTGCTTGCGGCGTTGACGCCCGCCGGCCATTCCGTGACCATCGCCGACGAGAACGTCGAGCCGATCGACTACGACCGTTTGGCGCGAGCCGACATCGTGGGGCTCACCGGCATGACCGTCCAGCGCGCTCGCATGCTCGAGATTCTGCGCGAGCTGAAAACCCGCGGTGTCTTCACGATCGTCGGGGGCCCGTGGGTGAGCGTGCAGGAAGACTATTTCGACGGCCTGGCTGATGCGATCTTCATCGGCGAAGCGGAAACGACCTGGCCGCAGTTCCTCGAAGAATGGGCCGACGGCCGACATCAGTACCGCTATCAGCAGGCCGAGGCGACCGACATGACGCAGGTGCCGGTCCCGCGCTACGACCTGCTGAAGGCCAAGGACTATTTGTTCGGCAGTGTCCAATTCAGCCGCGGCTGCCCGTTCCAATGCGAGTTCTGCGACATCATCGTCACGTTCGGTCGTCGGCCCAGGCTCAAGACGAGTGCGCAGGTGATCGCCGAGTTGGAAGCGATGCGGAAGCAGCACGTGAAAATGGCGTTCATCGTCGACGACAACCTGATCGGCAACAAGATGGCGGTCAAGGAGCTGCTGCGCGATCTCATCGCGTGGCAGACCGCCGAAGGATATCCCTTCACGTTCTTCACCGAGGCGTCGCTCAACCTCGCCGAAGACGAAGAGCTGATCCAGCTGATGGATGCGGCCAACATCGTCACCGTCTTCATAGGCATCGAAAGCCCCAACGAAGAATCGCTGCGCGAGACGAAGAAGTACCAAAACGTCAAAAAAACGGGGTCGATCGTGGACCGCGTCCGCAAAGTGCAAGACGCCGGCATCGAAGTCTGGTGCGGCATGATCGTCGGCTTCGACCACGACGACACCCGGATCTTCAAGGCCCAGCACGAGTTCCTCCGCCAGACCGACATCATGCACGCCATGGTCGGCATGCTCTCGGCGATCCCGAAGACGCCGCTGCACGCCCGCTTGAAGAACGAAGGCCGTCTCGATCTCGACGACGAACAACCATTCGGTACCAACGTCATTCCGCTCGGCATGACGCGCGAAGAGTTGCGCGACGGCTACGTCGACCTGATGCAGGAACTATACGATCCCGACTTCTACTTCGAACGGCTCGAAAACCTCTTCCTCACAAGAAAATTCGATTGGGCTCGCACTCGCAATGCCTATTGGCGCAAACACCCGTGGCGGAAGCTGAAGTCGCAATCCGTCGATGCGGTGCTGGCGGCCGGGCTGTTCCTTCGGCTGATGAAGAACATTCCCGACCCGGAATTGCGCCGGATCTATCGCCGTCGGATGGCCACCATGGCTCGTCGACGGCCCGACCCTAGCCTGTTGTTCATCTGCGTGATCAAGTGCGCGATGCACTACCACCACTACACAATGTCGCGCCAGATGGCCGAGCAGCACAAGCTGGTGAACACCTTCTAGCGTTCTGGGCGCCGCGCTTCAGCAGCCTCGCCGGGCGATATCGCATACGCCTTCGCTTCTAAAACGATGTGTATGCCGCCTTCCTGGTGCGCAGGTGGCTGGTGTGACCCACTACCGCTTCAACATTCGCTTGAGGACCGGCAACACCAACGGGGTCGGCACAAACCGGGTGGACCCCAGCGCCAACCGGACCTGTGGTCCGCCCGGCACCACCGACCCGCGACCGTGCTCGGCGGCCTTCAGCGCGTCGGCGACAACCCGCTCGGCCGAAACATGGGTGAATCCCGGCAGCTTGTCCACCAGGTCTTGGGCGTCATTGGTGGCCTGGAACTCCGTCGGCACCGGGCCCGGGCAGACCGCGGTGACCGTCACACCGCTGTCGGCGACTTCGGCGTTGACCGCCTCCGACAGCCACAGCACATACGCCTTGGACGCGGCGTAGTTGGCGTTGTACGGGGCCGGCTGAAATCCCGACACCGACGACAGGTTGATGATCGCGCCGCGGCCGCGCTCGACCATGCCCGGCAGGTAGCGCAACGTCAGGTCGGCCACCGCCTCGACATCGACCCGCAGCATCTGCAGTTCCTTGTCGCGGCCTTCGGCGCCGAACTTGGTGTAGATGCCCAGGCCCGCATTGTTGACCAGGATGTCGACCTGAGCGCCGAGCTCGTCGATGCGGGCGGCCAGCCGGTCCCGGTCCTCCGGGACGGCAAGGTCGGTGCCAATCGCGACGGCGTGTTCGTCGCCGCCCAATTCCGCACACAATGCTTGGAGCCGGTCTTCCCGGCGGGCGGTGACGACGACGCGGTAGCCGCGGGCCACGAGTTGACGGGCGAATTGTTCGCCGATGCCAGAGGATGCGCCGGTGATCACGGCGACCGAACCAGCCGACGGCGGTGGAAGTGTCATGTAGGGCGAGCCTAGGCACCTCTGCGGCCGGTGGCAATCATGGTCCGTTGCGAAAGACCCGACGGCGCGCGCGCTGCCACGTAAAGTCCTGCGAATGACCGGGGTGCCGCAGGCCAAGCGGATTGTCCTCTGCTTTGACGGCACCGCGAACCAGATCGGCGCCGGGAACCTCACCAACGTCGCCAAGCTCTTCGAGATGTTGGACAAGAACGATCCGGCCCAGATCGCCTACTACGACCCCGGTGTGGGAACCCTGGCGCCCGAGCAATCTTCGCTGATCGGCAAGCTGACCCTGTTGTACGAGCAGGCGTTCGGCGTGGGCCTCAAAGACAATGTGGCACAGGCCTACCGGTATGTGATGCAGCACTGGCGGCCCGGCGACGCGATCTACATCTTCGGTTTCAGCCGCGGCGCCTACACCGCGCGGGCGTTGGCCGGCATGTTGCTGCGGCCGGGGTTGATGCGACCCGGATCGGAGAATCTGCTGCCCTACGCGGTCGAAAAGTATGCTCTCAACCGGGATTTCACCCAGAGCGAGTTCGACCACTGGGCCGAGTTCGCCCGCGCGTTCTGCTGGCGCACCGAGAACGAGCCGCTTTTTGCCACCATTCGTGCGAACAGCCCCAATCAGGTGTGGCACTACGCGGTGCCGGTGGCCTACCTGGGCCTGTGGGACACCGTGAAGGCAGCCGGCTTCCTGCGGTTTGGCAACCTGCGGTGGCCCTACACGAGAGCGCTATGCAATGTCGCGCGTATCCGGCACGCGGTCTCGATCGACGAACGACGCCGTCCCTACCGGGAATACCTCGTCGAGCGACATCCGCTCGGACTGCAGGAGCGTTGGTTCGCCGGCGTCCACGCCGACGTCGGCGGCACGTTCCCCGACCACCGGCTCGCCACGATCGCGTTGAAGTGGGTCACCGATGGCGTGATCGGCGAATTGGCCATCAATGCGCAAGCGTATGAGCAGGACTGCACGGTGGCCGAGGATTTCGCCGACGCACCGATCCACCACAACGGGAAGCTCTGGTACCTGGTCGGCTGTCGAAAGCGCCCGTTGGGCCCCGACGCGCTGGTGCATCCCAGCGTCCTGGTTCGCCGTCGCGACAATCCGGGCTACCTACCGAATCTGACCGCCGAGCAACTACAGCGGAGCGCCGATCCGACGGACTGGACCAACCCAGCGTTGTAAAGGAGCAATTGCCATGGCATTGGAATCGCTGACCGCATTGGACCAGTACAAAGCCACGCCGTTTACACCCGGCTATCCCGACACCACCCGAACGTTCTACAGCCCGGTGGACCAAGTGCACGAGGCGCTCAAAGCCCTGTTGACGTCGGCCACCAAGAGCATCGTCGTGGCGATGTACGGCTACGACGACACCGAATTGAATACGGTTCTTCAGGCGGCGCTGAACGACGAAAAGATGTATGTGCAAATGAGTCTCGACTCCACTCAGGCCGCCGGCAAAGCCGAACACGCGCTATTGGCCCCATGGCTCAACCACAAGATCGGCAACAGCATCGCGATCGGTCACAGCGAGAAGTCGGCGATCATGCACTTGAAGATGGTCATCATCGACGGCGTCGACGTCATCACCGGCTCGACCAACTGGTCCACCGGCGGCGAATCCAAGCAGGACAACCAGCTGACCGTCATTCGCGACCCCAACGTGTGCGCGGAAGCCCGGTCACGCATCGACATCATCCACGACACCATGCTCAAGCAGATGGCCGCGGCGACGGCCAAGGCTCCGCCCGCGAGCTAACGCGGCTGACGAGAGGCGTACGGCCAGGGCCGATTTCGCTCCGGGATAGCCTCAGCCCGCGCACGCTTGAGTTGCGTGCGCAGCTGCTGACGCAACTCGTGCAGATCCGGATCGGTCCACAGATTCGTGGCTTCGTTCGGATCGGTGGTGAGGTCGTAGAGCTCCCACTGGTCGTCCAGCGGGCTCATCCGATACGCCTCGCCGCCAATCCCGTTCGACGCCAGGTGACGCACCCCCGGCTCGGTCCAGGTCGCGGGATCGTCGAAGGTGCGCACCAGCTTCAACAGGTGATCGTCGACGCGGACCACTAGACCCTCGAAGTTCGAGCCGACGTGCGCGGGAATCCGGATACGCAGCGGCCCACGCGGATTCGATGTCCGGCGTAGCCGACGCGCCACCGCCGAGGCGCCGCTGTCGCCCTCGAGCATGTTGTCGCGGGTCATGATGTAGACCGGACGCTGGTCGTCGGCCGGACCGCCGTCCACCACCGGCATCAGGTTATGCCCCGGCAGCGGATGCACTTCGGAGAACGACTCGGCCAGGCTGTCGGCCGCCGCATCGACGTCGACACCGGCCGCAGCCAGCAGTGTCGGCAGCAGATCGACATGCGACGTCGGTGCCGTCACCTCGCGCGACGATGTGGCGCCGCCACCGATCCGCGCGATCACGAATGGCACCCGGGTGGCCTCGTCGTAAAGGTTGAACCACTTCTGGTGCAGGCCGCCGTGCGCGCCGAGCAGGTCGCCGTGATCGGAGGTGCGCACCAGCACCGCATCGTCCGAGCCGCCCTCGGTCACCGCCTTACGCACCCGGTCGATCGGCCCGTCGACCTCGGCGTGCAGCCGGTAGTACAGGTCGCGGTAGCGCTGCGCGTTGCCGCGGTAGGCCCGTTCGATCACCGGCGCCGGACCGTAACCGGAGGCGTATGCCTCCCGGAACGCGATCTGCGCGGCGGGCTTGCCGGCCAAATCCTCCTCGGCGGTGGGCGCCGCGGGCACGTGCGGCGGATCCAGCGGCGAAGCCTTGATCGGGCTGCGGCGCAGCCAGCCCGGAAACAACACGATGTCGTGCGGGTTGACGAAGCTGGCCACCAACAGGAACGGACGTCGCGCGGCGGCGTCGCCGGCGCGGCGGCGGGTATACCGGTCGATCAGCCAGGTGACGACGCGGTCGGCGACCAACGGGTCGCGGCGGATGCCCGCGTTACCCGGCAGCGCGCCGTGCGGCTCCGGCCCGACCCATCCCGAAAAGCCGAACGGGCCAAGGGGATCGGCGTCGAGGTAGCGCTGCACCGCGTCGTGGTCGACGACGCCGCCGGCGTCATTGGTCGCCAGCACGCTCCCGTCGGCGTCGTGGATGTCGGCGTGCGAGATGTGCCACTTGCCGTCGTAATGGGTGTCGTAGCCCGCGGCGCGGAACCAGTTGCCCATCGTGGGCACTTCGCCGGGGCGCAGCCAGCGCATGCGCGAATCGTCGGGCATCTTGCCGAGGCCGTCGGTCTGGGTGACGCCATGCAGATCGGGGTAATGGCCGGTGAAAATCGTTGGGCGACTGGGCGCGCAGGCCAGCGAGCCGGTGTAGTGCCGGGTAAAGCTGACGCCGTGCTCGTCGAACCACTTGCGGCCGGGCAGAGTCCGGCCGCGCCAGGCGAGCACCTCGGGTGACTCATACGGCGGTATCGCGCGTTCCTCATCGGTCATCAGGATGATGACGTCGGGCTGATTAGTCACGAGGCTTTTCCAATCGGTCGGCAAGACCGGCGAGCATGACGTCGGACTGTCGGACTTGAACGCGACACACCGCTCGCTCGGCGAGCTTGTGCATTGGGCCAGAACCGATTTCGACGGTGCTGATCAGCGTGACGACAGTGCCGCCGTCGGCTGCCGGACGCAGGCTCCATCGGTTGTTGAACCGGCGCACCCGTTTGGGCAGGCCTTCGACGTCGTAGGCGAGCGCGCGCGTGGTGTCGAACTCGGTGATCGTCTCCACCAGGGCGTTGCGGCCGATCTGAACTCGCCGTGTGGTCCCGGTCGGCTCGCTGCCCTGATTGAGGATGCACGAGTGGTCGATGTTGTCCGCCCACGAACTGATCGAGCCGAAGTCGGCGAGCACATCCCAGACGGCCTGGGGGTCGGCCGCGATCCTGCGGCTGCGGTCAATGTCGGCCACCGCCTCACCGTACGCGGCGAAAAAGGCCGATCGAGCGCGACCGGATGCAAATCTGGCCGAAACTTCCGGCCAGGATGGCCAGCGGCGCTACGGTCTCTGGAGGACATTGCCAACGACGCTGCGGAGGGCACATGGCGACCTATACAACGGTGCTGGTCGGCACCGACGGCTCCGAGTCGTCGCTGCTCGCGGTCGACCGGGCCGGCAGGATTGCGGCCGAGTCCAACGCAAAGCTGGTCATCGCGACGGGCTACCTACCGGCGAAAGACGATTTACGCGCCGCCGATGTCCTCGGGAAGGAGGGCTACAAGGTCTCCGGAGCCGCGCCTGTCTACGCGATGTTGCACGATGCACACGATCGCGCAAAGGCGGCAGGGGCGACCAACATCGAGGATCGCCCGGTCAAGGGCGCTCCCGTTCATACGTTGGTGGATCTTGCTGAGGAAGTAGGCGCCGATCTGCTGGTGGTTGGCAATGTCGGGCTGGACACCGGAGCCGCGATCATCGGCCGGGTGTTCTCCATACCTGGCGCTGTCGCCCGGCGCGCCAAGATCGACGTGCTGATCGCGCACACCCACGGCTGACCATTCGGCTCGCAGCCCGGGATCTGCAACGCCGCGTTCGGTGCGGCGGATCGCTCGGATTCACCTGGGCCGCAACGATTGTCGGCAGGGGGACGCGACCAGCCTGATCCTCAGGCCTCGAACGGCTGAGTGCAATCCGAGCCACTGATTGCAAGCAGCACGACAGCGAGCGTTCGTGTCGATGTAACTGATGGTTACCTCCTCATGGCCCATCATGGGGCCATGGGCATCGCGACGGTCGCCCCCGGTGCGATCGAGTTAGCGTTTTCAGGACGATTCGGTTTTGGTATCTACCGCTGGGCTTACCTGCCGTTCGACGTGCCGACAGGTGTTCAGCGCATTCGGGTTTCCACCTCTCATCAGAGCTTCTCGTTCGCCGGCGTCGCTCGAAATGTATTGGACTTAGGTATCTTTGGCCCGGCCGGCCACGACCTGGGAAATGCCGCCGGATTCCGGGGCTGGTCGGGCGGAGCGCGCGACCACTTCGAGATCTCCAGTGTGTATGCCACCCCAGGCTATTTGGCCGGCCCGATCGAGCCGGGTCCCTGGGTGGTGGCGCTCGGACCGGTGGTCCTGAGCCCGTGGGGGATGGCGTGGGAGGCACGCGTCACCCTGGAGCGTGGACCATCCGCGAGCCGGCTGCCGGAAAACGAAGCCGTGCAGCCGATTTCCGTCCCTTCGGCGACCGGCCCGCGCTGGTATCGCGGGGATCTGCACCTGCACACCGTTCACTCCGACGGCGAGCGCCATCCCGAGGAACTCGCGTCAGCCGCACGCACCAGCGGGCTGGACTTCATTGTCTCGACCGAACACAACACCAACTCGGCCAATCGAGTATGGCCGACGTGTCACACACCCGGTCTGCTGGTGATCCCTGGCGAGGAGGTGACCACCCGCCACGGGCACTGGCTTGCCGTCGGCCTGGCGCCGCGCGCCTGGGTCGATTGGCGGTACGGGCCAGCCGACGGGGTATTTCCGCGCTTCGCCGCCGAGGTTCGCGACGGGGGCGGTCTGGTGGTCGCCGCACATCCGTCCGTGCCGCTACCGGGGGCAGCCTGGGAGTTCGGCTTCGACAACGTCGACGCGCTCGAGGTGTGGAACGGCCGTTGGAATCTGGACGATGAACTCTCGCTTCGCACCTGGCAGCGGCTATTGCGACAGGGACGACGGGTCACCGCAGTCGGCGGCAGCGATTCGCACGGCAAACACCAGCAGGTCGGCTTGCCCCAGACTGTCGTGCACGCAGAGGAACTCTCGACACCCGCGATCATCGATGGATTGCGCCGCGGCCGTTCGTATCTCGCGCGATCACGCGATGTAGCGCTGGAGTTGACGGCGTCTGGTCCAACCGGTGACGGCGTGGCCGGTCCAGGGCAAACGTTGCGAGTACCTTCCGACGGCCGGGTAACGGTGACCGCGGTGATCAGCGGTGCAGCCGGTACCGACATCGCGTTGATTACCGCCGAGGGCCGGGTGCGACGGGCGACGATCGGACCGGATCGCGCCCGGATGCAGTGGGAACTGGACGCCGCTTCGGCACGCTTCGCACGCGTGGAGATCCGCGAAGCGCAACGACGTCCGTTCGGAGCGATGGTCGCCCTGACGAATCCCATCTGGCTCGCGTCAGCGGGGCAGCATTGGTTGCGAGGTGATATCACATGTGGTGTCAAAACCAATTAGCACCTAATGGTTCAGATATCCATGCCGGCAGGCAACGCCGAGGTCCATGCTGGTAACCATGACGCGCAACGAGATCACCGAGCAGATTGTGGTCGCCCGCCTGGCCAAGGGCCTGACCTGGCAGGAGTTGGCCGACGCCATCGATCGACCGGTCGTGTGGACCACGTCGGCGCTACTCGGCCAGCACCCCATTCCCGCCGAACTCGGCAAGGTGCTGGTCGAGATGCTGGGCCTCGACCCGTCGGCGATCCCGCTGCTGGCCGCGGTGCCCACGCGCGCCGCGCTGCCCACCGCGGTGCCCACCGATCCGACCATCTACCGCTTCTACGAAGCCTTGCAGGTCTACGGCCCGGCGCTCAAAGAGCTCATCCACGAGCAGTTCGGCGACGGCATCATGAGCGCGATCAACTTCAGCGTCGACCTGCAGAAGAGGCCGCACCCGTCCGGCGACCGTGTCGTGGTGACGTTCGACGGAAAATTCCTTCCTTACGACTGGGTTTCGGCGAGCCCGTAAATATATCGTCAATAAACGCGCGCAGCAGGCCGCGCACGCTTAGCTTTTGGTAAATGCGCGGTCCATACTTCGAGGCTGATTGGCGACGGGAGCAACTTCGGACCAACCTGTGGCTCGTCCCGGTGCTGCAGACGATTGGGATAGTCGGGCTGTTCGGCATCACCTACACGATCGATCGCTCGGCTTATGACGGATTGATCCAGTTCCCGTCGTGGGTGCTTCAGGGCAGCGCCGATTCGGCCCGAGTCGTGTTGGCCACGGTCGCGGCGGCGATCATCACCGTGGTCGGCATCGTCTTCTCGATCACCATCGTGGCGCTGACGCTGGCTTCAACGCAGTTCGGGCCGCGGATGCTGCGCAACTTCGTGCGCGATCCGGGAACTCAACTTTCGTTGGGAACATTCGTCGCGTCGTTTTGCTACGCGATGGTCGCTCTGGTTTCGGTGGGCGGCGGCCCGCACGGTGATTTCGTTCCGCATTTGTCGATCACGGTGACGTTCATGCTGACGTTGGCTGACGTGGCGGTACTGATCTTCTTCCTCAATCACATCGCTTCGATGATCCAGCTTCCGGTGGTGATTGCCCGCATTGCGGCAACCTTGGACAAGGAGATCACGGCGCTGGATCGGGGTGCCGAGTTCGGGGTCGGCACCGCGCGCGGCCCGTCGCACGAGGAATTGTGTGCCCGGTTGGCCGAGTCTGGTGCCCCGATCCGCACGCCGCGCAGCGGCTATCTCCAGGTCGTCCGCCATGATTCGCTGCTGAAGATCGCTACCCAGGCCGATGCGGTCATTCAGTTACCCTTCCGCCCTGGGCATTTCGTGGTCGCTGGTCAGGTGATCGCCCGAGTGTGGCCGCCCGAGGCTGCCGACTCTGTCGCCGTGAGGCTTGCGCTGGGCCACATCACGGGTGCCTATCGCACACTCCCACAGGACATTTCGTTCGGCTTCGATCAACTGGTCGAGATCGGTTTGCGCGCACTATCGCCTGCAGTCAACGACACGTTCACCGGGATGACCTGCGTCGACTGGATCGCCGATGGCTTGTGCCGAATTTCCACCTCATGGCGCCCACAGCGGATCCGCCGCGACGCTGAGGGCAACATCCGCGTCATCGCCTACCAGCCCGATTTCGAGCGGCTGGTGGAGCGCACGTTCGATACCATCCGCCAGGCCGCAGTTGGAATGCCCGCCATCATGATCCGGCAACTCGAGGCGCTGGCGAAGATCATGGAACAAACTCCTGACCGCGCACTCCAGACCCCGTTGATCCGCCAGGCCGAGGCGATCCAGCGGTCCAGCCTGGCCACGGTCGGTGATCAGTCCGACCGTGACGACGTCACGCAGCGCTACGAGGCGGTCCTTGCACTGGCCCACCCGACCGTGACGCTATCCACAGCGGAGCCGAACGAGCTTCGTCTGGCCTAACGGCTACAGTTCGCAGAGTGACCACCGAACTCAAGGCGGACCTCGTCCTCTCGGGTGGCGGCGTCAAGGGCATCGGCTTGGCCGGCGCCACTGTCGCGCTGATGGAAGCGGGATATGCGATTCAACGGGTATCCGGCACATCGGCCGGCTCGATCGTCGGCGCGATCCTGGCCGCCGGCGCCGACGAACTGACCCCCGGGCAGGTCGAGCGTCTCACCATGACGCTGCCCTATAAAAAATTCCTCGACCCGACGCGTGTTACCGGCATTCCGCTGCTCGGCCCCGCCTGGGGCGTGCTGAGCGAAACCGGGATCTACCAGGGCGATTACGCTCACGAGTGGATTCGCTCCGAGCTGGCAAACCTCGGCGTCCGCACCTTCGGCGACCTGGCCCTCGACGCCGCGAACCTGCCGCCAGAGCAGCGCTACCGGCTCGTGGTCACCGCGTCCGACGTGACGACCGGCCAGCTGGTTCGGTTGCCGTGGGACTACCGCAGGCTGTACGGACTGGACCCCGACGAGCAGTTGGTCGCCGACGCGGTCCGCGCGTCGATGTCGATTCCGTTCTTCTTCCGAACCACCAAGTTGACCAGCGCGAGCGGCCTGACGTCCACACTGGTCGACGGCGGCATGCTGTCGAACTTCCCCATCGACTCGTTCGACCGCCGTGATGGCAAGCTGCCGCGGTGGCCGACCTTCGGGGTCACGCTGTTGCCCAACCTTCCGCAAGGCAACGACAAAGTGATTCCGGTTCTGAGGCCGGTGAATTGGCTCTTCGGCGGCCCACCGCTAATCGAAGCGCTGATCACCACGATGATCGTCGGTCGCGACCAGACCTACCTGAATCAACCGTGGGTCGACTCGCGGGCAATCCGCGTCGACTCCTCGAAGGTCGGTTTTCTCGACTTCAACATCGGCACCAAGCAGATGCAGGAGCTCTATCAGAGCGGCTACGATGCGGCCGAAGCGTTTTTGAAGTCCTGGGACTGGGATGACTATCTCGAGCGCTTCCGGCGACCAGTCGCGTAAGCGGCTAAACCTCGAATTCGGCTGCCATATTGTCGATTCCGGCGCGAATCGCGGTGAGCGCCTCGGCCCGGGTCCGCAGCTTCGTGCCCACGTGCGCGTGCTGCTTGAGCGTCGCGAAGTCGCGGGCGGCTTCCTCGGCGCGGCTGAGCACCATGTCGGGCAGCACGATCTCGTCGATCCAGCCGGCGGCCACCGCGGTCTCGCCGAAGAACGTCTTCGCCAGCACGGCCGCCTGCTGGTAGGCCGACCGCGTCAGTCGCAGCTTCATCACTTCCAGGGCTGAGTAGGGGATCGTCATGCCGATTGCTACCTCGTTGGCCTGAATGTTGTACGCGGGGGCCGCAATTCGGTGATCGCCGCTGGCCAGCAGGAAAGCGCCCATCGCAATGGCGTGGCCGGTGCAGGCCATCACCACCGGCTTGGGGTAGGACAGCAGCCGATGGGAAAGCTCGAAGCCGCCCTTGAGCATGTCGATTGCGGGCTGGATCTCACCGGACGTCAGGATCTTCAGGTCGAACCCGCCGCTGAAAACCCGCTGGTTTCCGGCGATCACGACGGCGCCGGCGTCGTCGCGGTCGGCGTGGTCGAGCGCCTCGTTGAGGGCCTGTTGCATCGTCGGGCCGAGAACGTTGACTTTGCCGTCGTCCATCGTGATGAACGCGATGGAATCGTCGAGGCGATAACTGACCGGACCGTCGCTCATGGAGTCGATTGAATCAGACCCGCTCGCCGCGATGCTTGCCGAGTTCCTCCTCGGCGTTACCCCAGCGCAGGCTGACGTCAGTTGGCGGCGCCTCGATCTGCCGCGTGCGCCAGCGGTCCTTGGTTTCGTCGACCGCACGGTTGATGCGCTCGATCTCCGCGCGGAACACGTCGGCGCGAGTTTCCTTGGTGGCGTAGTGGAAATAGGTCAGCAGGCTGCGCAACAGTTCCAGCTTCTGCTTCTCCCGCTTGGCCAGGTCGTGGTTGGTCATCAACTCGATGCGCTGGACCGGTGGCAACGACGCCCAGTCGAGCACCACCTTGGTCTCCAGGGCGCGCCGGCGTGGGAGCCAGAGCTTCCAGCCGCGGGGAATCTCGACGCGGTCGTAGTAGGTCACCGTGCCCGGGAACCGCGATTCGATGCCCTCGCCCAGTTCGGTGCGGTCGAGCGCCGAATCCCACACCGTGCGCCATTCCTGGCCGGGTGCCAGGGTCGGCAACTGGCGGGGGAGTTGCAGTTCGACGACATCGGCATAGCCGTCCGTGGCGTTCTCGTATTCGGCGACGGTCGGCGGGTGCGGAAAGGTGAATGACACGTCGTAGGCCGGGGTCTTTCCGAAATTCCGGACGACCAGTTCGATCACATGCCAGTCCGCGGCGTGCGGCTCCATGAACATCCCGACGTGCGGCCGGTTTTCTTCAGAAGCCAATCGACGATTGCGCCGAAATTGAACGTTGGTGTACACGAGGGCAATAACACCGAGCGCGAGCAAAGCCCACACGGCCCACGCCAGCCAGGTAGCGGAACCCGTATCCGCTATCTGGTCCCACCGATCGTGAATCCAACCCATCCCCATCCTCCGCTTATATCACAGCATTTAAGGGCACGAAAATTCGCTGGAGGACCCGTCGGAGCACAACTATCCACCCATCAGTGTTCGCCACTGTTCGAGATTAGCGACACGGTAAACGTAATTAGAGCGCTTGACCTCTGACAGTGAGGCACTCGGTTCAAGCGAATACCAGTGTCCGGGAAATACTGTCGGATCACCAGATAACTGAGCAAGTTTTTGCAGGCTGCGAAAGATCTCATCGGAATCCCCGCCAGGAAAGTCGGTGCGCCCGCATCCTTCCAAAAACAACGTGTCGCCGGCTACCAGCCGGCCGTCGAGCAGAAAGCATTGGCTGCCCGGCGTGTGACCGGGCGTGTGCAGCAGTTCGATGTCGATGGCGCCGACGCTGACCTTGTCGCCGTGCTCATGCGAGGTGAGATCGCTCATCGGAATTCCGGTTATCCGCGAAACGAACTGGGCTTCTTGGGAATTGACGTGAACCGGAACGCTGACCCGCTCGAGCAGCTCAGCCAGCCCCTTCAGCTCGAAGCCCATCATCGAGCCACCGACATGGTCGGGGTGGTGGTGCGTGACCAGCACGCCGGAAAGATGCAGGCCATCGGCCTCGAGCAGGTCGACCAGATCGCCGGCCGCGTACGCGGGATCGACCACCACGCAGTCACCGGTCTGCCGGTCACCGATCAGGTAGGCGAAGTTGCGCATCTGCGCCGCGATCCCGTCGCCCTGGGCGAAGTCGCGGCCGGAAAGCAGTTGGCGGAAGTACAACCGGTCGGTGTCAGGCACCCGCTCAGCCTAAGCGGGCCCGCGACGCGGGGTAAACCTCACCGTTTGGTGCCCTTGCGGAGCAGGCTGTACCCTCTTTTAGGCCCGAGGCGTAACCCAAATGGTCGCTCGGGTGCGGCCCCCTTAGCTCAGTCGGTAGAGCGTTTCCATGGTAAGGAAAAGGTCAACGGTTCGATTCCGTTAGGGGGCTCGGTGGACGCCGAGCAGGCAGGCGGCCCGGAACGAAGACAAAGCAGTCCCGAGGCGGTGTAGCTCAGTCGGTTAGAGCGAACGACTCATAATCGTTAGGTCGCCGGTTCGAGTCCGGCCATCGCTACAAGACAACAACGAACGAAAACCCGAAAAGAGAACCGACGTGGCCTCCAGTACCGACGTACGGCCCAAGATCACCTTGGCGTGCGAGGTGTGCAAGCACCGCAACTACATCAC
>NZ_DASXHW010000309.1:0-2767 GCF_036488105.1 Mycobacterium sp. | reverse complement strand
CCCTCCACCACATACAGTTCCGAGCGTTTCGGGTCGGTGGAACGGCAGTCGGCCAACTTGCCTGGCAGACCGCCCAAGTCGGTTGCGCTCTTACGCCGCACCAACTCTCGCGCCTTGCGGGCGGCGATGCGCGCCTGCGCCGACGACACCGCTTTATTCAGCACCGTCTTGGCGTCGGCGGGATTGGCCTCGAACCAGTGCGACAGCTGCTCGTTGCAGATCTTCTGCACGAACGACTTCACCTCGGTGTTGCCCAGCTTCGTCTTGGTCTGGCCCTCGAACTGCGGTTCGCTGACCTTCACCGAGATCACCGCGGCCAGGCCCTCGCGAATGTCGTCGCCGGTGAGGTTGGGGTCCTTGTCTTTCAGCAGCTTCTTGTCTTTGGCGTACTTGTTCACCACCGTCGTCAGCGCTGCCCGGAAGCCCTCCTCGTGGGTACCGCCCTCGTGGGTGTTGATCGTGTTGGCGAAGGTGTGCACCGACTCCGAGTAGCCGCCGTTCCACTGCATCGCGATCTCGACTTCGTGGCCGGGGCCTTTCCCGGAGAAATCCACGATGCTGGCGTGGATCGGGTTCTTGGTCCGGTTGATGTGCTTGACGTAGTCGACCAGGCCGCCCGGATAGTGGAACGTCCGGTGTTTGACCTTGTGCGGCCCAACGGATTCCGCGGCCTTTTCTTCCGCGGATTTCGGGGCTTCGGCGGTGTCGCTGACGACTTCGTCGACGACCTCTTCCCTAGTAACGCGCTCGTCGGTGAGGTTGATCGTCAGGCCTTTGTTCAGGAAGGCCATCTCCTGAAGTCGGCGGGCCACGGTCTCGAAGTCGTAGTTCGTCGTTTCGAAGATCCCGGGGTCGGCCCAGAACCGGACCGTCGTACCGGTCTTTTTGGTCTTGTCGCCCTGCTTGAGGGTGCCGGGTTCGGAGTGGTCGTAGGTCTGGTACCACTCGAAGCCGTCGCGGGAGATCTCCACCTCGAGTCGGCTGGACAACGCGTTGACCACCGAGACGCCCACCCCGTGCAAACCACCCGACACCGCATACGCGCCGTCGTCGCCGCCGAATTTGCCGCCGGCGTGCAGTTGGGTCATCACGACGTCGACGGTGGGGACACCGGTGGCGTGGGTGGCGACCGGGATCCCGCGGCCATTGTCGGTCACCTGGACGCCGCCGTTCTCCAGAATCTTGACGTCGACGGTGTCGGCGTAGCCAGCCATCGCCTCATCGACCGCGTTGTCGACGACTTCCCAAACCAAGTGGTGCAATCCGCGCTCGCCGGTGGAGCCGATGTACATGCCGGGGCGTTTGCGGACCGCTTCCAGTCCCTCCAAAATCGTGATGGAGTCGGCGCCGTACTCTTTCGGATTCTTCTTCTGGGCAGCCACGTTCGGAAGGCTCTCCTTGGGATTGCGCGCGGGCAGTCCGATGACTCTGCGCTGGTTCCTTGTCAGTCTACCGTCAACGTGGTCTCGGACCGATTCTGTAGGGGCGTTTCTACACAGCTATCTGCGCCGTGTGCGGAATTTTTCGCGCTGGGCTGCGTCCTGACGCTTGACAAGGCGGTTTCCCGCGTTGTGACGGCCCTCAGCGAATCTCCCGGCGGGTCACCCGTAGGTGTCGCGCGGGCCTCTCCCGGCGATGTGTAGCGGTCCTTTGCGCCACGACGGCGCGACCGGCCCGGTGATTCTCAGGCTGTTCACCACACCGTCGCCGACCTCCGCGGCGATCTTGGCCAGCACTTGGTTCTGGATGATTCGTAATTGGGTGGCCCAGGCCGTCGACTCGGCCGCGACGGTCAGCACCCCGTCGCGCAAGTTGGTCGGTGTCGCGTGGTCGGCGATGTTCGAGCCGACCACTGTTGGCCACCGCCCGAAGACCGCTCCTTCGGCGACCCGCGATGACCAGCCTCGCTTCTTCGCCACGTCGCGGGTAGCACTCGCCAGCGGCTGCGGATCGCGCGCGTCCGGGCCTGGTCCTGACCACCGGCGTCGGTTTCCGGTGCCGGCGACACGTCGGGTGGGCGGCAGCCGGCGGCCGCGGCCGACATCTTTTCCTTGCGTGCGGGCGATGCCGCGGGCCTCTTCAAGAACCCGGCGGACCAGATCCATGCCGGCCATTCCGCTCAGATGCTCGGGTGGTTCCGCACCGGGTTCCGGGGTGTCGTCGTCGGCATTCAACTGCCGTCCTCCTCCTCATCCATCTCGGTGACCACCGCCGACGCCGGCCCGCTGTCGCCGTCGGTGAGGGTGATGTCCACCCGGTCGGCCAGCCAATCCCGCGGGATGTCGTCGGGAACGGCCGCGGTCACCAGCACCTGCTCGGCGGAGGCGGCCGCGGCGGCCAGGGCTTCGCGGCGGCCGGTGTCGAGTTCGGCGAACACGTCGTCGAGCAATAGCACCGGATCGCTTCCCTCGGCACGCAGCAATTCGTAGGCGGCCAATCGCAGCGCCAATGCCATCGACCACGATTCCCCGTGGCTGGCAAAGCTTTTCGCGGGTTGCTCGCCGAGCCGCAGCTCTAGATCATCGCGGTGCGGGCCCACCAGGCACACGCCCCGTTCGAGTTCGGCGTCGCGGCGTACGGCCATTTTCTCCAGCAGGGCGGTGCGCAGCAGTTCCACGTCTGGGCGGTCTTGTTCGATATCGACGCTGGCGTGGTAGCTGATCGACGCCGGCCGCGACGCCGGCGCCAACCGCTGATAACTCTTCTGTACCTCCGGCGCCAGTTCGTTCACCAGCGCCATCCGGGCCGCCATCAATTCAGCACCGTG
>NZ_DASXHW010000264.1:0-12186 GCF_036488105.1 Mycobacterium sp. | reverse complement strand
CCTAAGAGGCTGCGGCCCAATGCATTCTGCGATCTGGCCAGCCGGCCGCGTAGTCGCTCCAGCCGCCCCTCCGGCGGGACGATCTCCTCAGCGGCAGGTGCCTCCGTGGCAGGTGCGGGCTCGACCGGTGGCGCCGGCTCGGCCGGCGGTGTGGTCGTATCAGGCCCGGGCAGTTGCACATCGGAGACCGTGCGCTTCGGCGCATCGCGCGGAATGGTGGCGTCGTCACCGACAGCGGGCAGCCCCGTGGTGTCGATAAGGTCGGGAGTTTCGGTGCGGCTGAACGTGATTCCTGATGACGCGGTGTAGCCGCCGGAACGATCCAGGGTTGGTGTCTGCTCGCCGGCCGACAGGGTGATCTGACGACGGCGATAACGCAGCAGCCCCAGCACCAGGACGGCGATAACGATCAGTGCGGCAGCGACCGCAATCGCGATCCACAGACCTTGCGGCAACGTGTTCCTCGCTTAGGTAGTCGTGACCAGCTGGTTGACCTGCTGGCCGCGCATGCGTTGAGAGATCACCGCGGTAATGCCATCGTCGCGCATCGTCACGCCGTAGAGCGAATCGGCGACTTCCATGGTCGGCTTCTGGTGAGTGATGACGATCAGCTGCGACTTGGCCCGCAGCAGCTCGAACAGGCCGAGCAGCCGACGCAGGTTGGTGTCGTCGAGCGCGGCCTCGACCTCGTCCATGATGTAGAACGGCGATGGCCGGGCCCGGAAGATGGCGACGAGCATCGCCACCGCGGTCAGCGCCTTCTCCCCTCCGGACAGCAGCGACAGCCGCTTGACCTTCTTGCCGGGTGGACGGGCCTCGACCTCGATCCCGGTGGTGAGCATGTCGTCGGGGTTTGTCAGCAGCAGACGGCCCTCGCCGCCGGGAAACAGCGCGGCGAAAACCCCTTGGAATTCCCGCTCCACATCGACGTAGGCCTCGGTGAACACCTGCAGGATGCGGGCGTCGACATCGGCCACCACGTCCAGCAGATCTTTGCGCGCGCCCTTGACGTCCTCGAGTTGGGTGGACAGAAAGTTGTAACGCTCTTCCAGCGCGGCGAACTCCTCCAGCGCCAGCGGATTGACCCGGCCCAACTCAGCCAGCTCTCGTTCGGCCCGTTTGGCGCGACGTTCCTGGGTGGGCCGGTCGAACGGCAGCGGGGCCGGCGCCGTCACCTGTTCGCCGCGCTCGCGGGCTTGCTCGTATTCGGCCATCTCCAGCTCGGTCGGCGGCAGCGACACTTGCGGGCCGTATTCGGCGACCAGGACGTCGGGCGCCATGCCGAATTGCTCGAGCACCATTTGTTCGAGCTGCTCGATGCGCAGCGCCGCTTGGGCTTTGGCCACCTCGTCGCGGTGCAGCGATTCGGTCAGCGTGCCGATCCGGGTGCCCAGCGTGTTGACCTCGTCGCGGACCGCCGCCATCGCCGCCGACCGCTGGTGGCGCTCGGCGGCCAGCAGGTCGCGGTGTCGCGACGCGGCCCCGACCACTTGCCCCAGTCGGGCGGCCAGCTGACGTCCGGCGTCGGCAACCGCGGCAGCCATCGCGGCCGCGTGCTGGCGCGCGGCGCGGGCCTGCTGGGCCCGCACCCTCGCCTCGCGCTCCGCGGCGGCAGCGCGGCGCAGCGAATCCGCCTTTCCGCGAACGGCATTGGCGCGTTCTTCGGCGGTCCGCACCGCCAACCGGGCTTCCACCTCGACACCGCGGGCGGCCTCAGCCGCGGCCGCTATCTGGTGACGGTCGACGGGCTCGGCCGTGACGTGTTGGGTCTGTTCGACGTTGCTCAACCGGGTCTCGAGTTCGCCGAGTTCACCGAGGGTCTCGGCACGCCCGGTCTCCAACTCCTCGCGTTGGCGCGTCAGCCTGCGCCACTCCTCGTCGGCGGCGCGGGCGTCCTGACCCATTCGACCGAGCTGCTCGTAGATCGCCGAGATGGCCGCGTCGGACTCGTTGAGCGCAGCCAAAGCCTGCTCGGCGGAGTCCTGGCGAGCGGCCTGCTCGCTCATCGCCCCGGACAACGCCGCGACGAGCTCGCTGGTTTGCGTCTCGGCTGCGGCGAGTTCGGCACGCGCCTTGGCGATTTCGGAGGTGATCTCCAGCGTGGAGGGTTTCCGGTCCGAACCGCCGCTGACCCAACCGGCCCCCACCAGATCGCCGTCGCGGGTGACTGCGCGCAAACGTGGCTGCGCCGCAACGAGATTCATCGCCTCACTCAGGCCGCCGACCACAGCGACGCCGGAAAGCATGGCCACCAGCGCGCCGCGCAACCGGGTCGGCGCCTCGACGAGGTCCAGCGCCCAGCGCGCGCCGTCGGGCAGCGCGCCCGCCGGCGCGCGATCGTGTGCGGGCCAGTCGCTCAGCACGATGGCCGCCCGGCCGCCGTCGGCCTGTTTCAGCGCGGTCACCGCATCTGCCGCCGCGGTGAAGCTGTCGGCGGCCAGCGCGTCGGCGGCTGCGCCGAGCACCGCGGCCAGCGCGGCCTCATGACCCGACTGCACTTTGACAAGCTTCGCAACAGAGCCGAAAATTCCCGCGCTGCTTCGGTTTTGAGTGAGCCAGGCGGCCCCGTCTTTGCGCTCCAGGCCCACGGACAAGGCGTCGATGCGGGCCCGCAGGGAAGCCACTTGACGTTCGGCGCCGCGCTCAGCGGATTGCAGTTCGGCGACCCGCGCGTCGGCCAACCGCAACGCGGCGATCGTCCGGTCGTGATGCTCGTCGAGTCCGACCTCGCCTTGGTCGAGCTCACCGACCCGGCCCTGCACGGTTTCGAACTCGGCCTTGGCCTGCTGGGCACGCGCAGCGGCTTCCTCGATGCGCTCCGACAGCTTGGCCACGCCGTCGTCGATCGACTCGACCCGCGCCCGCATGGTCTCCACCTGGCCGGCCAGTCGCGCCAAGCCTTCGCGGCGGTCGGCCTCGGCCTGCACCGCCGCCACGTGGGCCTGCTCGGCTTCGGTGGCGGCCCGTTCGCGGTCGGCCAGCTCCGCACGGGCGGCATCAAGCCGGGTGCGGGTAGCGGCCAGTTCGCCCAGCAGCTGCTGCTCGGCGGCGGCCACCTCGGCGGCCTCGGCCTCCAATTCGTCGGGATCGGGGCCACCGGTCGACGTGGTCTCGATATCCAGATGCTGCGCGCGCTCACTGGCGATCCGCACGGTCGCTCCGACCCGTTCGGCCAAGGCGGACAACTGAAACCAGGTCTGCTGGGCGGATTCGGCGCGCTCGGACAATGCCGTCAACGCCGTCTCGTGGGCGGCCAGCTCTTCGGACGCCACCGCCATCCGGGCCGAGGCTTCGTCGTGCTCGCGGCGCAGCATCGCCTCGGCCTGGTTGGTGTTGTTGAGCTCGCCTTGGCGGGTGACCACGTCGTCGGCGGCCAACCGCAGCCGGGCATCACGCAGATCGGCCTGGATGGTTTGGGCCCGCCGGGCCACTTCAGCTTGGCGGCCAAGCGGTTTGAGCTGGCGGCGCAGCTCGGTGGTCAGGTCGTTCAACCGGGCCAGGTTCGCCGACATCGACTCGAGTTTGCGGACGGCTTTTTCTTTGCGCTTGCGGTGTTTGAGCACACCGGCGGCTTCCTCGATGAATGCCCGACGATCTTCGGGCCGGGATTCCAGGATTTCGCTGAGCTTGCCCTGCCCCACGATCACATGCATTTCGCGGCCGATGCCCGAGTCGCTCAGTAGTTCCTGGACATCCATCAAACGGCAGGTGCTGCCGTTGATTTCGTACTCGCTGGCTCCGTCGCGGAACATCCGGCGGGTGATCGACACCTCGGAGTATTCGATTGGCAACGCGTTGTCGGAGTTGTCGATGGTGACGGTGACCTCGGCGCGCCCCAGCGGAGCGCGAGACGAGGTGCCTGCGAAGATGACGTCCTCCATCTTGCCGCCGCGCAACGTCTTGGCGCCCTGCTCCCCCATCACCCAGGCCAGCGCGTCGACCACGTTGGACTTGCCGGACCCGTTAGGGCCGACCACTGCGGTGATGCCGGGCTCAAACCGCAGAGTCGTCGGCGAGGCGAAGGACTTGAAGCCCTTCAGCGTCAGACTCTTGAGGTACACGGCGAGCCAGACTACCGCTCGGTGAAGCCGCTGATGGCTTCGCCGCGCGGCGACCAGTCGACCACAACTGTGTCGACGTGGCCTGGTGTTTTTCCGCCCTGCAACTCCAGTAACAGCCGTTCACACGCGTCACGCGAACCCTGCGCGACCACCATCACCCGGCCGTCGGGAAAGTTGGCGGCGTAGCCGGTCAGGCCCAGCTCCAGCGCGCGCGAGCGGGTCCACCATCGGAAACCGACGCCTTGCACCCGGCCGTGCACCCATGCGGTGAGCCGGACGTCGTCAATGTCCGACATCTACGACCCGGAAGTTGACTTTCGTTCCCGATTTCAGCGTTCGCCCGACCGTGCACACCTGGTCCACGGCGCGCTGGACCACGGTGAGAACGCGCGCCGTCTCGGCGTCAGCCAAACCCGACAGGTCGATTTCAAGCGCCTCCTCAAGCAGCGGGTATACCTCTTGCTCACGGTCGGCGTCGCCGGACACCCGGACGGTCGCCTGGTAGGCGTCGCCGAGCCGGCGGGCCAACGGTCCGTCGCTGGACATCCCGCTGCAGGCCGCGAGCGCGATCTTCATCAGCTCGCCCGGCGTGAAAACCCCGTCGACGTCTTCGGAGCCGACGAGCACCTCCGCGCCCCGCGAGCTATGACCGGTGTAACGGCGCACTCCGGTGCGCTCGACCCACAGTTCCGTCATAGGCTTCTTTCTACCGTGCGTGACCGTGTCAGCCGGCATCAGCTCCGCGGCCGCGGCTGACAGCGGGGGCAATAGAACGACGAGCGGTTCATGAACTTCTCCCGGCGGATGACCGCGCCGCAGCGCTTGCACGGCTTCCCTTCGCGGCCATACACGTTCAGCGATCGGTCGAAGTAGCCGGACTGGCCGTTGACGTTGACGTACAGCGAGTCGAACGACGTGCCACCCTGCGCCAGCGCGTCGCGCATCACCTCTGCGGCGGCTTCCAGCACCATCGTGAGCTGCTTGCGGGTCAGCGCCTCGGCCAGCCGTGCGCCGTTGACCTTCGCCCGCCACAGCGCCTCGTCGGCATAGATGTTGCCGATTCCCGACACCACGGTCTGGTCGAGCAGCTGCCGTTTGATCTCAGAGTGCTTGCGCCGCAACACTTTCACCACCGCGTCGATGCCGAAGCGCGGATCCAGCGGATCGCGTGCCACGTGCGCGACCGGCACCGGGACGACGCTGCCGTGTACGGTGACCAGATCGGCCAACAGCCAGCCGCCGAACGTCCGCTGGTCGACGAAGCTCAGCGTGGTGCCGTCGTCGAGGAGCGCGGCGATGCGCAGATGACCGGCGTTGGGGACGTCTCCGAGCAGCATCTGTCCGCTCATACCGAGGTGCACGACGAGCGCTTGGTCGACGCCGCTCGGGCCGTCCAGGGTGAGCCACAGATATTTGCCGCGTCGGTCGCTCCCGGTGATCCGGGCGTCCAGCAGCCGCGCGGTCAGGTCGGCCGGGCCGGCCTCGTGGCGGCGCACGGCGCGGGGGTGGTGCACTCGCACGGCGGTGATGGTCTTGCCCACTACGTGGGTCTGCAATCCGCGCCGCACCACCTCGACCTCGGGTAGTTCGGGCATCTAGCCGGCGGTTTCCCCGGGTACGGCGCCGTCGAGTTGGTCCAACACCTGGCACGCCATTTCGGCGGCCTTCTGCTCGGCTTCTTTCTTGGTCCGGCCGATTCCGGACCCATAACTGGTCTCCATCACGACGACCACCGCGGTGAATTCTCGCTGATGATCGGGACCGGTCGAGGTGACGTGATAGGACACCGCGCCGAGGCCGCGGGCCGCGGCCAATTCCTGCAGGCTCGTCTTCCAATCCAAAAGGCCACCGGCGTCCAGCAATTCACTGAACAGCCGCAGGATCACCTTCCGGGCGGCTTCGATGCCGTGGTGCAGATAGATCGCACCGAGCAGCGACTCCAGGCTATCCGCGAGGATGCTGGATTTATCGGTCCCGCCAGATTTCAGCTCGCCGCGCCCCAGTAGCAGGTGCGCTCCAAGCCCGTCGTCGGTCAGCGAACGCGCGACGTCGGCCAGCGCGTGCGTATTGACCACGCCGGCACGCATTTTCGCCAGGTCACTCTCTGGGCGCTCGGGGTGCCGGTGGAACAGTTCGTCGGTCACGGTCAAACCCAGCACAGCGTCACCGAGAAATTCCAGGCGTTCGTTGGTGGGCAGCCCGCCGTGTTCGTAGGCGTAACTGCGGTGGGTCAGCGCCAGGGTCAGCAACTGGTCGGGCAGATCGACCTCAAGCGCGTCAAGCAGATCACTCATTGGCGACGCCGTCTTTGTCCGAGCCCAGCATGGTCGCGAGTTTGGTCCAGCGCGGGTCGATTTCGTCGTGGTGATGGTCAGACTCGGCGGTCGCCAGCGCGACACCACACGTGGGACACAGTCCCGGGCAGTCGGTTCGGCACACCGGCGAGAACGGCAGCTCCAAGCCAACCGCGTCGACGATCGGCTGTCGGAGGTCGACGAAGTCGTTGACGACCCGGCCGACCTCGTCCTCCTCGGTGGTCGCTTCGGTGAGGCTGTCCGGATAGGCGAACAGCTCGGTCAAATCGACGTCAATGCGTTCGGTGAACGGCGTCAGGCAGCGTGCACATTCGCCCGTGATCGGTGCCGACAGCGTCCCGCTGACCAGCACGCCTTCCGAGACCGACTCGACCCGAAGGTCGAGGTCCAACGGGGCGTCGGGCGCAATTCCGATCATTTCCAGCCCGATGCGCGCGGGACTGGCCACCGTCTCGTGCAACGCGAACATCGATCCCGGGCGTCGTCCCAGCCGTGCGACGTTGACGACGAGCGGCGAACCCGGGTCCGGTTGTTCCGTGCGGTGGTGCTTCCGGGCCATGTCCGCAATTCTACTGGCGGGCTATCAGCTTGCTCGCCCGCTGGTAGGAGTGCTACCGCTGCGCGTAATCGTGTACGCCGGCCGCGGTGCGCAGTTGGTGGCGGCCACGGTTGACCGAGCGCAGGGTGGTGTTGAGGTGCTCCTCGAACTCGGCGAGCTTGCTGTCGACGTAGATGTCGCATTCGCCGCGTAGCCGGTCAGCCTCCACGTGGGCGGCGTCGATCAGCCGCGCCGACTCGGCGTTGGCCGACTGCACGACTTCAGTCTGCGATACCAGGCGCTGTTGTTCTTTGATCCCTTCTTGAACGGCCTTCTCGTAGGAGATGTTGCCGTTTTCGATGAGCCGGTCGGCTTCGGACTTGGCCCGGCCGGTGGCGGCCTCGAACTCGCGTTTCGCCGCCGCGGCGATGCGCGTCGACTCCTCGCGGGCCTCGCCAACCATCCGCTCGCTGTGCTGGCGCGCCTCCCCGACCATCCGGTCTGCCTGGGCCTTCGCGTCAGCCAGGATTCGGTCGGCCTCCGAGCGGGCGTGGTTGAGCAGTGAATCCGACTCGGTGGTCGCCGAGGACATCAGGGAGTCCGCATGCGTCTTGGCTTCGTGTAGCAGCGAGTCGCGGGCGTCCAGCACGTCCTGGGCGTCGTCGAGCTCACCGGGAATAGCGTCCTTGATGTCGTCGATCAGTTCGAGCACGTCGCCACGAGGCACGACGCAGCCCGCCGTCATCGGCACGCCGCGAGCCTCCTCGACAATGGCACCCAGCTCGTCGAGCGCCTCAAAAACTCGGTACACGGCAACACCCTCCCGGAATCGTTGTTGTTACCAGTGTGCCTGGTGTTGCTTCTGTGACTGCGTTGCCAGGCTCGGTGTGTCGGCTTTTAGGGCGCCAAACACCCAATTACCTGCACACTTGACGTAATTATGTCGGTTCTCGCGCTGCCGCGGCAACGTTGGACCGGCGCAAAATGCAGTCAGACCCCGACGGTGAACGATCCGGAATACCCCCTGGGGGTATTCCGTTGGAGGAGCCATGGCACACGAAGTGGCACATGCGGTGGAGCACGCGTTAGCCCTGTCAGGGTCGATGACCTGGGAGATCCTGTGGGCCCTGATCCTGGGCTTCGCCCTGTCCGCGGTGGTGCAAGCCGTGGTGCGCCGCTCGACGATCGTGGCGCTGCTCGGCGACGACCGGCCCCGCACGTTGGCTGTCGCGGCAGGCCTGGGGGCCGCGTCCTCGTCGTGCTCCTACGCCGCGGTGGCCCTGGCCCGGTCGTTATTCCGCAAAGGCGCGAACTTCACCGCCGCCATGGCCTTCGAGATCGGCTCGACCAACCTGGTGGTGGAGTTGGGCATCATCCTGGCCCTGCTCATGGGTTGGCAGTTCACCGCGGCCGAATTCGTCGGCGGCCCGCTGATGATCGTGGCACTTGCGGTGTTGTTCCGACTGTTCGTGCGTACTCGGCTCATCGATGCCGCTCGCCGGCAGGCCGATCGCGGGTTGGCGGGCTCGATGGAAGGCCATGCCGCCATGGACATGTCGGTCCAACGCGAGGGCTCGTTTTGGCAGCGACTGCTGTCACGGGAAGGCTTTACCTCCGTCTCGCACCTGTTCGTCATGGAGTGGGCGGCGATTCTGCGCGACCTGGTGGTGGGGTTGTTGATCGCGGGCGCCATCGCGGCCTGGGTGCCGGAATCGTTCTGGCAACACTTCTTTTTCGCTGATCACCCGGTGCTATCGACGCTGTGGGGACCAATCGTGGGCCCCATCGTGGCCATCGTCTCGTTCGTCTGCTCGATCGGTAACGTGCCACTGGCCGCGGTGCTGTGGAACGGCGGCATCAGCTTCGGTGGCGTCGTCGCGTTCATCTTCGCCGACCTGCTCATCCTGCCAATCCTGAACATCTACCGGAAGTACTACGGCACAAGGATGATGCTGACGTTGCTAGCCACCTTCTATGCCGCCATGGTCACGGCCGGCTATATCGTCGAATTATTGTTCGGCGCAGCAAGTCTCATTCCGTCACAGCGCAACGCCACGGTGATGGAAGCAGGCATCTCCTGGAACTACACCTCTTGGCTGAACATCGCCTTCCTCGTGCTGGCAGCGGTGCTCGTCGTCCGGTTCGTCAAGACGGGCGGTGTCCCCATGCTCCGCGCCATGGGCGGCTCCCCCGACGCCGAAGACGACCACAGCCACCACAACCACTAGCCGCATCTACCGCAAACTCAAGATCCGCTCACGCATAAAGCTTTACCGGGCATGGGAATCCGGCAAAGCTCTCGATTAGCGACGGAGCTCGCCGCTTCGTAAAGGCGTTGCCCGCGAAGCTAATCGCCGCACGGTGAGGCGTCGTTAGACGACGGGTTACCGGCACGGTAGAGCAGCAGTTTGAGTTGACGCCGCTCGGCCGGGCTGAGGTGCGCCAATAGGTGTTCGTCGGACGACGCAACGGCCGCCTCCGCTCGCCGGAGAAGTGCGCTGCCCTTACGGGTGAGCTGAGCCGGCAGGGCACGGCCTGAGGGCGCGGTCGCGGGGCGGGTCACCAGACCCACCTCTTGCAGCCCTTGCAAAACCTGGTTCATCGCTTGGGCGGTCACGTGCGTGTGACGGGCGAGCTCGGCGCTGGTGCGGCCCGGATCTTCGTCCAGAATGCGCATGCAGACGAATTCGGGCAGTCCGAGCCCGAGCGGTCGCAACGCCTGGACCGCATGCGGGCGCAGTCGCGCCATCAACCCGCGCACCAAAAAGCCCAGCGCCTGATCCTCGAATTCGGTCATCCCCACCATGCTGACATGGAAATACAAGCCAAGTGCCGCATTGGTCGGCGCGCCGTTCGGGTGCGTCAGCACAGCGACCGAGCGACCGTGGCCGGACTCTGAGATCTCCAATATCAAGTTCCTTGACACGTATCTGTTGCGCGGGTATCAAGGAGCTAGATATGCAAGTTGGCGGCCGGCCGGTCGGCTGTTCGCCTTAACCAAAGGAGAACAAGGATGTTCGGAGGCGGATTTTCGGGCGGCCCCGGTTGGGGCGGCCCTGGGTTTGGCGGACCGGGCTTTGGTGGCCCCGGTTTCGGTGGTCACGGCTGGGGTGGACATGGCGGGGCCGGCGGTCCCGGCTTTGGCGGTCCCGGTTTCGGAGGGCACTGGGGCCCACCCGGCCCAGGCGGGCGCCACAAGCGACTAGTCGTCGGTACCGCAGCGCTGCTGCTCGACGGGCCCGCTAACGCTGAGCAACTCGTCCAGCGCGTTTCAGACGCCACCGAAGGTGCGTTCGCGCCGCCGCAAGAGATCGTGGAACTCGCGATCGGCAAGCTGGCCGGCCGCGGCTTCGTGAGCGTCGACGACGGGGTGGCAACCCTGACCGAGTTGGGCCGGAATGTGTTGCAGTGGAAAGGCATCAGTAGCGAGAGCATCCACGCGCGGCTGGCTCAGGCCGGCAAGTTCGGGGATGTCGCCAAGATTCGTTGGGGACTCTTCGAGATCGCCGGGCTGGCACGGACCATCCATTGGTCGGGCACCGACGCGCAGAAGGAAAAGCTTGCTGAGGCGCGGACGAAGGTCCTGACAGCGATCACCGAGGCGAAGCAGTCGTTGCACGCCGCCCTCGCTGAGAGCTGATGTAAACCAAATCATCGGCGCGGCCGTGGCTTTCGCCCGGCCGCGCTGATGATTTATTGCCCCATGCCCGAGCGCAGTTTGTCGGCCAGCCGACGATTCACCGGGTCAGGAAGCAGTTCGGACACGTCGCCGCCCAGCGTCGCGACCTCTTTCGCGAGTGACGACGACACGAATGAATACCGCGGCGTGGTCGCCACGAAGAACGTGTCCACGCCGGCGACGTGCTTGTTCATCTGCGCCATCTGAAGCTCGTACTCGAAGTCGGTGCCGGTGCGCAGACCCTTGACGATGGCCGTCAACCCCTGGGCGCGAACGAAGTCGACCACCAAACCTTGTCCCGCCTCCACACGCAAGTTAGGCAGATGCGTGGTTGACTCCCTGATCATCGCGATCCGCTCCTCGATATCGAACATGCCCTTTTTGGCGGGATTGATCAGGATCGCGACGACCACTTCGTCGAACTGAGCCGCGGCCCGTTCGAAGACATCGATGTGGCCCAATGTCACCGGATCGAAGGAACCGGGGCAGACGGCGCCGCTCATGACGAATGACGGTACACGCTGAGTCAGAGCCGTTCGGCCAGCTCCAACCGGGTGTCGCCGTAAACCCGCTGCTGCCAGGGTTGCCAACCGGGCGGCCAGCTCAGCGTTGGCCCGCTGGTAGCACGCTCCACCACAACCACGGTTCCCTCGCTCACCCAGCCGTGCGCGGCCAGTGCACTCAGCAGGCCCTCGATCTCGCTCGCTTGGACGTCGTAGGGCGGGTCAGCCAGAACAAGGTCAACCGGCGCTGCGGTTCCCGCGGCAATGACTGCCCCAACCAACCCCCGACGCAACGTCGCACCGGGTAGGCCGAGTGTCGCGATGTTGCGCTCGAGCACCGTCGCCGCGCGACGGTCCGACTCGACGAACGTCGCCGAGGCAGCGCCGCGCGATAGCGCTTCGAGGCCCAGCGCACCCGAGCCCGCGTACAGGTCGAGCACCCGCAGACCGGTCAGGTCGAGCCGCGCAGTCACGATGCTGAACAGTGACTCGCGCACCCGGTCGGTCGTCGGCCGAGTTCCCCGCGGCGGGACGGCGATGCGCCGGCCCCCGGCGACACCGCCGATGATTCGCGTCAGGCGAGCACCACCAGCAGGTCCCCGCCCTCGACCTGGGCTGTGGACGAGACCGCCACCCGCTCCACGGTGGCATCGGCGGGCGCGGTGATCGGGGCTTCCATCTTCATCGCCTCGATGGTGGCGATGGTCTGACCGGCCTTGACCTTGTCGCCGGCTGAGACGCCGACGGTGACCACACCGGCGAAGGGTGCCGCGATGTCATTCGGATTGCCCCGGTCCGCCTTCTCCGCGGCCGGAACCGCACTGGCAATGCTGCGATCACGCACTTCCACCGGCCGGAGTTGACCGTTGATGATGCACATCACCGTGCGCATCGCGCGTTCGTCAGGCTCGGAAATCGCCTCGAGGCCGATCAACAGCTCCACACCCGGCTCCAGTTGCACCCGGTGCTCCTCGTTTTGCCGAAGGCCGTAGAAGAACTGGTTGGCCGACAGCCGCGATGTGTCACCGTAGGTCTCTCGATGCGACTCGAATTCCTTTGTCGGCCCCGGAAATAGCAGGCGGTTGAGGGT
>NZ_DASXHW010000263.1:0-3962 GCF_036488105.1 Mycobacterium sp. | reverse complement strand
TTGCAAGCCGACACCGAGCCCGATCAGCCGCACTTCGAACGGAGCAGCCCGCTGGAGACCACCCACGTGCAGCTGCCCACCGGCGACCGGCTGCAGGTCCCGACCGGCGCCGAGACGCTGCGGCTCAAGGGTTATCTGATCATGAGCCGCAACAGCAGCCGGGACTACGCCGAATTTGCTGAGCTGGTCGACACGATGGACGCCGAGACCGCCGCAGTCGTGCTGGCCGGTATGGACAGGTATTACTCTGGTCAATCACCCCGGCGACAATGGATCGCCAGCCAGTTGGTCCGTCGCCTTGCTGACCCGCATCCGTCGGATCTTGTTAACGACGGTTGGCCGGAGTCCGATACGAAGGCAGACTGGGAAGGCGTCAAACAGCGCTGCCTCTCGGTAGCGGTGGCGATGCTGGAGGAGGCGAGGTGACGTTGGCAGCGGATCGACGCCATGGACAGGCGCCGCACCATCCTCCAGCGCGTCCTCGTAACGGCGATCGCCCGGTCGAGTTCTGGCCGACTTCGGCAATCCGCTCAGCGCTCGAAGGCGGCGACATCGCCACCTGGAAGCAGATCGCGGTCGCGATCAAACGCGATCCGTTTGGGCGCACCGCCCGCCAGGTCGAAGAAGTGCTGGAGACGTCACGGCCCTACGGCATCTCCAAAGCGCTCGCGGAAGTGCTCGACCGCGCCCGCGCCAACCTGGAGGCCAACGAGCGCACCGAGGTGGCCCGCCACGTCGGCGTCCTGATCGAGCGGTCCGGGCTGAAGCTGCCCGAGTTCGCGTCCCGGATCGGCGTGCCCGCCGACGAGTTGGGCGCCTACCTCGATGCCACGACCAGCCCGTCGGCGTCGTTGATGATCCGGATGCGCCGACTGTCGGACCGCTTCGCCAAGGCCCGGTCGCACGAACCGCCACAGCCGCAGTCGCCCCAGCGCGCCCGTCCGCGGCCGCCGCGCGGCTAGGAGATGATCGGTCGCCCCGACGACGCTAGCGCGAAATAGCCGTCGTGGCTGTGATTCTCGAAACCACGACCATAGCTACGATCTCGCGAATCAGCGAGGGTTGAGCGGCGATACGCCGAGCACCAGCCAACGGCCCTGCTGCTTGGTGAGCGTCACCCGCAGCGCCAGCACCGCGTTGCTGGACGGTTGGCCCGGCTCATTCTGGGTGGCCCGCATGATCACCGCCACGCTGGCGGCCCTGGGTCCGAGCGCCTCGAGGCCGGCCTCCGCCGTCGACGCGGTCGCGGTGACGTTGCGGTGTGCCAGATCCCCTGTGGCCTTACCGAATTGGTCCCTGAATGCGTTGCCCTGTTCCGGGACCATCATGGCCACCGCCCGGTCGATGGCGGCCATCGGCTCCTGGGGCGAGAACGTCGCCGTCGCCTCGGCCATGCTGGTGGCGATGCGCACCACCTCGGCCGTGTCGACCTTCAGGTCGTGGTCCGGCGTCGTCCAGTGCCGGTAGCCGGTGAGCACGGCCGCGACCAATGCCGCCGTGCACAGCGCGACGACGGCGAGGCGCAACGCGGGTGCATCGTCGTCGGTACCCACTGTCACCGAATCACGGCGCAGCAGAAAGATATTCACTGCAACGCCTTCGACGATCAGCAGCACCAGCACCGAACACAACGACACCCACCACGCCGGCCACGCCAGCACCACGCCGATCGCCAGCAGTGCGGCGATCGCGGCCAGCGGTGCCGCGACGTCAAATGTCAATACCCGCCAGGCGTTCCTCATCGGATCGACTCCAGCCGGGAGATCATCAGCTTGCCGTCCACGTCGGAGATCCCCAGCCGCAAGTTCCAGTGCACGGTTTGCGGCTTGCCACCGGCATTTTCGCTGACCGAGGTGGCTACCACCATGACCGTGTCGGTGCGACGGGCGATCGACGCCGGCAATTGCTCAGCCGGCGCAAGACGGCCGGGCTGGGCGTCCAAGTCGTGGTGCACGGACTCGAACGCCACCGCTTCGACCTCGCCGCGGCTGCGCGACTGCAACCGCTCCACCACTTGCTGGTAGGGCTGAATCGACGAGTCGAAGTCGGCGTTCAGTTGCCCGACGGTCCCGTCGTGCAGCCGCTGCAAGCTTTCCTTGATGTTGTCGGTGTTCATGTTGATCAGCACGCCGGTCCACTCGGCCGCGGCCTGCATCGCCCGGCTCTGGTAGCTGCGCTCTTCCACGTCGCTGCGATGGGAGTTCCAGATCACCACGCCCAGCGCGACGGCGGCCACGCACAGCGCACCCAGCACCGCCGATGCGACGCCGTAGGGCGAGAAGACCCGGCCGACGGACTCGTCGGGCGTCGCCTCATCGGCGCGGTCGTCGGTCGGCTCGGCCTGCTCCTCGTCGGGCATGGCCGTGAGCCTAGCCGGGCGACGGTGCAGCCCCCGCGGGGCGATGAGGTGGGGGCGCCCCCAGCCGCAGAGCGGCGAGGGGGCAAGCCCGCCGGTCAGACCCAGCCCGGAGGTTAAGTAACAATGGTGGCGTGACGGTAGAAGCTATCCGCTCGGGCATCGACCTGAGCTATGTCGACGCTGGTGCCCGCCCTCAAGACGACCTGTTCGGTCACGTCAACGGTCGCTGGCTGGCGGACCATCGGATGCCCGCCGACCGCGCCACTGACGGCGCCTTTCGGCTGCTAGCCGACCGCGCCGAGGAGCAGGTGCGCGACATCATCACCGACGCCGCCGCGGCGAACGCCGCCGAGGGCACCGATCCGCAGCGCATCGGCGACCTGTACGCCAGCTTCATGGACGCCAAGACCATCGCGGGCCTGGGCGTCCGCCCGCTGCTCGATGAGCTCGCCGGCGTCGACGCCGCGCTGACGCCCACCCAGCTGGCGGCCGAGCTCGGCGAGCTGCAGCGGACCGGCATCGGTGGTGGCACCGGCGTGTACGTCGACACCGACTCGAAGGACTCCACCCGCTACCTGCTGCACATTTCGCAGTCAGGGCTCGGGCTGCCCGACGAGTCGTACTACCGCGACCCGCAGCACGCGGCGATCCTCGCGGAGTACCCGAAGCACATCGCGCGGATGTTCGCGCTCGTCTACGGCGATCAAAAAGCCGACTGGGATGCGAACGCCGCGCAGATCGTCGCGCTGGAAACCAAGATCGCGGCCGCGCACTGGGACGTGGTGAAGCGCCGCGACGCCGACCTGACCTACAACCTGCGCACATTCGACGAATTAAGCTCGGAGGCAACCGGTTTCGACTGGGCCGTGTGGCTGCACGCGCTGGGCGCCGCCACCGAGCAGGCCGCCGAGGTCGTCGTTGGCCAGCCCGACGCGCTGACCGCTTTCGCCGCGCTGTGGGAGAGCGAGGACCTCGAGGACTGGAAGCGCTGGCTGCGCTGGCGGGTGATCAGCGGGCGAGCGTCGATGCTGACCGACGACCTCGTCGACGAGAACTTCGCGTTCTACGGGCGCACGCTGTCGGGCACCGAGGCGTTGCGCGACCGCTGGAAGCGCGGCGTCGCGCTGGTCGAGAACCTGATGGGCGACGCCGTCGGCCGGCTCTACGTCGAGCGGCACTTTCCGCCGGACGCCAAGGCCCGGATGGACGAGCTGGTGGCCAACCTGCGCGAGGCCTATCGGGTCAGCATCACCGACCTGGAGTGGATGACGCCGGAGACCCGGCAGCGGGCGCTGGACAAGCTCGACAAGTTCACGCCGAAGATCGGTTATCCCGCGAAGTGGCGCGACTACTCGACGCTCGTCATCGCGCGCGACGACCTGTACGGCAACTACCAGCGTGGCTACGCGTTGGAGTACGACCGCGAGCTGGCCAAGCTCGGCGGCCCGGTGGACCGCGACGAGTGGTTCATGACGCCGCAGACCGTCAACGCGTACTACAACCCGGGCATGAACGAGGTCGTCTTCCCGGCCGCGATCCTGCAGCCGCCGTTCTTCGACGCCGAGGCCGACGACGCGGCCAACTACGGCGGCATCGGGGCGGT
>NZ_DASXHW010000218.1:0-1568 GCF_036488105.1 Mycobacterium sp. | reverse complement strand
AACCCAATGCCGCGTAGCTTAGGTTGATCTTGCTTGTGGTGTTGGGTTTTCGGCGTGGCGGCGTGGCTTGTCCGGGTCGGGCTGTTCTGATCGTCGGTTATGAGTGCAGGTGGGACGGCCAGCCCGGATCAGGTGTCGGTGGGTGTGTTGGTGTCGGCGGTGCGTCGGGATGTGATCGATGCCGCCGTCGCGGGTTGCGGGGTCGGGGCGAAGCGTTCGGATGGGAAGCTTCCGCCGCATGTGGTGGCGTATGTGACGATGGCGCTGTGCTTGTTCACCGATGATGACTATGAAGAGGTCGCGACGAAGGTCACGGGGTCGTTGTCGCGGTTCGGGTGCTGGGACGCGTCGTGGACGGTCCCGACGGCCAGCGGCATCACCCAGGCCCGTAAACGGCTGGGGCCGAAGGTGATGGCCGAGGTGTTCGAGGGTGTCGCCGCAGCGGTGGCGACGTCGGATACGCGTGGCGCGTGGCTGCGAGGGTGGCGGTTGCTGGCGATCGACGGGTTCGAGGTCGATCTTCCTGACACTCCCGGCAACGCCGCCGAGTTCGGGTATGCCGGATCAGGCAAACATCGGTCGGCATACCCGAAAGCGCGGGTGGTGGCGCTGGCCGAGTGCGGCACGCACGCGTTCCTCGCCGCGGAGGTCGGCTCCTATGAGACCGGGGAGAAGACGCTGGCCCAGAGGCTCTACCCACGCCTGCGTGACGATGAACTGCTCACCGCCGACCGCAATTTCTATAGCTGGGAAGCGTGGGACACCGCCGCCGCGACCGGTGCGGCCTTGTTGTGGCGGGCACCGACCCAGCTCACCCTGCCGGTGGTCGCGGTCCTGCCCGACGGGAGTTATCTGACGGTCCTGATCAACCCGAAAGTGAGGGGAGCCGGCCGCCGCCGGCAGATCCTCGCCGCCGCCGAAGCCGGCACCGAGGTTCACCCCGATGAGGCGCATCTGGTCCGGGTCGTGGAATACGACGTGCCCGATCGCGAGGGCAACGGCACCGGAGAGTTGATCGTGCTGCTGTCGAGCATCACCGACCCCGCCGACGCGGCCGCCGGCGACCTCGCCGACGCCTATCACGAGCGGTGGGAGCAGGAAACCGCCAACGACCAGCTCAAAACTCACCTCCGCGGACCAGGGCGGATCCTGCGATCGAGGCTGCCTGAGCTGGTGCACCAGGAAATCTGGGCTTGGCTGACCGTGCACTACGCGCTCAGCGTGCTCATCGCCCGCGCGGCCGAAGCCGCGGACCTTGACCCCGACGGGATCAGCTACAGCCACGTCCTGCGCACCACCCGCCGCACCGCCACCGGCACGGCGGGCTTTTCCCCCTCAGGACTGGACTGACGCACTACCCGACATCCTGACCGAGATCACCCGACGACCCCTCCCGCCACGACGGCACCGAACCTGCCCACGCGCGGTGAAACGGCTACGCCACAACGCCTACCGCGCCAAGACACACACCGAACCCGCCAGCACCCACCACCCCGGCCCGCCCACGATCAGACTACGCGGACTCACCCGCGCAGCCTGACCGAAACTAAGCTACGTGGCATTGGGTT
>NZ_DASXHW010000178.1:0-1515 GCF_036488105.1 Mycobacterium sp. | reverse complement strand
CGCAGCAGGCCATGGTGACCTACGCCGAGTGCGTGCGGACCAACTTTCTGGGCCAGTTGTCGCGTTCGCAGGTCGCCGCGATGGGGGAGAACTGCCGCCGGATCAGCGCCGCGCTGAAGCGATCCGGCTGACCCAGCCGCTACCCTTGTCCGCGGTGGCGTGGCAGAGCGGCCTAATGCACTCGCCTTGAAAGCGAGAGACGGCTAAAACCGTCCGGGGGTTCAAATCCCTCCGCCACCGCCAGTGTGATGTCTCGGGACATCGTGCACAGGTGTCTTGGGACATCGTTCACGTTTTGGGTTGTGGTTGGTAGTTCTTGGTGGGATCGAGTTGGAGTTCTCCTAGTAGGTGCCCGTCGGTGGTCGTGACTCGGATGTGTAGGTCGTGGATCAGGATGAGGACGTTGGTGCCGGCGTAGCGGCGGCCCATGCCGAGGTGGTGTAGTCGGCTGTTGTGGCGCAGGGTGAGCTTGCCGTTGGTGTCGATGCGGTCGTGGCGGATGCGGTAGGCCCCGCTGTGCAGTGGGGTGCCGGTGGGTGTTGCTTTTGGTCGGGCGAGGTAGGCCTGTCGTGGGGTGCGCCGGTGTAGTGCGCGGTGGGGCCGGACGGTGTTGTAGTAGGCGCGGAAGCGGTCGAGTTGGGCCTGGAGTTCTGTGATGGTCTGCGCCGGGGGCTGGTGGGTGAGCCATTTTTTGACGGTTTGGTGGAAGCGTTCGACTTTGCCGCAGGTTTGTGGGTGGTAGGGCCGGGAGTGGCAGAAGGCGATGCCACGGGTGTGCAGGGTGACTTCCAGGGCTACTCGGCCTTGTCGGCGGTAGCGGCCGGTGAAGACGGCGCCGTTGTCGCTGAGCAGGCTGGCTGGATTGCCGTAGGCCGCAGCGGCTTTGGTGAAGGTGGCCTCGACGTCGCGGGCTTTGAACACTGTTCGGGCGTGGCTGGCTAGGCAGAGCCGGGAGTGGTCGTCGAGGATGTTGAGGATCTCGGTGTCGGTGCCATCGGCCAGTGGCCAATGGGTGATGTCGAGTTGCCAGCGTTCGTTGGGTTGTTCGGCCTGGAAGCGGAGGTAGCTGCTCTTGGGGCGTTTGTGGGGTTGAGGGGTGACGAAGCCTCGGGCGGACAGGATCCGCCAGATCGTGGATACTGCGGGGCTGGTGCCGTGGCGTTGCTCGAGGTGAAATGCGATGGTGGCTGCGCCGGCTTCGTGCCCTTCGCGGTCGAGTTCCTTGCGCAGGGCGACGATCTCATTTTCGAGGTGTCTGGCAGTGCGCCCCGGGCTGGTCAGCGGTCGCCGTGAGCGGGTTTGCAGTCCGGCCTCGCCCTCGGCGAGGTAACGCTGGACGAGTGTGATCACCCAGCGTCGAGAAACCCCGTAGTCGCGGGCAACCTCACTTCTACTGCGTCCTTCGACCAGCACGGACGTGACCACCAGCTGCGGCATTCCCATCGCTCAACCCTTGTCCTCAGGTGTGAACGATGTCCCGAGACAGCTGTGAACGATGTTGTGAACTCACACACC
>NZ_DASXHW010000177.1:0-4476 GCF_036488105.1 Mycobacterium sp. | reverse complement strand
CGCAGCAGGCCATGGTGACCTACGCCGAGTGCGTGCGGACCAACTTTCTGGGCCAGTTGTCGCGTTCGCAGGTCGCCGCGATGGGGGAGAACTGCCGCCGGATCAGCGCCGCGCTGAAGCGATCCGGCTGACCCAGCCGCTGACGATGCGGGCCGGCTCGGGCCGACGAGGCGGCGGGCGACCGGACCCAGCCGCTACCCTTGTCCGCGGTGGCGTGGCAGAGCGGCCTAATGCACTCGCCTTGAAAGCGAGAGACGGCTAAAACCGTCCGGGGGTTCAAATCCCTCCGCCACCGCCAGTACTAACCCTTGACGAGGGTGAACTGGGCAATGTCGGTGATGCTGCGGCGGAAGAAGTCCGCGCACCCGGTCAGGTAGCGCATGAACCGGTCGTAGTTGGCCTCGTCCGTGATCGTGATCGCTTCGTCGCGCTTGGCCTCGAGGTTGGTCGCCCACATATCCAGCGTCCGGGCGTAGTGCGCGCGCAGGCTGTGGACCCGCTCGACGCCGAAACCTGCCGCGGTCGCGAACTGCACCACGTCGTCTTCGGAGGGCAGTTCGCCACCGGGGAAGATCTCCTGTCCGATGAACCGCATGAACCGCAGATCGTTCATCGTGATCGCCACTCCGTTGGCCGCGAAGAAGCTCTGAGGTCGTCCGAGAATCGTGTGCAGCAGCATCCGGCCGTCGGCGGGCAGCACTCGGTGCGCCGACTTGAAGAACGCGCCGTAGCGCGGCTTGGTGAACGCCTCGAACGCACCAATACTCACGATGTGGTCGACCGGCTCGTCGAACTCCTCCCAGCCCTGGAGTCGCACCTCGACCGAGCGCGTCGTCGGCACCTTCGCCAGCCGGGCCGTGGTCCACGCGTGCTGGTTGCGGCTCAACGTGATGCCGATGACGTTGACGTCATATCGCTGCAGGGCGACTTCCAGCGCGCCGCCCCACCCGCAACCGATGTCGAGCAGGGTCATGCCGGGCTCGAGGTTCAACTTGCCCAGCGCGAGATCGAATTTCGCGACCTGCGCCTCGTCCAGCGTCATGTCGTCGCGTTCGTAATATGCGCAGGTGTAGCCCATCGTGGGGCCCAGGAACAGCGCGAAAAAGTCGTCGTTGAGGTCGTAGATCGACTGCGACGTCTCGTAGTCCGGCGTCAATCCGCTGCTTTGATCAGCCACTACAAAGTTACCCATCTATCTGGAGTCAGAAGTCGGGTAGCCCAAAGTAGACGCTCATTTCTTAGCGCCCGCGTTGCTGGTCCCCCGACCACAGCCAAACGTGCTCCGAGCATGTTAGACCGGCTGGATTAACAGCGTTAATTGTGGTGCATGACGGTGTCGGCCAGATGCACGCCGATCCCGAGGGCTACAAGGATCAGTAGCAGCGCCAGCGCAGGCCAGATCCACATCAGCCACCCGCGCACCGCGGCGACGATCACGCCAGACACTCCGATCAGGACCGCGATCCCGACTCCGCCCCATGTCACGGCGTAAGCGGCGTTGAGCGCCCCGTAAGCGCAATGCTCATTGCACGAATCGGTGGCCATCACGAAGAAGAACGAGAACCCGACCGTGCCCATGGCGGCGAGCGCGGCGGCGACGGACAGGATCGAGGTGAGTGTGATGTCAACGACGGAATGGCGTCGCGGCTGCATCACCTAACTATGGCGCACCCTGACTAGGGCGCACCCTGCGGGATCTCGGCGGCGATGCGGTCCATCAGCGCGGTGTACCGCTTGAGCTCGGGGTCGCGGCCGGGCTTGCCGCTGCTCACCACACCGGCTGCCAGCCGGCGGTCGGGATCGGCCCAGATCGCGCAGTTGACCAGCCCGAGATGGCCGAACGCCGCCGGCGCACCCCGGCCGAATGGGCCGAATCGCTTTGTGCCGAGCTGGAAGCCGGTGCCCCAGCGGGCCGGCATGAGTCCGGTTGCCACGTCGGGTCGCAGTCGGCGACATTGCCGCGTTGCATCGTGCAGCGTTTTGGGGTTCAACACCCTGACTCCGTCGAGTTCGCCTCCGCGACGCCATATTTCGGCGAACCGGGACATCTCGGCGGCGTTCGAGATGGTGTTTGATGACGGGATCACAGTCTTGAGAAAGAGCGGTGTGTTGGTGATCGGGATGATCTCGTGGGTGGTACCGCCGACCGCCTTGCGGAAGGCCGCCGCGATCGGAGCGGGCAGCAGTGGTGTGCCGGTGGCATGGCTGGGTGCTACCAGCGGGATATCCTGTTCTGCCACACCGAAATTGGTCCAGCAAAAGTTCAGCGGGCCGAGAATCTCGGTGGCCAGAATCTCACGGATGTCTTTACCCGTTGCGGCGTAGATGATTTCGCGCATCAGCGGGCCCCAGGTCAGTGCGTGGTAGACGTGCACGAGCCCCGGCCGGTAGAGCGGCCGCAAGTTGCTGAGCTGTTCTTGCGCGTACTCGTGATCGTCGGCCCGCTTGAGATCCGGCTTGGGTCCGGTCGGAAACGGGACACCGGCGCTGTGGGTGATCACGTGCCGGATGGTGGTGCGGTCCTTGCCGTGGCTGGTGTACGTCGGAATGTACTCGCAGACCCGGTCGTCGAGTGAGATCTGACCGCGCTCAACGAGCATGTGCACGACGGTTGCGGTGATCGCTTTGGCGGACGAGTAAACGCAGAACGGTGTATCGGTCTTGACCGGGATTTTCTCGGCGTCGGCCGGGTCGGTCGGGGCGTTGCCCCAGCCGTGCCCGATCGCCCGGTTCAGCACGACCTTGCCGTTGTGCCGCAGGCACACCTGGATCGCCGGATGCATGCCGGCCTGATACCAGTGACGGGCGGCCTGCCAGATCCGCTCGACGGCCGCCGGGTCGATCCCGGAGTGGTCCTCCTCGCCGATTGCGGTGACGGCGTCGAGGTCGGCGGGGACCCGGACCCTGCCCCGCAACTCATCCTGGCCGGTCATGCACGTCCCTTCGGGTCGACGGTCGAAACTCCTCCGCGAGGGTACGTGGGCGCCCCCGTTGCTGAGTTATCCGACTTGTGTGGGTGTCATGGGACGGTGTGTGGGATTGCAGCCCATTAGCGTCTCGTAGCAGGCCGCAGGGATGACTCAGAGTTATCCTGTCGCCCGTGGTTCGGGTTGACCCTACTGTGGTGTGTCACCCTTGCGGTCTGCGTTCGCGGCGTGACTGAAGAGAGGCGTGACCGCAAGTTGCTGTGAGAGGTACTTGAAGTCGGATTGTCCGCCGCGGATTCCCCACCCACATGAGCGAAGGGAACCCGTATTCCATGATCGTCATCGGCATCGATCCGCACAAGACCACTCACACCGGCACCGCACTGGACCCGGCCACCAACTCTGATGTCGGGTCGGTGCGCATCGAGGCATCCCTGACCGAATACCAGCGTCTGATCCTTTGGGCGAAACCATGGCCCGAACGCACCTGGGCGATCGAAAACGCCGACGGTCTGGGGCATCACTTGGCGCTCTGGTTGCTGGCTCGCGGCGAGGTCGTTGTCGATATTCCGACCACAGCGACTGCGCGGGTCCGGGAACTCTCCCGAGGCGGTGGCCGTAAGAACGACCGCATCGATGCCGCGGCGGCGGCCAGTGTCGCGGCGCTGCAGGGCGATGCCCGTCAGGTCTACCCCGAAACCACCACCGACGCGCTGGCGCTGCTGGATGAACGTCGAGTCAACCTGTCACACAGCAGAACCCGCGCGGTCAATCAGCTACACGCGCTCCTGCGCGAGTTGATGGCCGGCGGCGCACCGACGTCGCTGACCCCCGCCAAGGCCACCGCCGCTCTCCGTGGATTCCGCCCCCGCACCGGCCCAGACCGGACTCGGCTGGAACTTGCCAAGGAGCTCATCGCCGACGTCAGGCGGTTCGACGAGCAGATCAAGGCCAACGAAGCCAAGATCGCCGTTCTGCTCGACGAGCACGGCACCACTCTGCGCGAGGTCGACGGTGTCGGATCTGTCTTGGCCGCCCCCCTGCTGGGCCGCACCGGCCAGGCGACCAGGTTCGCCTCGGCTGCCGCATACGCGAACTACACCGGCACCGCGCCTGTCCAAATTGCGAGCGCTGATTCCTCTCGGCACCGGCTGTCCCGCTACGGGGACCGGCAACTGAACTCCGCGATCTACACCATCGCAATGATCCAGATCCGGATGCACGCGAGCACCGGCCGCGCCTACTACGACAAGAAGATCGCCGAGGGTAAATCCCCCCGATATGCCACCCGTGCGCTCAAGCGTCACCTCGCCGGCCATCTCTGGCGAATCATGCTTGCCGACGAGACCCGCACCCCACGACTAGTTTCAGAAACAGCGGCAAATGCCTCTTGACAAATAGAGAGGCACCACAGTTGGACCTTTATCCACAGGCGAGGGTCTCGGGGTGTGCTTGTGTCCGTCTGGTTGGCTAAGATTCGAACATGCGTTCTAGTAGTCGGGAAGAGGTCGTCGAGGTTCTCGATGCGCTCGAGGCCGGCTACAAACGC
>NZ_DASXHW010000152.1:0-6752 GCF_036488105.1 Mycobacterium sp. | reverse complement strand
CGCGCGGGCCTTGTCTATCGCGGTCGTCATGCGGGCCGCGATCTGCTTGTACGGCTCACCCCACGACGGGGTGAACGGGTTGCGCAGCTGCCACCAGAACCGCGGGTCCCGCCAGGCGCCGTCGCCCGGACCTACTCGCTTACCCTCGAAGAAGTTGGCCGACTCGATCAGGTCGGGGTCGGTGTCGACCTCCAGGTTGTGGCGGGCGGCGATCGGTGCGGCGGTCTCCTGCGCACGCTGCAGCGGGGAGGCGATGACGGCGACGATATCGCGGTCGGCCAACGCGTCAGCCGCCGCTTGGGCCTGCCGAACTCCCCTGTCGGACAACCGGAATCCGGGCAGCCGTCCGTAGAGTACGCCGTCGGGGTTGTACACCTCACCGTGGCGGATCAGGTGGACGCGGGTCTGTTCGGCCATCAGGGCTTGCTCTCCTTGGCTGCAGTCGCGGCCTTAGGCAGCGCGTCGGCGATCCGGTCAAAGGCGGCGTCGTCGAGGGCGGCCGAGACGAACCAGGCTTCAAAGGCGCTGCAGGGCGGGTAGACGCCGCCGTCCAGCAGCGCGTGGAAGAACGGTGCGAAACGCCACGTCTCGCTGGCGCGGGCCGATGCGAAGTCGGTGACCGGCGCGTCGCCGAAGAACACGCTGAGCATGTTGCCGGCCCGCGGGATCTGATGTGGCACACCGGCTTCGGTCAGGGCCAGGGACAGCAGTCCGGCCAACCGGTCGGCATTGGCATCGAGCGCGGCATATACCGCATCGCCGGCGCCCCGCAGCGTGGCCAGCCCGGCGGCGACCGCGACCGGGTTACCGGACAGCGTGCCGGCCTGATACACCGGGCCCAGCGGGGCGAGCCGTTGCATCACCTCGGCGCGCCCACCGAAGGCCGCGGCGGGCAGCCCGCCGCTCATCACTTTGCCGAAGGTGAACAGGTCGGCATCGACCGGATCGATTCCGTACCAACCACTTCGGCTGACCCGAAACCCGGTCATCACCTCGTCGACGATCAACAGCGCGCCATGCTTGCCGGTGATCGCGCGCAGCGCGGCGTTGTAGCCCGGCGCGGGCGGGACGACGCCCATGTTGCCGGGGCTGGCCTCGGTGATCACTGCGGCGATCTGGTCCCCGAACTGATCGAACGTCCGCGCTACGGCGTCAACGTCGTTGTAGGGCAACACAATCGTGTCGGCAGCGGTCGCACCGGTGACTCCCGGCGAGGACGGCAGGCCCAGCGTCGCGACCCCGGAGCCGGCGTCGGCCAGCAACGCGTCGACATGGCCGTGGTAGCAGCCGGAGAACTTGACGATCTTGGCGCGGCCGGTGAATCCGCGGGCCAGTCGCACCGCGCTCATGGTGGCCTCGGTGCCGGAGTTGACCAACCGGATCAGCTCAACCGGCGCCACCCGGTCGATGATCTCGGCGGCCAGTTCGCTTTCGGCGGGGGTTGGGGCCCCGAACGACAGGCCGCTGGCGGCGGCCTTGGTGACGGCTTCTACCACCGACGGGTGCGCGTGGCCGAGGATCATCGGTCCCCATGAGCAGACCAGGTCGACGTAGCGGTTGCCGTCGGCGTCGGTCAGCCAGTAGCCGCGGGCCTCGGTGATGAACCGCGGGCTGCCGCCGACCGCCTTGAACGCCCGCACCGGCGAGTTCACCCCGCCCGGGATGACCGCGCAGGCGTCGTCAAACAGCTTCGCCGAGACCTCGGTATGCACGTGCTCCAGTGTCCCAGCCGCTGGGAGCGGTCCGACTACAGGGTGTAGTTGTTGTGCGTTCGACGTCGGTCAGGCGATGGCTATACGGCGGACGACGGCAACACGGTGCGAAGAACGGGTGCTGGTCGCGTCTCGCAGGCAAGCCGCCGCTCCTCGGCTTCGATGGCGGCAGCCTTGGCGTCGATCGCCACCTGGATGTATTCGCGGCGGTAGATCTCGGCGACGATGAGCCGGCTCATGCGGGTGCACCACCGGACGACTGATTCGTCGTCGCTGGCCTCCGTGCCGGCGAGCAGGAGTGAGTACAGTCCTTCGAGCTCCGCGGCGTCGAGCCTGGCCAGCGGCGGGCGGGGTTCGGTCGTGCCGCCGTCGACGTGAACACCCGTGGTCACCGATACCAGCCGCACCAGCAGAGCATCGGACACCGACGCGGCCCACCGCGCCAAGCCGGGGTGTCGCGACTGCGACAGCTGGACACAGACGCCGAGCAACGTGGAGGTTGCCGCTTCGGGCAGATCCTCGACGGTGGGATAGGTCATCGTGCTCCTCCTCATATTCGTGAAGGGGGATTCGGTGCAGACCTCGTCTTGGTTGGGAGCTTATTTGGAACAATGGGCGGGTGACCCGGTAATCGCCGATCACGCCTTCTCGGTGAGCGCGAACACCGGATGGTCGGCAGGGTCGGGCAATCTTCGGAAGTACCCGTCGACGGCCCTACCCGCCTTCTTCTGGTAGGCGGTCAGGATGGGCGGGCGCTGTGGAGTCGGGGTTTCGTGCGCGTGGTAACTCACCGCGCCGGTTTTGGTGGTCAAGGTGACGCTGGGGTTGGCGCGGACATTCTTCACCCACTGCGATTCGCCACGAGTGGATACCAGATACCGAGTGCCGTCGAGGCTCACGGTGACGACGGGAATGTGCTGCTGCTCCTTGCTGCCCCGTTTCGTGACTGTGAGGGTCTCGGTGTTGCTGATGCCGGTGGCCATCGCGATCCGGTTGAAGACCTTGACGGTGAACCACGGAGGCTTGAGGTAGGCCATGAAGTAAGAGTTTGATAGCGGCATGCAACTACCGCAACGACTCGCCCGGTTCAACCGGCACGTGACCAACCCGATTCAGCGGATGTGGGCCGGCTGGGCCCCGTCCTTCGGCATCCTCGAACACGTCGGACGTCGTTCCGGCAAGCCCTACCGCACCCCGTTGACGGTGTTCAACGCAGACGTCGACGGGAAGCCGGGCGTGGCGATCCTGCTGACCTACGGCCCGGACCGCGACTGGCTGAAGAACCTGAACGCCGCCGGCGGCGGAAAGATGCGCCGTCACGGCAAAACGTTCAGCGTCGCCAACCCGCAGACCGTCACAAAGGAGGAGGCCGCGGCGCACGTCAGCGGCGCAGCGCACCGGGTCTTCGGAAGATTGCCATCGAGCAGGCCGTCCTGCTGACCAAGACCGGTTAAGCAGCCCGGGCCGCAATACGTTTGGTCACGAAATACATCGCGACCACGGCGGCCCACGACAACAGGCTCAGCCAGAACTGCGAGCGGGCGGAGCTGTCGAACGCCATTTGCACGAGCACCGCGACGATCCCGGCCACCGTCAGGATCGACAGCACGGGGAAGAACCACATCTTGACCCGCAGCTTCTCTGACGGCGTCTTGCGGCGTAACACGATCTGCGACAACGCAATCAACAAGTAGACGAACAACACGATGGCGCCCGACGAATTGAGCAGGAACAGGAACACCGTGTTGGGCGCGACCCCGGCCATGATGACGCACAGAAAGCCGACGACCGACGAGCTCACGATCGCGAGGTAAGGCACCCCGCGCCGGCTGACGTTGAACATCCGGGCCGGCGCCTCATGTTGAGCGGCGAGCGCGAACAGCACCCGGGACGCGCTGTACAACCCGGAGTTCAGACAGGACAGCACCGCGGTCAGCACGACGGCATTCATCAGGTGATCGGCGCCGGGGATTCCGATCTGCTTGAACGCGGCCACGAACGGCGAGGAGCCGGGCTGCAAGGAGTTCCACGGCAACAGCACGGTGAGCAGAAATACCGAGCCGACAAAGAAAATCGCGATGCGGGCGGCGACTGCGTTGGTCGCTCGCTGGACGGCTCGCTGCGGATCGGGGGTCTCGGCGGCGGCGATGGTCGCGATTTCCGCACCGACCATCGAAAAGATCACCACCACGATCGAACCGAAGGCGGCGTGCACCCCGTTCGGGAAGAAGCCGCCATGCACGTGCAGATTGGAGAAATCGGCGTGCCGGTGCGGCCATAGCCCTAATGCGTACACGCTGCCGAGAAGCAGAAACAGCACGATGGTCGCGACTTTGATTCCCGCGAACCAGAATTCGAACTCGCCATAGGAGGCCACCGAGAACAGGTTGGTCGCCGTCATCAACACCATCAAGATCAGCGACAACAACCACAGCGGCGCCTGAAACCAGTAGGTGATGACCTTCGCCCCGGCAACCGCCTCGAAGCCGACGACGATCACCCAGTAGTACCAATACAGCCAACCGGCCGAGAACCCCGCCCAGCCCCCCAGAGCTTGCCGTGCGTATTCGGCGAACGAACCGGTGGTGGGGTTCGCGGCGGCCATCTCACCGAGCATTCGCATCACCAGGATGATCAGCACGCCGCACAGCGCATAGGCCAGGAATGCGGCCGGACCGGCTTTGCCGATGACCACGCCCGAGCCGACGAAGAACCCGGCGCCGATGATCCCGCCGATGGCGATCATCATCAGCTGCCGTTGCGACAAGCCTTGTTGCAGTTGCGGTGTGGCGGCCATCAGACAGATCGGGCCGTGCTCAGTGCCGACTGCCCTGGCACCACGTGGATGACCGGGATCGGATACGCGGCCCGCACTTTGTCGACCATGCCGAGGCGCAACCACGCCGAGCGGGCCTCGGCGATCACCAGCTGGTCGGGTTGGAAGCGTCGCACCGCGGCGTCGAGCGCCCGCAGCGGCCGGTAGTCGCCGAGTTCGCCTACGGCGGAGAGCCCGATGCCATGCATGGCGGTCAGGATGGCGTCGAGACGTTCTCGCGCCGCCGTGACGGTGGCGTCCAGGACGAACACCGGACCGGTCCGCTCGGCCTGGCCGGTGTCGACCGGGTTCACCGGCACACAGATGAAGTACTCGGCGCGCTGTTGGGCGTCGACACGGCGCAGCACGTCGAAAAGCTCACTCGTAGAGACGTTTTTGTTGGCCAGCACCAGAACGCGGTTCGCCCGGCCGGTCGGCTGGCGCGTCGCATCCTCGGCTTTGGCCGGTCCACGCCGCCACCTGGGCACGAAGTACAGCACCAACATCACCGCCCAGGACAGCAGACCCAGCCACAGCTCCATCCGGGCGTTCGGGTCGAACGCCATCAGCACCAGCACGCCGACCAGCGCGGCAACTGTGAGTATCGACAATCCGGGGAACAACCACATTTTCACTTGCAACCGGTCGGGCGGGGTGCGCCGGCGCAGCACGATCTGAGAAATCGCGATCAACAGATAGACCGAAAGAACAAGGGATCCAGACGATTTCAGCAGGAAGGTGAATACCGCCCCAGGCGCCACCCACGCCATGAGAACGCAAATAAATCCCACGATCGACGAAACCAGGATCGCGAGGTAGGGCACTCCGCGTCGACCCACCTTGACCAAGTCCATCGGCGCTTCGCCGCGGGCGGCGAGCACGAACAGCATCCGTGACGCTGTGTAGAGGCCGGAGTTCAGACACGACAGCACCGCGGTGAGCACCACCGCGTTCATGATGTGGCCGGCGGCCGGAATTCCCATCTCCCCCAAGGCCGCAACGTAGGGCGACACCCCGGGGCGCTCAGCGTTCCACGGCACGATCACCGCGAGCAGGAACACCGATCCCAGGTAGAAGATGACGATCCGCACGACCACCGATTTGGTCGCGCGCGCCACCGCCCGTTCAGGATTCGCGGTTTCGGCGGCAGCGATGGTGGCCACTTCGGCGCCGACCATCGCGCCGATGACCACCGAGATGGCACCGAATACCGTGCCGACTCCGTTCGGGAAGAAGCCGCCGTGGGCGGTCAGGTTGCTGAAGTCGAGGCCGTGCCGCGGCCAGAATCCAAAGACGAACAGCGAGCCCAGGGTCAGGAACGCCACGATCGCCGCGACTTTGATTCCAGCGAACCAGAATTCGAACTCGCCGAAGGCGGCGACCGAGAACAAGTTGGTCGCCGTCATCGCGACCATCAGGACCCCCGACAGCAGCCACAGCGGCGCGTGGATCCAGTAGGACAGCACGGCACCGCCGGCAATGGCTTCGAAACCGACCACCACCACCCAGAAGTACCAATACAGCCAGCCCACCGAGAAGCCCGCCCAACCGCCCAACGCCTGCCGCGCGTAGTCGGCGAACGAACCCGTAGACGGGTTGGCGGTGGCCATCTCGCCGAGCATCCGCATCACCAGGACGACCAGTACCCCGCAGAGCGCGTAGGTGATAAACGCACCGGGTCCCGTCTCGCCGATGATGACGCCGGATCCGACGAACAAGCCCGCGCCGATGACACCGCCGAGCGCAATCATGTTCAGCTGGCGTTGCGAGAGCCCCCCGCGTAGCGGCGCGGCGCCGCTCGTCTTGTGGGTCGGCAGCATGACCGGACGCTAACACCTACCCGTGCGGCCGCGCTCGATTCAGACCGGTACGGCGCGCAGCGCCGCAGGCAGGCTGGGCAGGAAGTGTGCGGTGGCAAAAGCCCGAATGTCCTCGGCGTCAGCAGGCGGTTCGCGGGTCGGCAACAACAACAGCATTGTCGCGTAACGCAGGATGGTGTCGGCCAGCTGATCGACTGCGTCAACGCCGATCTGCTCAGCGAAGCCGTCGGGGAAGATCACCCGCAGCGCGGCAGCCATCCGTTCGACGGCGGCGTCCCAGTGTCGGCGCGCCAACTCGAGCATCAGGCCGGGCTCGTCGGCGAGCATCCGGGTCAGCACGCGGTGTTGCTGGAACCGCACGATCGACAGCGTGAACGCCTCGACGTAGTAATTCGACTGTGGCCT
>NZ_DASXHW010000108.1:0-5577 GCF_036488105.1 Mycobacterium sp. | reverse complement strand
GATCTCGACCGTGGCCTGCTCCGGCGTGATGTGAGTGTATGGGTCGAACGAGTACCAGCGCATCGCGTTCTCGTGCGTCATCTTCTTGATCTCGTCGTCCGGCACGCTGTTCGCCTCCAGCACGTCCCACAACTCCTCGGGCGCGCCGGGCCACATCGAGTCGCTGTGCGGGTAGTCGGCCTCCCAGCAGATGTTGTCGATGCCGATCATGTTGCGCAGCGTGACGCCCACCTTGTCGCTGATGAAGCACGTCAGGAAGTGCTCGCGGAAGATCTCGCTGGGGAGCTTGCCGCCGAAGTTCTGGTGCGTCCAGGTCGAGTGCATCTCGTAGGTCCGGTCCGCCCGCTCGAGGAAGTAGGGGATCCAGCCGGTGCCGCCCTCTGACAGCGCGATCTTGAGATCCGGGTATTCCTTGATCGGCCGCGACCACAGCAGATCCGCGGCAGCCTGCACGATGTTCATCGGCTGCAGGGTGATCATCACGTCCATCGGCGCATCGGGTGCGGTGATCGCCAGCCGGCCCGAGGATCCGATGTGGACGTTCATCACGGTGTCGGTGTCGCACAACGCATCCCACAGCGGCTTCCAATAGTCGTCATGGAAGCTGGGATACCCCATTGCGGCCGGGTTTTCGGTGAAGGTCAGCGCATGCACACCCTTCTTGGCGACCCGCCGCACCTCTTTGGCGCACTCTTCGGCATCCCAGATCACCGGAATCGCCATCGGGATGAAGCGGGCCGGGTAGGCGCCACACCACTCTTCGATGTGCCAGTCGTTGTAGGCCTGCACCAGCGCGATGGAGAAGTCGTGGTCTTCAGTGGCGAACAGCCGTCCGGCGAAGCCGGGGAACGATGGGAAGCAGATCGACGCCAGGATGCCCCCGGCGTTCATGTCCTTGATCCGCTCGTCGACGTTGTAACAACCCGGGCGGATCTCGTCGAGGCCCTGCGGCTCGATTCCGTATTCCTCTTTCGGACGACCGGCCACCGCGTTCAGCGCGACGTTGGGGATGATCGTGTCGCGGAACTGCCAGGTGTCCGAGCCGTCGTCGTTGTGCACCAGGCGCGGCGCATCGTCGATGTACTTCTTCGGCAAGTGGTCCTTGAACATGTCCGGTGGCTCGACGGTGTGGTCGTCGACGCTGATCAAAATCATGTCGTCTTTGTTCACAGCCCGGTCCTCTCAATCGGGGGCGTTCAGGGCCCACCTGGTCTTTGACTCGCGGTTATCCCGTGATTGTTGCGAACCGGTGGTCGGCCCGTCGACGAATCGCTTTCGCCGCTGACATCTCCCGTATATGAAAACTAGCTTCTCGGTTCCCGAGAATCAACATCTTGAGGCTACCCCTGCCACGGTAAGGCTCGGGTTGGGGCAGCGGATGCGGCCGCGCAGGCAGGCAAAGTCACCGCAGGTGGAGCCCAAATATTGACCAATCCCGGAGTTCATGGAAACCTATTGATCAAATATGAGAATCTGATTCTCTTACACGAGGAGCCCGTATGCGTCTGTCCCCGTTGCCGGCGGACCAGTGGGACGACGCTGCCCGGCACGCGGTGTCGGGCATGCTCCCCGAGGAGCGGCGGAACCCGGACGACGCCGGCAACGTGTTGTCCACCTTGGTGCGGCATCCGAAACTGACCCGCGCCTATCTCCGATTCAGCAGCTATCTGCTGTACGGGTCGACGCTGCCGCCGCGGATCCGCGAGCAGATCATCCTGCGCGTCGCCCATCGCCGCGGCTGCAGTTATGAGTGGGCGCATCACGTGGAGATCGGCAAGGAAGCGGGACTCACCGACAGCGACATCGAGGCCGCGCGGACGGGCCAGTCGAAAGATGCGTTCGACAGCGCGTTGATGAACGCCGTCGACGAACTCGACGAAAAGACCAACATCTCGGATCAGACCTGGGCGGCCCTGTGCGAACGACTCGATGAACAACAGCGGATGGACCTGGTCTTCACCACCGGCAACTACATCGCACTTGCGATGGCCCTGAACACTTTTGGCGTCGAGGTCGAAGACGACCATGACGGTGGAACACAAGAGAGGTAAGGACGTTGGCACACTTTCCCAAGCCCGACGCAGGTAGTTGGACGGAGAACTATCCGGAACTGGGCACCGCGCCGGTGGACTACACCGACTCGATCGACCCGGCGTTCTTCGAAGCCGAGCGGGACGCGGTCTTCAAGCGGACCTGGCTGAACGTCGGCCGGGTCGAACGCCTGCCGCGTACCGGCAGCTACTTCACCAAGGAGTTGCCATCGGCCGGCAAGGGCATGTCCGTCATCATCGTCAAGACCAAGGACGCCGCGATCAAGGCCTATCACAATGTGTGCCGTCACCGAGGAAACAAGCTGGTGTGGAACGACTTTCCGAATGAGGAGACGTCGGGTACCTGCCGGCAGTTCACCTGCAAGTACCACGCCTGGCGCTACGACCTCGACGGCAAGCTGACCTTCATCCAGCAGGAGGATGAGTTCTTCGACGTCGACAAGAGCGATTACGGCCTGGTGGGAGTCCGCTGCGAGGTGTGGGAAGGCTTCATCTTCATCAACTTCGACCAGCACGCGAAGCCGCTGACCGACTATCTAGGACCACTGGCCAAGGGCATCGAGGGCTATCCGTTCCACGAGATGACCGAGACCTACTCGTATCGCGCCGAGGTCGGCAGCAACTGGAAGCTGTTCATGGATGCGTTCGCCGAGTTCTACCACGCGCCCGTGTTGCATCAGGGGCAGTACACCAAGGAGGAGGCCGCCAAGATCCAGAAGTACGGCTTCGAGGCGTTGTACTACGAGATGGCGAGTCCGCACGCGATGATCTCGACCTGGGGTGGTCAAGCGCCGCCCGCGTCGATGGACATGGTCAAGCCGATGGATCAGGTGCTGCGCAGCGGGCTGTTCGGCCCGTGGGACAAACCGGCGGTCATGGCGAATCTCACCGAGATGCCGGCGGGCGTCAACCCGAAGAAGGTGCCGCAGTGGGGCATCGACGAGTGGCACTTCTACCCGAATTTGATGCTGCTGATCTGGGAGCCGGGCTGGTTTCTGACGTATCACTACTGGCCGACCGCCGTCGACAAGCACATCTTCGAGTGCACGCTGTATTTCGTCCCGCCGAAGAACGCGCGGGAGCGACTGGCCCAGGAGTTGGCCGCGGTGACGTTCAAGGAGTACGCGTTGCAAGATGCCAACACCTTGGAGGCGACTCAGACGATGATCGGCACCAAGGTGGTCAACGACTTCCCGCTCTGCGATCAGGAGATCATGCTGCGTCACCTGCACAAGGTGACCGGTGACTACGTGAAGGAGTACGCCAGCAATGGCCACCACTGAACAACTGCCCGCCGAATTCTCGGACCTGGAGCCATATCTCGCGTGGGATTTGGCCACCGAGCCCGAGCGGTACGCCAAACGGCTGGCGTCGTCGATGCCCGAGATGCAAGCGTTCTACGACGTGGCGTTCCCCCGATTGAACGATGTGATCGAGTACTGCGACAAGTTCCCGCTCGACGACCTACCCGAGGACGCGCGAACCCTGATGCATCTGATGCAGTCGCTGGTCATGGTGTCATTCCCTATCGAGGCGTGGAAGCAGCCCAGGGTCCCCGACAGCGGGGCGGCGTGGGTGGAGCTGATCCGGGAACCGGTGATCTAGACGGTGCTCACCCTCAAGGCTGCCGGGCTACTCGACGTCGATGCCGGCGAGATCGTCTCGCCCGGCATCCTGCGCATCGACGGGGACCGCATCGTCGGGGTAGGCGGCAAACCCGAAGGTGACATCATCGATCTTGGCGACTCGGTGTTGCTGCCCGGGTTGATGGACATGGAAGTCAACCTTTTGATGGGCGGGCGTGGGGAGAAACCCGGGCTGTCCGCGGTGCAGGATGATCCACCGACCCGGATGTTGCGCGCCGTGGGCAACGCCCGCCGAACGCTGCGGGCCGGATTCACCACCGTGCGCAACCTCGGTCTGTTCGTCAAGACCGGTGGTTATCTGCTCGACGTCGCGCTCGGCAAGGCCATCGACGCGGGCTGGATCGACGGGCCGCGAGTAGTTCCCGCCGGGCACGCGATCACGCCGACAGGTGGGCATCTGGACCCGACGATGTTCGCCGCGTTCGCGCCGCACGTTCTGGAGTTGACGGTCGAGGAGGGCATCGCCAACGGGGTCGACGAGATCCGTAAGGCGGTGCGCTACCAGATCAAACACGGCGCCGAGCTGATCAAGGTCTGCTGTTCCGGCGGCGTGATGTCGTTGACGGGACCGCCTGGTGCACAGCACTATTCGGATGAGGAGCTGCGCGCGATCGTCGACGAGGCGCATCGCCGTGGAATGCGGGTCGCCGCGCACACGCATGGCGCCGAAGCCGTCAAACACGCCGTCGAGGCCGGTATCGACTGCATCGAGCACGGGTTCCTGATCGACGACGAGGCGATCGCGCTGATGGTCGAGCGCGGCACCTTCCTGGTGTCGACGCGGCGGCTGGCTGAGGGAATGGACGTCTCGCATGCCCCGCCTGAGCTTCAGGCCAAGGCCGCAGAGATGTTCCCGAAGTCGCGGACCTCGATCCTGGCCGCCTACGAAGCCGGCGTGAAGATCGCGGTCGGAACCGACGCTCCAGCCATTCCGCACGGCAAGAACGCTGACGAGCTTGTCACGCTGGTCGACTGGGGGCTGCCGCCGTTGGCGGTGCTGCGGGCCGCCACCGTGGTCGCCGCCGATCTGATCAATGTGACCGACCGAGGCAGGCTGGCCGAGGGCCAGGTTGCCGATATCATCGCCGTGCCGGGGGATCCATTGTCCGACATCGGCGTAACCCAGAATGTGGGCTTCGTGATGAAAGGCGGCAAGGTTTATGTCCAAGCGAATTGAGGACCTCGTCGAGATCCAGCAACTGCTGGCTCGCTACGCGGTCACGATCACGCAGGAAGACATCGACGGCTTGGTCGCGGTCTTCACCCCGGACGGTACGTACAGCGCGTTCGGCGAAACATATTCGCTGGACCGGTTTCCGGTGCTGGTGGACGCTGCCCCCAAAGGCTTGTTCATGACCGCTACCCCGGTGATCGATCTCGACGGCGACACCTCGACCGGAACCCAACCGCTGTGCTTCATCGACCACGCCACCCACGACATGCGGATCGGTTATTACAAGGACAACTACGTGCGGACCGCCGACGGGTGGCGGCTGAAAACCCGCGCCATGACGTTCATTCGGCGCAGCGGCACACACGACTCGGGACGCCCGCACGCGATCGGGCGACCGAGCGCCAACCCTGCATGAAGGTCGAACAGTTCCGCTCGGATCTTCGGGCCTGGCTCGACGACAATGATTTGACGCCGGGGCCGGGCCACTCGTTGCAGGGTCATATGCAGCAGTACGCCCGCGTTTGCCGGGCGCTCTACGACGCCGATTGGATGCGATACGGCTGGCCGGTCGAAGTCGGCGGATTAGGTGGTCCGGCAATGCTTCGCGCGGTTGTCGGCGAAGAGGTAGTGGGCCGCCGCCTCGCCGAACCGGGTCCTTATTCGATGCTCGAGGTGCTCACGCCGACGATGATCGACTACGCGCCGG
>NZ_DASXHW010000057.1:0-1649 GCF_036488105.1 Mycobacterium sp. | reverse complement strand
GTGAGTTCAGGCAACCAGACCTACGACACAGCGCTGGGTTATGGGGCGCAAGCGACCGGCGGCTACAGCCTGGCCAGCGGCCGCAATGCCAAAGCGCTCGGCAGCTTCTCGGTGGCCAGCGGCAATGCCGCGACCGGATACAATTACGGCGACATTTCCCTTGGCCGCTCGGCCGTTGCCGGCGTGGATGGCGGCACCGGTCGATACGACATGGCGCTGGGTTATGGCGCGAGCGCGACCGGCGGCAACAGCTCGGCCTTCGGCTACAACGGCCAAGCGAGCGGCGCCAACAGCGTGGCCTTGGGTTACAACAGCTCGGCTAGCGGCACGGATTCTCTGGCCCTGGGCAGCGGCGCCGTCGCTTCGGGCACGCTCAGCACCGCCTTCGGCTATGGCGGGCTTGCCACCGGTAACCACGCGGTCTCGATCGGCTATCACGCCAACGCCTCGGCGACGGGTGCGGTGGCGATCGGCTATGGCTCCATCGCCAATGTCGCCAACACCGTCTCGGTGGGTGCGGTGGGCAGCGAGCGGCGCATCGTCAATGTCGCCAATGGGGTGAACAGCACCGATGCGGTCAATATGAGCCAGCTGACTTCGGCCACGACCGCTTTGAGCACCAGCATTTCTGAGGCCGATGCACAGATCAACCAGCTCTCCAGCCTTTACAGCTCGTTTGGCACACCGGCACAGGCCAGTGCGCAGAGCACAACGCAGAGTTCGGTGCAAAGTTCGAACACCTCCACCACGGTGGGCAACGCTACCACCAATGGCGCACACACCACCGCCATCGGCAATGGCGCCTATGCTTCCCATAACGGCTCGGTCGCCATCGGCGATGGCGCCAGAGCGGTGGCCGATCCGGCAACGGCGGTCGGCAACAATGCGGTGGCCTCGGGTAACAACTCGGTGGCGCTCGGCGCCAACAGCACGGCCAGTGCGAACAACTCTGTTGCGCTGGGAGCAGGCTCGATCGCCAATCAGGCCAACACCGTCTCGGTGGGCTCGGCGGGCAACGAACGGCGCATCACCAATGTCGCTGCCGGCACCGCCAGCACCGATGCCGTCAATGTCGGTCAGCTCAATGCCGGCCTTGCCAGCACGCTCTCCAGTGCGAATGATTATACCGATGCGCAGATAAAGTCCCTGAACCACACGCTTGGTGGGCGCATGGACAAGGTCGGCGCGATGAACTCTGCCATGGCCGGCGTGGCGCTCAGTGCGGGTGGGATCGACGCGGACAATCGTCTGGCGATGTCGCTAAGCTCCTATAGCGGAGAAGAAGGTGTAGCGCTGGGTTATGTGCGCAGCGTTTCGCACGATGTGAACCTGTCGGTGGGCGGCGCCTACAGCAGCGGCCAAGCCACCGCCAATGTCGGTGTCGGGTTCGGGTGGTAAAAACGGAGCAGGTAACGCCGGTTCAGATACCGCCGTTAAAGCGCAATCGGGTGAAGTGTAAGCGGTTCACCCGCAAATTGCGCGGCAATCAAAGAATCTAGAGCCTGATCTGATTCAGCCTAATCAAATCACGCTCTAGTGCGGGCCGCCGTCGGGATGGGCTGGGCCTGGTCCGTCGTCGTCATCGCCATTGTCATCGGCGGGCGGTGGTTGATCGGGTGGCGGCGCGTGGATCACCGCCGGCGGGCGCG
>NZ_DASXHW010000026.1:0-6438 GCF_036488105.1 Mycobacterium sp. | reverse complement strand
GGCGCTGCGAGCCTGGGGGCGCGTCGATATCGTGATCAACAATGCCGGCATCGTGCGCGATGCGCCGTTCGAGGACATCACCGCCGATCGGCTGGACCCGCTGATAGATGTACATCTCAAGGGTGCGTTCTACGTGACGAGGCCTGCGTGGAAGATCATGCGCGAGCAGCGCTACGGGCGAATCCTCAACACCTGCTCGGCTGCGGGACTCCTTGGCGCCGAACGGATGAGCAATTACGGTGCGGCGAAGACCGGGTTGGTCGGCTTGACCCGAGTCTTGGCCGCCGAGGGGGCCGACCACGGCATCAAAGTCAACGCGGTCGCGCCGATCGCCTACACCCGGATGCTGGCGCATTCGGTCGAGACAGCCAGCCGGCCGGACGACCCGTCAGCTCAGGCCGTGCTGGATGATCTTGTGACGCAATACCTTCAGAAGCTCGATCCGGCGCTGGTGGCCCCGGTGGCCGCGTTCCTGACGCACCGGGATTGCCCGGTGTCCGGTGAGATCTACACCGTCGGCGCCGGACACGTCGCCCGGTTCTTCATCGGCAGAACGAAAGGCTTCTACAGCCCCGCGCTGTCCATGGAGCAGGTGCGTGACCACCTCGACGAGATCCGCGACGAGGATGGCTACTCCGTGCCCGGTGAGCCCGCCGGCGAGATGGCCGAGTTGTTCGCCACGATCATGGCTAACCAGCCCGACTGACTGCTACAGGTGGCTGGCCGCGTAACCCGCGGCTTGAGCCGTCATACCGTTCACCGGGTAAGTGGTGTGCGCGAAACTCGGCGCCCCGCCGGGATCACCGTTGCAGATTGTGTCGCCATCAGCGCACAACTCGATGGTCTTGGGTGCGTACAGCGGACCGATGGTGATCGACGGCGCGCCATAATTCTGCAGCCACTGCGTCGACGGTTTCCCGAAGAGCGTGACCGCGGCGACGTGGTTGGCAATCTCCGGCGGCAGCGGCTTGGGCAAGAATGGCCTGTACTCGGCCGGCACCCCGGCGGGTACGGACGCCGAAGTGACGAAACCGGCCACGGCCGCACCCTGAGAATATCCGCCGAGCACGATCCTGGTCTTGGGGCAATTCGCCGCGGTGGCCTCGATATGACTGCCGGCGTCTCTGATCCCGTCGACGACGCTTTGGGCGAACTCGATGCGGTCGGAGAAATTGCTGCTGGCTTCGTAGTTGACCGGGTACACGTCGAGCGACTTGGCACCTACTGCCCCACGCAACTCCTCGACGAATGGCTCTCCGATCCCGCCGACACCGGGTGGCTCACCGGTGCCGCGGGCGAATACAGCTTCGACGTCCGGGCATGGTTGCGCAGACGTGATCGGCATGGGGACGCTCAGCAGCGCGCCAAGAGTTACCACCGCTGCGATGAGATAACGGCCGATAGGGCGTAGGCACATGGTCAGCATTGTGGCCTTGTACCCGCGAACCCGTCGCAGTATTCCCCGCGCGACCAATGTCGCGGCTTGCCGGTCGCGCCGGTTTAGGGTGACTCGTCCGGATCGTCCAGGACGCTGACGGCAATGCCGTACGGGAGGAATCGGACCTTGCGGCTCGCGTCAGTGTTGTTCCGGTTGGCGCGCAGGGCATCGAGTTCGGTGGCGTAGACCTCCTCGACGCGGGCGTCGCCGTCGGCGCTCATGGTGTAGATCGCCCAGACGCCGTCGCCGGCTTCGCCGGTGGTCTCCGGCCTGGACCGGGTGCGCTGCGCCAGATCCCCGAAAAGCGACGACCAGCCTGAACGGTCACCGGGCACGGCGAAGAACCGGCCGACTCCCTCAAATGCGTCGCGAAGTCCCTCGGTCGCGTCGCGGATCACATGCTCGAAGTCTTCCGGATCGAATCCGAACCGACCATTGTCGTCCATTGCGGCCTCCTGGCAGCTCACACCGATACACCCAGTGTGCGCATTTCGGGTCGCTCGCGCCACGCCAAGTAGCGGTACCCCGGTTTTAGCCGCCGACTGCTACGGCCCCGGCGGCGGGGGCGGCGGCGGGTTGATCGGAATCGGGACAGTGACAAACGGCAGATGGAGGTACATCACCATCGGCGGCAACCGCGGCTGCTCAGGAGCGGGCGGAGGCGCGGCCGGCGGCGGCGGAGGCGGCGCGGCCGGCGGTGGCGCCTCTTGTGCTGCGGGAGGCGGCACGTAGACCGGTGCTTGCCGACTCGGCGCCCGATAGACCGGGTTCGGGGTCACAGGCCCTTGCGGCAACTGGTGCAGCACCGGAGTCGGCGCCCTGATCGCCTGCGCCGGCGGTGGAGACGGTGCGGCCGATGGCGGTGTTGCTGCCGGCGGCGCGGATGAGCCCGGCGCGGCCACCGCAGGTGCGTGCGCGCTCGGCGGTGCCGGCACCTGCTTCGTGGGGATGACGTTTGTGCGGTGGCTGGTTCGCTGGCCGACGTCGGTTACCAGCGAAATCGCCAGTGCCACAATGCCGATGAGGATTGCCGCCGCCGCCCCACTGCTCGCCAGCAGGAACGGCCGGTGCCCGCGGAGGCCCTCACCGGCTTCCTCCTCCGCGAAGGCGCTGTAGGCGAGGGGGCTGTCACCCAACCGGGCATTGGCGGAAACGTCGAGATACCACGGAGCGAGCGCGTTCGGGTTCACCTCACCGGTACCCGGATCTTGCGCGTAGGCCAGCGCAGCGGTCGACGATGCGAACAACGGCGCGTTTGCCGACGCGAGCGCCGCTCCACGAGCGAGCGCCATGTCCGGTTCCTCGGGTGCGCTCACCGGAATCGAGACCCTCACGTCCAACTGTGGCTTGAGGGGGACAATGTCGACACCGCAACCGACGATGAACACGCCGTCCGGCCTCGACTCCAGCCCGTCGAGGGCGGTGACCATCGCCGCCAACTCGGTGGCTGCCTCGCTGCGCCGAGCGCAGTGCACCCTGCGTCGGTGCAGATCGACGATCGAACCGTCGGTGGTCGCGACCACGGCCAAGATAGCGCTTTCGGGCTCGACAAACAGCAGCGCGGTGTACTCGTAATCCATCGCATCGCCGACCGTCTGGGCCAGCGCGGCCGCCGCGAGCAGCGGTGAGACCAGCATGACGTTTCGCATCTCGCGGAAGGCCGGCGCGTCGCGTAGCGCACCCACCTCGGTCGGCTCGGTCCAGGTCACCCCGGTCGACATCAACCGGTAGCCCCCTTCAGCGGCGCCTTCCCGGGTCCCGAGGATCGCGGCGATCACCCGCTCAGGTGCCTCCGAGGTTGCCGCGCCGTCCGCGGCCACGACTTCGAAGTTGTCTTCCTCGACGGTGACACCGTCGGCGTTTTCACCTTCTAACAGCACCATGCGGACCGTCGTTGGTGCCATCGACACACCAAGTACGATGTCCACTGGTCCTCCAGAGTCCTTTGCTATTGCGGTCTAGGCGCAACCGCGAACGACGCGGGCTCTCGACGACTTTCGCCGCCTCCGGAAGATGCGACATTACCCCCGCCGATCCGGCAGTGCCACCCTACTCGTCAGGTGTCCGAATGCAGCCCTGTCGACTGGGCGAGCTGACGATAGGCAGCTGAGTCCGCTCCGCGGATTAACTCCCTAGTCGCGACGAGCGGAACGACCGCGACGCTTCAGTAGCCGTACCCCGGGCTCGAGTAGGGATTCTGCGGCATATACGGGCTCTGCTGGTACGGATTCTGCTGGTAGGGGCTCTGCTGATAGGGGTTCTGCTGTTGATACGGGTTTTGTGGTTGCTGGTTCGCCCCGCCCTGACCTTCGGGCACCTGAACCGGTATCGGCACCGGCACGAACGGCAGGTTCAGATATGTCGTCGTCATCGCCGGGGCCGTGGACGTGCTGGGCGGCGGTGGCGGTGGCGGTGGCGTCGTACTCGGCGTGGTGCTGGTGGTCGCCTGCGGCGTCGTGGTCGTCGGCTGCGGCACAGTGGTGGTCACCTGCGCCCTCGTCGTCACCGGCGGCGGGGGTGGCGGCGGCGGGGGCACGTACGTCTCGATCGGCGACGGAGGCGGAGGCGGCGGAGGCGCCAAGCTGGTCGGTGGCGGGACGACGATCGGCGACGGCTGCGCGCTCGGCGGAGGTGGTGGCAACGGGCTCGGCGACGGAAGCTGCGAGCTCAGTGGCGGCGGGGGCGCCGTCGTGGTGCTGCTCGGCAGTGTGGGCGCGCGGTTGCTGCTGCTGGTCAAGGTGAACGCCACGCCGCCGATCGCGATCATCGACACCAGCGCGGCGAGCCCCAGAAACAGCTGCGGCAGACGAGTTCCGCGGGGAACCATGTCGAACGGCTCGGCCTTCGGCAGTTGCATCAGCTGCGACGGGGTGGCCCGGTTGTCGTCGGTGTCGTAAGGCTCGCCGGTGTAGAGCACCGGCTCTTCGCCGGAATCGTCGGCCTGCGACCAGGCCAATTCGGTCAGTCTTTCCGACGGGTCGTCGAAGAGTGCACCGGCCGTGGGGATGCCGAATGTGCCGGTGGCGGTTCCGAGCGCGTCAGTGGGAGCCAGGAAGCGACCGGTGGTGGCAAGTCCGCTGGTCGACGTTGCAAAGCTGCCGGTCGACGCACCGACCAGCGCGGCCATCGTCGTTTCTTCGCGCTGCCTGTCTTGTTGCTCGATCGGCTGCTTGCCGGAGAGCATCACCGCGCCGACCGCCGTCGCGAAGGCCGGCTGCACGGCGGTCACCACCGAGGCTTTGCTGTGCGACGAAAGACGCTGGGCGACAACCGGAATCTTCGCACCTCCGCCCGCCATCGCCACCGCCGCGAGATCCTTGCCACGAACCCTGTTGCGGCGCAACAGGTCATCGAACGCGGAGAGCAGACCGTCGAGACGTTCCTCGACCAGGGCGTCCAGCTCCGCTCGGCTCACCTCGAGGCGGGTGCGCTTGCCCGGCAGATCGATAACCAGATCGGTCGACTTCTCGGTGGACAGCCGCTCTTTGGCCAGACGGCACTCCTCGCGCAGACTGGCGAACTGGCCGACGACGGCGGTGCTGGCCGGATCGGCGCCGCTGCTGTGACCCGTGCTGTCCAGCGCGTGCACCATCAGCGCCTGGTCGATGAGGTCACCGGAGAACTCCGGGAAACGCAACGTGTCGGCAATAGGTGTGAAGTCCGAAGCCGCGTCGGCCAGAGTGATGCTGGTGCCGCCGCCACCGAAATCGAGCAGCGCGACAATGCCTTTGGAAGGCAATCGTGAATCAGAGTTCAACGCCGTCAGCGCGGCAACGGAGTCCGGCACCAGCCGGGGCGCGATACCGCCATGAACAAAGTCGGCGTGGGTGATCAGGGCGTCCTGCAGGCCCTGCGTCGCATTCTGTCCCCAGTGCGCGGGAACGGCCATCGTGATATTCGATGTGGACGCTTTGCCACCAGTCGCGCTGGTCAACACATCCAGCGCCTCGACCAGCAACAGCGCCGGGTCATGCGTGGAACCGTCAGCGGATTTGAGAACGTGCGACCCACCGACTCGCTCGACAAAGCCGGCCATCAGTGTGCCGGTGTCGGCTGAGTCCGGATTTTCCACGGGCACACCGAGTTCCGGTGCGCGATCTGGGAAAAGGGTCAGCACAGCGCGACGCGAGACGGGTGGCGTCCCGCTGCGGACCGCGACTAAGTTTGTGGTCCCGATCGATAACCCCAACGGGTCATACATAAAGCGAATACTTTCGTCGATAGCGTTCGGTGGCCAGCGTCAACGATAACGGCGGCTCACGCTACGACGGTCGGGCACAACATCATCGGTACCCGGTCGATGCGGTTGCGTCACCGAAGTGATACCGCCGGCGGCTTGACAGATCGAGAAGCGTCACACCACGGTCAATGGCAGCGATCGGCGCGGCTGGAACTCGAACGTCGCCCCACCGCTGACTTTGGCGACCGCGACCTCAGACAGCTCCGTTGCGGCAGTGTCACTCTCGGAGAGTTCAGCGATCCAGTCGGTACCTGTTCCGGTGACGCGGACTTCGATGTGCGGGTCGACAGCGGTGGCGATCGCCTGCAACGGCTGGACCGACTCCGGCGAGCACAGCGAGATCCACGCGGCGTCGTCGTGGGCCGGCGACGGGTATACGTGCAATTGATCGTGCGCCTCGGCGTTGACGTAGCCCACCGGATTGAGCAACGGGTGCAACTCGAAAACCTTTAACACACCAGCGATTCCACCTGGAAGAGACAGTGCTCGATGGATCCGTTCTGCGCCGAGACCGGCGACGCCGATCAGACCGCGAGTGCATATCGAGTCAGCCAGCTTGACGTCCGACCCGGCCCGCGCTCGGACCGCGATCGCAAAGGACAGATACAACAGGTGCATCTGCAAACAAACCTCGTCGGCCATGCGCACCAGCGCCGAATGCGAGTACGCGCTGAAGTCGAAGTCGGACACCACAGGGCCCGAATAGTCGGCCAGACCTTCGTCGGACCGATCGATCGCGTCGAGTTCCCATTTCGCGGCG
>NZ_DASXHW010000539.1:0-2518 GCF_036488105.1 Mycobacterium sp. | reverse complement strand
GCGGTTGCCGTGTCATTTTGATGATGGTGGAGGTGATGGGGGCGGGGGCGATGCCGATGAACGCGCGTGCGTTGTGCGACGCGCGGTCGGTGTCTTGTTGACGTCGTTGTCGACGTCCATCGGTGTTGGACCGCTCATTGACGAGGGTCCAGGGGCGGATGAGGCGGGGGCGGTGACGAATGCGTCGTTTTGACGCGACGCCGAGATGAACGGTGCGCTGAACATGTCGTCGCGCGTATAGCCGGTCAGCGTGCAGCCGGCAGAGGGAGCATTGGCGGGGCGGGAGCGTACGAAGGCGTCCGCGTAGTACAGGATGTGTACCAGCGACGTCTCGGATGGTCGTATCGCGACGAGCAGGCGCATGAAGTCGTCCTCGCGCCATTGCGTGCGTATAGACCACGGCTCACTTTCGCTCGCCGGGGGGTTGAAGGTGATGCCGAAGTTCGGGCTTCGGCTTGATTCGTGTTGGGCGAAGCGACGTGCTTCAGCCCAGTTGTCGAGTGGCCGCTGTGGCGTGCCGCTGAGCATGGCTGCCCACAGGCCCGTGACGAGTGGTCGGAAGCGCTGGTAGGCGGCCAGTACGATGAGGAATGCGCGGAGGGCGTACTTCGACAGGTAGCCCTCATTCGCGACTGCGATGCGTCGCACGAGTATGTATCCCATGCCCGCGCGCCGCATGTTGGTGACGTCGAGGTCGCGTCCTCGAGCCTGGAATAGACGCGTGAATGCGTCTGGCATGGTTAGGCCCATGGCGAATGTGGACCAGAGCTCGAGGTAGGACGTCGCGTCCTCCGCCTTTAGCGGCACGTTCACGCACGAGATTGTGACATCTCGTTTATCGCGAGCGGCTGAGCGCTCGAGCGGGAGAGGGATGGTGGCGGCGTTCGGGAACTGGACGGATTGTGAATCCGTCCAGTCTGACGACATCGGCGCTCGAACGACGAGTTCGAGGCGACGTGGTGCCGTTGGCGCGGCCGCCTCGGTTTTCGGGGCTTGTGCAGCCCGGGTTTGTGGTGGCGGCGACGTGGGGCGTCGTCGTTCCGGCGATCGTCGCCGTGGCGGTGGTGAGGGCCGTCGGCGCGGCGGCGTCTGTCGACGTCGTGGTGGCGATTCGTCGCGACGTCGCGGTTGTGGCGACCGCTGGCGGGAGGGTGATGCTCGCGACGGGCCTGCGACGTTGTCGTTGTCGCTGTACGATTGGCCGTACCGCGACGTCCGGCGGCTTTCGTCCATGGCCTGGCGCATGTCGCGGCCGAATGTGTTGTCGCGGTCGTACTCTCCGTACGACCGTGGTGAGTGGTCGCGGCCACGTGGTGGCTCGTGGATGGTGGGCGGTCCTTTGAACCGCTGGACGTAGCCGGCGGCGCGCACGGCGTCCTCGAAGCCGAGTGCGCGGCCTTCTGCTATGCCTGCGCGGTATTCGCTCGCGAGGCGGTCTTGGGCTACCTGGAGCTCGCGCTCCAGTTGCCGAATGCGTTCGTTGGGTGGCGAGCGCGATCGTGGTGGGGGTTGCCGAAGGCGTTCGTTGGGTGGCGAGCGCGATCGTGGTGGGGGTTGGCGGTATGGGCGGACGGGAGAATGTGGGTGTGCGAGACCCGATCGTCCGCGATGTGATTCGCGGCGGTGTTTCCGTCGCGGTGGTGGTGAATCGTTGCGAGGGCGTTTCGAGCCTCGTGATGACGCGCTGGACGACGTGTCGTCGCGCTGAGGGGGTTGGAGAAGGCTGGTGGGTGGGGCGCTGGCGGTGGTGGTGGTTGCGTCGACGCTGCTCTGCGCCGTCTCCGCGGCGTCGCTCTCAGGGAGCACCGCTGCAGTGATCAGTTGCGCTATGAGCGCGTCGTCGTGGGTGAGGGTGGTGAATTCGTCGTCATACGTGACGTCCTCCGAGTAATCGGGCCACCAAGCATCGCCGTCGGGGTCGTAAGGCTCATCCGACGTGGCGCGTCGTTTGCCCTTGCCTTTCGACTTGGGCTTCTTCTTTGTTGTTGATGAAGTTGCCTTCATCGCTGGGACGTTGCCAGTAGTTTGACCTACCGGCATCGTCGAAGTATTGCCAGTAGTTTGCACTACTGGCTCTGGTGGTGGGCGCCTATCAGCTTGCACTGATGGCGTTGTTGTCGTGGGACCGGCGGGGCCCTGGGCAACTGTGCGTTGCCCGCTCGCGTCGTTAGGCGCGGGCGCCTTGTCCGGTGGCTTCTTGTAAGTCCACTGCGGGAGTTTCCTCGGTGGCATAGTGGAAGTTTTGACGTGGTAGTTTGTCACGTCACGTCACACTTGCCGCGACTTACGCGCCGCGACCTTCACGTGAAGTAACGTGATCTGCCGGCAGAATTAGGAAATAATTTAATATTTCGTAGACTTTTCGTATATTAGTTACTGCTAACTAATATATGTTTTATGGGCGTTGTCGTTGACATGATTTATGTCCATTTGACTGCAAATTTGTCATTTGCTATCGCTTGTGATTGCGTTGACAGCTTGGAGCCTGTACTGGCGGCGGAATGTCCACCCAGGCTTG
>NZ_DASXHW010000464.1:0-5998 GCF_036488105.1 Mycobacterium sp. | reverse complement strand
CAGTAGCCAGGCGAAGTCGCGACACGAGCCGACCCCGGTTCGCAGCGTGAAATCCGGTGTCTGCACGCCATGTTCCATGCGCAGGCTGTAGCCGAGGTCGCTGTTGACCCGCCTATTGAGCTCGACCAGATAGTTGATCGTCCGGGTGCCCGGCGCCATCGCGAAGGTGCTCACCCAGGCCTGCACCAGCTCGCCGGGACCTGATCCGGGACCGTGCTCGTCGACCGGCCGCAGATACGGCTTGAGGTCCTCGGCCAACGGCGCGGGGTAGGTGAACCCGCCGGACGGCCACGTTTCTGCCCAGTCCTCGATGAAGAAGTCGAAAGGGTTGATCACTTTGAGGTCGGCGATCAGCCCGACCGTAATGGTCAGTTGGCTCATCGGATTCGGGAACGTCAGCCGGTAGACGAAGTTACCCACCGCGTCCTGCTGCCAGTTGATGAAGTGGTCGGCCGGCTCGACTCGCAGCGAGTAGGCCTCGATCGCGGTACGCGAGTGGGGCGCCGGCCGGAGCCGGACGACATGCGGGAACACCCGGACGGGCCGATCAAAGGTGTAGCTGGTGCGGTGCTCCAGCGCCACTTTGATGGTCATAACCGCCCATCTCATCACGACGGCCACCAGGTCGCAGCACGGCGAACCCCATCCCGCGTGGCGTGACCGGGTTTTCGCTGCCTTCGTTCCTAGGATCGCTCGGGTGGACGATCGCTACGGCTCGGACGTTCTGGCACGCGACCCGCACAACTCGCGCAGGGTCCGGTCAGCTGAATTGGCAATAGAACTCGGCATGGTTGTCGAGGACGCGCTGACGGGCTATGTCGGTGCAGTGGTGCGCGTCGAATACGACCGGATGGAGCTCGAGGACCGGCAGGGCCGTCCGAAGTCGTTCCCGGTCGGCCCGGGATATCTCGTCGACGGCAAACCGGTGATCCTGACCGCGCCGCGACGTCCGACCGCCAAGGCACCTGCGCGCACGGCGTCGGGCTCGGTGGCGGTGACCGGAGCACGCGCCCGGGTCGCCCGGACCGGCCGGATCTACGTGGAGGGCCGCCACGACGCCGAGCTCGTCGAGCAGGTGTGGGGCGACGATCTGCGAATCGAGGGAGTTGTGGTCGAATACCTCGGTGGCGTCGACGACCTGGTCGGCGTCGTCGAAGAGTTCCGCCCCGGCCCGCAACGGCGGCTGGGCGTGCTCGTCGACCACCTGGTACCCGGTTCCAAGGAATCACGGCTGGCCGAAGCGGTACACCGCGGCCCGGGCGGCGTGGACACCCTGGTCGTCGGCCATCCGTTCGTCGACATCTGGCAGGCCGTCAAACCGGCCCGGCTGGGTCTGTCGGAGTGGCCGGTCATCCCTCGCGGGACGGAATGGAAACACGGGATCTGCGACGCCCTGGGCTGGCCGCACGCCGATCAGGCCGACATCGCCGCGGCGTGGCGGCACATCCGTGGCCGGGTGCGGGACTGGACCGACCTCGACGCGGCGCTGATCGGCCGGGTGGAGGAGTTGATCGACTTCGTCACCCGGCCGTGACGACCTAGGGAGCCGGCGCCGCGATCGGTCCTCCGGAGAGCCGCCGGTAGGTGTACACCAGGACCAGCAGGGCAATCGGGCCGGTCACGAGGATGCCAACCAGGCAGGCGAAGAAACCCGCTACCACCAGCAGACCCTGCACCAGCAAAGACAACAGCGTCTCGCCGATATGCGCCCGGACTGTGTCGAAGCTGGCCTTCAGAGCATCGATCGGCGCCAGCGCGCGATCGGTCGCAAATGCGATCGTGAAAACCGCGAAAAACGTGAAGACGGCGATCAACACGAACGACAGCAACGCAAACAGGACACCTGGCAGCGACAGCAGCTCCAGGACCGCGCTGATCACACTCAGCAGTGCGCCGGCCAGAACCACCGTTCCGAAATTGCGCGGTTTGAAGAACGAGCTCACGGTGACCGGCCTGCCGTCAGCGAGATCGAGCCCGCCGGAGAGGAACGCGGCCTGCACGAAGATTCCGAAGACGAACGACACGACGGACAGGACCAGCGTGCCCACCGCGTCAAGACCCGCCGAGAACGACGCGCCGTAATCACTGTCGACGCCCGAGGTGTCGGCCGTCGCGCCACCCAGCAGGACGAACACCAGGCCATGCACCACCACACCGATCAGGGCGTAGATCAGCGCCGCGAGGACCAGAGGCCCAATATTCTTCTTGAACTGCTCCCAGGCCCAGCCCACCGCGTCACCGACGTTGAACCCCGCCCCGGGCGGCGGGCCGTAGCCCGATGCAGCCGGATAGCCGGGAGGAGGGCGGTAGCCCGGTGGCGGCGGGTAGCCGGGCGGAGGCCCGTAGCCGGGCTGCGGAGGCGGGCCGTAGCCAGGAGGTGGCGGCGGGGGTGCGCCATACCCCGGAGGGGGTCCGTAGCCGGGTTGCGGCTGTCCTGGGGGTGGTGGTCCATACCCCGGTGGCGGTCCAGGCGGAGGTCCGTAACCGGGTGGCGGTGGGTAGTCGCGCGGATTGGGGTTTCCCCCGTACGGGTCGTGTGGGTTGCCAGGGTGCTCCGGAGGTTGGCTCATGGCCGCTCCTGCCTCGTCGTCGGGGAGTTGTCCGGGCGTTCGCTTTCGAAAACTTAGCAAGTATTCGGCGGCGGCGCTGAGAGCTCACACTGCGCGCAGCGTGTGGTGCTGACGTGGTATGCCTGACACCGTGTCCGACGGTCTGTTCGACGTCCCCGACGCGGCCGAATTTGGCGAGGGCGCGCACGGTGGGTCTGCCGCCGCGCCGCTGGCGGTGCGGATGCGCCCGGCCAGTCTCGACGAGGTGGTCGGGCAGGATCACCTGCTGCAACCCGGTTCGCCACTGCGGCGTCTGGTCGAGGGTTCGGGTATGGCGTCGGCCATCCTCTACGGCCCGCCCGGCAGCGGTAAGACGACACTGGCCTCGCTGGTCTCGCAGGCCACCGGACGCCGGTTCGAGGCGCTCTCGGCGCTGTCGGCCGGGGTCAAGGAAGTCCGCGCCGTGATCGACACCGCGCGACGCGCCGCCGCGCACGGTGAGCAGACGGTGCTGTTCATCGACGAGGTGCACCGCTTTTCCAAGACCCAGCAGGACGCGCTGCTGGGTGCCGTGGAGAACCGGGTGGTGCTCTTGGTGGCGGCGACGACGGAGAATCCCTCGTTCTCCGTCGTCGCGCCGCTGCTGTCGCGGTCGCTGATCCTGCAACTGCAGCCGTTGTCCTCCGACGACGTCCGCGCGGTCGTGCAGCGCGCGATCGACGATCCGCGTGGCCTGGGCGGCCGGGTCCCGGTGACGCCGGAGGCCGTCGACCTGCTGGTCCGGTTGGCCGCCGGCGACGCCCGCCGCGCGCTGACCGCGCTGGAGGTGGCGGCCGAGGCGGGGGAGCAGGTCACCGTCGAGACCATCGAGCAGTCGCTGGACAAGGCCGCGGTCCGCTACGACCGGGACGGCGATCAGCACTACGACGTGATCAGCGCCTTCATCAAGTCGGTGCGCGGCTCGGACGTCGACGCCGCACTGCACTACCTGGCCCGGATGCTGGTCGCCGGCGAGGACCCTCGATTCATCGCGCGCCGGCTGATGATCCTGGCCAGCGAGGACATTGGGATGGCCGACCCGATCGCATTGCAGACCGCGGTCGCGGCCGCGCAGACCGTACAACTGATCGGCCTGCCCGAAGCCCAGCTGACCCTGGCGCACGCCACCATTTACCTGGCGACCGCACCCAAATCGAACGCCGTGACCATGGCGCTGGGCGCCGCGATGGCCGACATCAAAGCGGGCAAGGCAGGGTTGGTGCCGTCGCATCTGCGCGACGGGCACTATTCGGGCGCCGCGGCGCTGGGCAATGCGCAGGGCTACAAGTACTCGCACGACGACCCGGATGGCGTTGTGCCGCAACAGTATCCACCTGATGAGGTGGTCGGGGTCGACTATTATCGGCCTACCGGGCGCGGTGCCGAGCGCGACATCGGCACCCGGTTGGAGAAGCTGCGCGCGATCATCCGGCGTCGACGGGGGTGACGGTCAAGCACCGTTCGCAACACCGGTCACGGCAGTCCAGAGAACCATGAGCGGGTCGTCGAAAGAGACGGCGTATGCGAAATCAGTCGCGGACGTCTGGGGCACTGATATCGCCGGCGTATCACTTCCAGAAAGTGTCTATCCCTTTTCCGAGTGGCTGGTCTGGTTTCTGGTGGCGCCGCTATCCGCATGCTCCAGCCATTCGGCCAGCGACCGACCCGCGTCCAGCACGTGGCGTTCGGCGATGTGACGGGCCTTGTCGGCGTCTCGATCGGCGAGCGCGGACACCAGCGCCTCGTGCTCGTCCAGCGCGTTGTGCTCGTGCTCGGGGAACATCGCGAAGAAGTTAGAGGGGACCACCCGCACGGCCTGACGAATCTGCGCCATCAGCCGTCGCGAATGGGAGGCCCGGTGAATCTCGCGGTGAAAGTTCCAATTCGCGTCGACGATCGCGCCTTCGCCGGCGTGCGCCTCGACGTCGGTGGCCAGCGTGCGCAGGCGTTCGATGCCGTCGTCGGTGACCCGTTCGGCGGCCCACGCGGCGGCCTGACCGGTCAGCACGCCCAGAATCGTGAAGCTGTCGAGCACGTCCTCGGGGCTCATGCCGATCACCGTGATGCCGCTGCGTGGCGCGACGCGCACCAGCCCGTCGTAGGACAGCTCAAGCAGTGCTTCGCGCACGGGGGTGCGGCTGGTGGCGAATTCCTTGGTGATCGCGTCGAGGTCGAGCCGGGTGCCGGCTGGTAGCGCACCGGTGAGAATGCGATCGCGTAGCTCGCGCGCGGCGCGTTCGCGCACCGTCCCGGCGATATCGACGCCGTCGTTCGGGGCCATGACGTCACCTTAGGACTATTGGATATCTTGCACTTGAAATCTAATATATCAGATGCTAGACATCAACCATGACTTCTCGACAGATGGCCCTCGTCGCTTTCATGCAAGCCGGCAGCACCTCGGTGTACGCGGGCTCGTGGCGTCACCCCGCCACCGAGCACGGTTACCTCGACGCCTCGTACTACGCCAAGATCGGCAGGCAACTCGAAGAAGGTTGCTTCGACCTGATGTTCTTCGATGATCGGCTCGCGATGCCCGGCATTTATGGCGGCTCGGTCGCCGATGCCGTGAAATACGGCGCGCGGCCGGTGAAGCTGGACCTGTCCATCGTGTTGGGCGTGCTCGCGCAGGCGACGTCGCATATCGGTCTGGGCGCGACCGGTTCCACCACCTACTACACGCCGTTTCACATCGCGCGCACGTTCGCCACGCTCGACCACCTGTCCCGCGGCCGGGCGGCCTGGAACATCGTCACCTCGGTCAACGACAGCGAGGCCCAGAACTTCGGCCTGGAAACACATCTGGGCCACGACGCCCGCTATGACCGGGCTGAGGAATTCCTCGAAGCCACTGTCGGCTTGTGGGACACCTGGGAAGACGACGCCATCCTGCACGACCGGGTCAACGGCATCTACGCCGACCCGGACAAGGTGCACGAGCTGAACTATGCCGGCGAATTCTTCTCGGTGCGCGGGCCACTGACCGTGCCGCGCACCCCGCAGGGGCGGCCGGTGCTGATCCAAGCCGGGTCGTCAGGTCGTGGTCGTGAATTCGCTTCGCGCTGGGCTGATTTGATATTCACCGGCGACCCGGGCATCGAAGTGGCCCGCAACCATTACGCCGACCAGAAAGAGCGCATCGACGCCGCAGGCCGCGACCCGCGGTCGGTTAAGCTCTGCCCGATGGCATACGCGGTCGTGGGCGAGACCGAAGATCACGCCAAAGAACGCGAACAGGTCTTCCTCAACGACCTGGTGCACCCGATGGCGTCGCTGACCCTACTCTCGGAGTTGATGAACTACGACTTCGCCAAACACGACCTCGACGACCCGATCACCGATGAGCTCATCGAATCGGTGTCGGGAATTCGCGGGCTGGTGCAGAACCTGCGCGCCCACATCGGCGACAA
>NZ_DASXHW010000456.1:0-2139 GCF_036488105.1 Mycobacterium sp. | reverse complement strand
CACCCAGACTTCGGTGTTCGTCGGGATGACCACCTACGACTACACCCTGACCCTGGCCGGTCGGCTGCCGCCGGAAGAGGTCGACCCGCACGTCCCGTTCGGGAACGCCGCGAACTTTGCTGCCGGACGCCTGTCCTATTTTCTTGGTGCACACGGCCCGGCGGTCGTGCTCGACACTGCCTGCTCGTCGTCGCTGGTCACAGTCCATTTGGCGTGTCAGAGCCTGCGGCGGCGGGAAAGCGATCAGGCGCTGGTGGCTGGCGTCAACCTGATGCTGAGCCCGGAAAACAGCATTGCTACCTCGCGCTGGGGCATGTTGGCTCCGGATGGCCGATGCAAGACTTTCGACGCCAGCGCCGACGGTTACGTCCGTAGCGAGGGCTGCGGCGTGGTGGTGCTCAAGCGGCTCAGTGATGCAGTGCGCGACGGGGATTCGGTATTGGCGGTGGTGCGCGGCTCGGCAGTCAATCAGGACGGACCCAGCAGCGGGCAGACCGTGCCCAGTGGGCCGGCTCAGCAGGCCGTGCTTCGATCGGCATTGGCGGCGGCGCGACTGGAGCCGTCGGACATCGATTACATCGAGGCGCACGGCACCGGCACCGCTCTCGGCGATCCGATCGAATTGGGTGCGCTGCATCAGGTATTCGGTGAGCGCCACGGCACGGCGCCGCTGGTGCTGGGCTCGGTCAAGACCAACCTGGGTCACCTCGAGTCGGCCGCCGGCATCGCCGGTTTCATCAAAACCGTTCTCACCGTGCAGCACGGTCACATTCCGCGGCATCTGCACTTCACCGAACTGACGCCGAACGCCGTCGAAGGCGCGTCGAAGTTCACCATCGCTGCCGACGGCATGGACTGGCCGGCCGTAGGGCGCGCGCGTCGGGCCGGGGTGTCGTCCTTCGGGGTCAGCGGCACCAACGCCCACGTCGTCATCGAGCAAGCTCCGGCCCCCGAACCTGCTGCGCCGCAACCGGAATCGGTGATCACGACCTTGGTGGTGTCGGGCAAGTCCCAAGCCCGGATCGCATCGACGGCGCAGGCCCTGGCCGACTGGATGATCGGCGAGGGCGCCGCGGTGCCATTGACCGATGTCGCCCACACGCTCAACCACCATCGGACCCACCACAAGACCTTCGCCACGGTGTCCGCACGCGATCGCGCCCACGCCGTGGCCGGGCTGCAGGCATTGGCGGCCGGCCAGTCGGCGATCGGCCTGGTCGGTCCGCACGAAGGGTTGTGCAAACCGGGCACCGTCTTTGTGTATTCCGGCCAGGGGTCACAGTGGCCCGGTATGGGCCGGCAGTTGCTGGCCGACGAGCCGGCGTTCGCCGCCGCGGTCGACGAGCTGGAGCCGATATTCCTCGAGCACATGAGGTACTCCCTGCAGCAAGTGCTGACCGAGGGCCAGCGGGTGACCGGGGACGCCCGCGTCCAGCCGGTGCTGATGGGCCTGCAGTTGGCGTTGACCGCGTTGTGGCGTTCATACGGTGTGGAACCCGATGCCGTGATTGGACATTCGATGGGAGAGGTGACCGCGGCCGTGGTGGCCGGGGCGCTGACCCCCGGCGAGGGCCTGCGGGTCATCGGGACCCGTTCGCGGCTGATGTCGAAGCTGGCCGGCCAAGGCGCGGTCGGTCTGCTGGAGATGGACGCCGACGCTGCGGAAAAACTGCTCGCCGACTACCCCGAGGTGAGCCTGGCCGGCTTCCTGTCGCCGCGGCAAACCGTGATCGCCGGCTCGGTGGCACAGGTCGACGCGGCGATCAATGCGGTGAGCGCACAGGAGCGGTTCGCGCGGCGGGTGAACATGGAAGTCGCCTCGCACACCGCGCTGATGGATCCCATCCTGCCCGAATTGCGTTCGGCGCTGGCCGATCTGATGCCCAAGCCGCCGACGATTCGGTTTATCTCGACCATCGCCGACGAGGCCGAGACGCCGGTCCTGGACGCCGACTACTGGGTTGCCAACGTGCGTCAGCCGGTGCGGCTGCACCAGGCCATAAGCGTCGCCGCCGAGCAAAACGCCACGTTCATCGAAATCAGCCCGCACCCAACCCTGACGCACGCCGTCACCGAAACGTTGGAGTCGGTACACCATCACAGCGTTGGGACGTTGTCGCGCAAGGGCGATGACACGGT
>NZ_DASXHW010000408.1:0-2862 GCF_036488105.1 Mycobacterium sp. | reverse complement strand
CCAACGACTTCATCAACTCCCTGCGCGACGACCGCAAGGTCGCCTTCAAACGCAGTTACCGCGACGTCGACGTCCTGCTGGTGGATGACATTCAGTTCATCGAGGGCAAGGAAGGCATCCAGGAGGAGTTCTTCCACACCTTCAACACCCTGCATAACGCCAACAAGCAGATCGTCATCTCGTCGGACCGGCCGCCCAAACAGCTGGCCACCCTGGAAGACCGGCTCAGGACGCGGTTCGAGTGGGGCTTGATCACCGATGTGCAGCCCCCGGAGCTGGAAACCCGCATCGCCATCTTGCGTAAGAAAGCGCAGATGGAGCGGCTGGCGGTGCCCGACGACGTGCTCGAGCTGATCGCCAGCAGCATCGAACGCAACATCCGCGAGCTGGAAGGCGCGCTGATCCGGGTCACCGCGTTCGCCTCGCTGAACAAGGCGCCGATCGACAAGGCTCTGGCCGAGATCGTGTTGCGCGATCTGATCGCCGATGCCAGCACCATGCAGATCAGTGCGGCGACGATCATGGCGGCCACCGCGGAGTACTTCGATACCACCGTCGAGGAACTACGTGGCCCCGGCAAGACCCGGGCCCTGGCCCAGTCGCGCCAGATCGCCATGTATCTATGCCGCGAACTGACGGACCTGTCGCTGCCCAAGATCGGGCAGGCATTCGGCCGCGACCACACCACGGTGATGTACGCGCAGAAGAAGATCCTCTCCGAGATGGCCGAGCGCCGCGAGATCTTCGATCACGTCAAAGAGCTCACGACGCGGATTCGCCAGCGCTCCAAGCGCTGATATTCGGGCGTAATCTCAAAAAACTTCTACCTCGGCCACAACACCTGTCACAGGATCAGCTGTGGATACCGCTGTGCGCAAACTGCTCACACACTCGCACCAATCACGGGCTCGGTGCACAACCGCGACCGATCCCCAACCGCTACCCACGAACCACACAACCCGGCCGCGTGTCATGCACAACCCGGTGGGCTCCCCCAGCAGGGCAGACGCCATGCTGTCCCCAACTTGCACAGGCCCTATTACTGTTATTGAAATATCTACTAGTTTCTTCTTTAGAAAACGGCGCTGGGGACAGGCCGTTCCACACCCCGGTCTCGACCCGGGAAAGCGCCGAGTGTCGCTGATTCTGATTAGCTTTCAAGATGGCCTCCGACGCTCTACGGTTGTGGTTCGACTGCCGTTTCGGTCGTCGGAACGGATTACGGGCACGGGCGTCCGTCGGCGGGGAATACCGCGCCTCATCTGGGGTGGAGCCGCTGACGTTGGGCTTGCTGTTCGGGGTGATGAAGGGACGCAATGGACGTGGCGACGACCACAGTCGGCCTGACCGACTTGAAGTTCCGCCTGGTGCGGGACGACTTCGCTGACGCGGTGGCGTGGGTAGCGCGGACCCTGCCGACCAGACCCACCGTGCCGGTGCTGGCCGGTGTGCTGTTGACCGGCTCGGATGACGGCCTGACAATCTCCGGATTCGACTACGAGGTGTCCGCCGAAGTGCGACTGGCCGCTGAAATCGCCTCTCCGGGAACCGCTTTGGTGTCAGGTCGACTGTTGTCCGACATCACCAAGGCACTGCCGAACAAGCCTGTCGACGTCCAGGTCGAGGGCACCAGGGTGTCGCTGGCCTGCGGAAGCGCGAAGTTCTCGTTGCCGACGATGGCGGTCGAGGACTACCCGACCCTGCCGTCGCTGCCCGAGGAGACCGGCGCGCTGCCGTCCGATGTCTTCGCCGAGGCGATCGGTCAGGTCGCGGTCGCGGCCGGCCGTGATGATACGTTGCCGATGCTGACCGGGATTCGCGTCGAAATCTCCGGCCAGTCCGTGGTTTTGGCTGCCACTGATCGGTTCCGGCTTGCGGTTCGGGAGCTGACCTGGTCGGCGGCCGCCCCCGATGTCGAGGCCGCGGTGTTGGTGCCGGCCAAGACGTTGGCCGAGGCGGCCAAGAGCGGTGCCGACGGTGCCGAGGTGCACTTGTCGTTGGGCGCTGGATCCGCGGTCGGCAAGGACGGATTGCTGGGCATCAGCGGAAATGGGAAGCGGAGCACCACCCGGCTGCTGGATGCGGAGTTCCCGAAATTCCGGCAATTGCTGCCGACCGAGCACACCGCGGTCGCGACCGTCGGTGTCGCCGAACTGAGTGAGGCGATCAAGCGTGTTGCCCTGGTGGCCGATCGCGGCGCCCAGGTCCGGATGGAATTCTCCGATGATGTGTTGCGGCTCTCGGCCGGTGCCGACGATGTGGGTCGCGCCGAAGAGGATGTGCCGGTGAAATTCGCCGGCGAACCGCTGACCATCGCGTTCAACCCGACCTACCTCACCGACGGATTGGGGTCGCTGCATTCCGAGCGGGTGTCGTTCGGGTTCACCACACCCAGCCGCCCGGCGGTGCTGCGTCCGGCCGCCGATGACGACGGGCAAGCCGGCGGCAGTGGGCCGTTCCCCGCGGCTCAGACCGAATACGTGTACTTGCTCATGCCGGTTCGTCTGCCTGGTTAGCGATTAGGTGTACGTCCGTCATCTGGGCTTACAGGACTTCCGCTCCTGGGCGAATGTGGAGCTTGAACTGACGCCGGGGCGGACGGTGTTTATCGGTCCGAATGGCTACGGCAAGACGAATCTTGTTGAGGCTCTGTGGTATTCGTCAACTTTGGGATCACATCGGGTCGCGACCGACGCGCCGCTGGTGCGGGTCGGCGCCCAACGGGCAATTGTGTCGACGATCGTGGTCAGCGAAGGCCGTGAATGTGCGGTGGACCTCGAAATCACCGCCGGGCGCGCCAACAAAGCACGCTTGAACCGCTCGCCGGTACGCAGTCCCCGCGAGGTGATCGGGGTGTTACGT
>NZ_DASXHW010000487.1:0-3077 GCF_036488105.1 Mycobacterium sp. | reverse complement strand
TCAGCGCGGGACCCGCGGGATCGGCGGCGACCGTGCCGGGCATGGGTTCGTCGGCGAGGAGGTCGTCGAAGTCGCGCCCGACCACGCCGACGATCTTGACATCGGAGCACAGATCGGGCTGATAGGTCAGCCGGCCGAACTTCTCGGCCGTGACGAATACCCGCGGCTTGGCGGCGGCGAAGATTTGCGCTAATTCGTTGCGCCCATAGAAATGCACAATCGGCACCAGCGCCGCGCCCAGGAACGCCGAGGCCCAGAACGTCGCCGCCGCTTCCATCCAATTGGGCAGCTGAAAGGCCACCACGTCACCGGCGCCGACGCCGCGGGCCCGCAGCCCGGCCGCGAGCCGACGGGCCACCACCTCGACGTCGGCGAATGTGCCAGACCACGGCCGGACGTCCGAGTACACCCGGAACGTCGCACCGGGCGCGGCCTGCAGCCCGTGAGCCAGCACCTGCCCGAGAGTCTCGCGGGTCCACCAGCCCGCTTCCTCATATCTGGTGACCAGTTCGTCAGGAATATTGCGCATTGGCGTCGACGCTCCCCCGGCAAACGTTAGGGTCTTGAGTAAGGCAGTGGCGATGTTATTCTCCGCTAAGGAGAATGCCAATATCGCCACAAGGATGCGGGTGGCCGGAGGTGCGTATGACAACCGTCGGTAAAGCCGCGCTAGGCGTGGCGTTGGCAGGGCTTTCGGCGGCCGGCTACGGCACGGGCGCTGCCGCGCCGGTCCGGGCCGACGACCCGGTGATGCACGAGGTCAAGTATGTCGTCACGGCAGCCAGCCCGATCTATGCCGACATCTACTACTTGGATCAGGACCCGGGGAAGTTCTCCAACTACAGCCACGACCCGTACCAATACACCCCCAACGTGCAGGCCGACATCGCGCCTGGTCACCCGTGGGTCTCACCGCCGGTGATGCTGAGGGACCCGGCCAACTACGCGATGGTCGTCGTGAGCACCGGCACGGAGCCGGGTACGCCGATGTTCCACTGCGCACTCGTCGTCGACGGAGTGGTTGTGAAATCCAACGACGGCCCCAAGGGCACGCTCTGCTCGCTTCGTCTCTGGTGAGGAGACTAGATCTCGGGGTCGCCCTCCAGATGGCGCAGGTAACTCTCGACGATCTCGATCGTTTCGCGGTGGCCGGCGGACATGTCAAGCGCCTGCTCGATCACCAGGACTCGGGACACACTGGTCATCAGCACCGACCACACCAGCGGGGGGAACTTCGCCGGGTCGACGCCGTAGCGTTCCAGAATCGTCGACAGCGCTTTGCGTTGCTCATCGCGAAAACGCTCAGCGTAGTAGGCGATCTCGGCCTTCAGCGCCTTGCGGTGGTTGGCGAGAGCGATGAATTCCATGGTGATCGCGGTGGCCGCCGGATCGGTGCTGAACCGCCACAGGGCCCACAGCGGTTGCCGCGCCTGCAACACCTGCGCTTGTGCCTCGAGGCCCTCTTCGGCGCGGCGCCGGAACGCCGCCAGGAACAAATCGTCCATGGTGCGGAAGTAGTAATGGACCAACTGCGGCTTGAGGTCCGCCTTCTCCGCGACTCGACGCGACGTGACTGCGGCATAACCTTCTTCGAGCATCAGCTGCTCGGCGGCGTCGAGCAGGACGCTGTGATTCTTGGCGTCCGGTGCCCCGATCCTGCGCGCCGAAGTCATGCCGTGGTTCCACACTCTCGCCGAATACTTGCTGAACATGCCGATCGTAGCGTCGGCCACGCTCTCGCCTTGACCATGACATTAGCCCCATGCTAAGCAGGTGCTCAGCAAGAATTACACTTTCGCCGAAGTCAGTCCGGGGCGGCACCACATCTCGCTGCCCACACACCACGGTCGAAACCCAGCCTCGGGAGGCGCGCCCACATGAGCAACTTCGATTCGATCGACTTCTTCACCGACCAGTCGCTTGTTCCCGATCCGCACCCCTACTTCGATTACCTGCGTAGCCAGAACCCGGTGCTGCGGCTTCCGCACCACAACGTCGTTGCGGTCACCGGATGGGAAGAGGCCAACGCGGTCTACAAAGACCCGGACACGTTTTCCAATATCGTGGCGCTCGGCGGCCCGTTCCCGCCGTTGCCGTTCGACGTCGAGGGCGACGACCTCACTCCGCTGATCGATGCGCACCGCAGCCAGTTCCCGATGTTCGAGCACATGGTCACGATGGACCCGCCCGACCACACCCGGGCACGCTCGATCCTGAGCCGGCTGCTCACGCCGAGTCGATTGAAGGAAAACGAGGAGTTCATGTGGCGCCTCGCCGACCGCCAACTCGACGAGTTTCTCGGCAACGGCGAGTGCGAATTCATCTCCGAGTACTCCAAGCCGTTCGCCACGTTGGTGATCGCCGACCTGCTCGGTGTTCCGGAAGAGGATCACAAGGAGTTCCGTTCGGTGCTGGGCGCCGACCGTCCCGGCGCGCGGGTGGGTTCGCTCGACCTGGAGTCAGTGGGCATCAACCCGCTGGAGTGGCTCGATGACAAGTTCTGCTCCTACATCGAAGATCGGCGCAGTGCTCCCCGGGACGACGTGCTGACCTCGTTGGCGACGGCCAAGTATCCCGATGGGTCCACACCCGAGGTCATCGAGGTAAGTCGTTCGGCGACTTTCCTTTTCGCCGCCGGACAGGAAACCACCGCCAAGCTGCTCTCGGCGGCACTGCAGGCGCTCGGCGACCGGCCGGGCGTTCAGCAGCAGCTGCGTGCGGACCGCAGCCTCATTCCGGGCTTCATCGAAGAATCGCTGCGGATGGAGAGCCCGGTCAAGAGCGACTCCCGGCTGGCCCGCAAGGCGACCACCGTCGGCAGCGTCGACATTCCGGTCGGCACAGTCGTGATGGTGTTGCCCGGTGCGGCCAATCGTGACCCACGCCGATTCGAGAACCCGCACGAGTTCCAACTCGACCGCAAGAACGTCCGCGAACACATGGCGTTCGCCCGCGGCGTGCACTCCTGCCCCGGTGCGCCGCTGGCCCGAGTCGAGGGCCGGGTCTCGATCGAGCGCATCTTGGACCGGATGTCGGACATCGCGATCAGTGAAACGCAGCATGGACCGGCGGACGGG
>NZ_DASXHW010000228.1:0-12814 GCF_036488105.1 Mycobacterium sp. | reverse complement strand
GCCGTTGGTGCCGGTGACGACGACGGTGCGCCGACCGGTCCCGAGCTGACGCAGAATCGAGCGATCCAGGGTCATCGCCACCAAGCCGCCGATCATCGCACCGGCCCCCCGGCCAGTCACCCGGGATGCCCATCGCGCGCCGGCTCCGGCGGCCAGGGCGAGTCGTCCTCGGGCGGTGATCACGCGAGAAAGGTTATCCGCACGACACGAGGCGCAGCGACCCAGTGATGTCGGCTCGACGTGAAATCCTCCATTCATGCGGGACACTTCGACCACGGTGCCCTGGGGTCGGCCGTTAACTGAGCCCCACGCGGGTTGGGCCGTCATCGACGTCGAGACCTCCGGCTTCCGGCCGGGCAGCGCCCGCGTCATCAGCCTTGCAGTGCTCGCACTCGATGCCGAAGGGCACGTCGAGCAGTCCGTGGTGAGCCTGCTCAATCCGGGCGTGGATCCCGGTCCGACCCACATTCACGGGCTGACCGCCGAGATGCTCGAGGATCAGCCGCAGTTCAACGAGATCGTCGGCGATGTCGTCGAGCTCGTGCGCGGGCGCACGCTGGTCGCGCACAACGTGGCCTTCGACTACGGCTTCCTGACTGCCGAGGCCGAGCTGGCCGGCGTGGAGCTGCCGATCGACAGCGTCATGTGCACGGTGGAGCTGGCCCGCCGGCTGGAACTGGGCACCGACAACCTGAGGTTGGAGACTTTGGCGGCGCACTGGGGTGTGACGCAGCGGCGGGCGCACGACGCCTTCGACGATGCGGTCGTGCTGACCAATGTGCTGGCGGCCGCGCTGCAGCGGGCCCGGGAACGCGACGTCTGGCTGCCCGTGCGACCGGTCACCCGCCGGCGTTGGCCCAGCGGCAAGGTCACCCATGACGAGCTGAGGCCGCTAAAGGTGCTGGCCTCCCGGATGCGCTGCCCGTACCTCAACCCCGGTCCTTACGCCGGCGGCGGACCGCTGGTGCAAGGTATGCGGGTCGCGCTGGCGGCCGAGGTCGAGCGGACTCACGAGGAGCTGGTCGAGCGGATCCTGCATGCCGGGTTGGCCTACGCCGACGCGGTCGACCGGGAGACTTCGCTGGTGATCTGCAACGAACACCGTCCGGCGCGGGGCAACGGGCGCCTGGCTCACGAGCTCGGTGTGCCGTTGGTGTCGGACGCGACGTTCATGGATCACGTCAGCGCGGTGGCCAACGGAACGGGCGTCGACGACATCGTCGACGCGGCGCACGCGGGCGAGCAGTTCGCTCTTTTCTGATTACATCGGACTATGCCCACTGCCGAATCCCGTTCCGCGAGTCCGGTCAAGCGCTGTGTCGACTTGTGTGTGGCGGTGGCTGTGGGCTTGGCGGCGGCGTGCGGGTGCTCCCACGACGGCAGCTCAGCGCCGAAGGCGGCCGGTGTGCACGTTCCGGAGAACTTCTGCAGCCTGCTCAGCGCAGAAGACATCAGTCGGGTGATGGGCAGCGCGTATCCGGAGGCCCAGGGCAGCCAGTCCCCGAGTGAAGCCCAATGCACATCCATTCCGACCGCGGGCAACGACGTCAGCTACAAGCTCTACTGGAACAACGAGTACTGCATCGACGGCAAGCCGGTCGACAAGCAGTGCCTCGACTCGCAGGCCCAGGGGTTCGTGGTCAACAAGCAGTCCGCCGGTCACGTACAGAACGTCTCGGGCCTGGGTGATCAGGCGTTCTGCTTCGTGGCTCCGCCCGCAACCGTCGACGTGCTCAAAGGCTGGATCTATCTGATCGTGGGCGCCGGCAGCTGCGTGCAAGCCCAGACCCTGGCCGGGATGCTGCTGGCCAAGGTCTCGGCTTGACGCCTAATTGCTTGCGGCTCGGTTCACTGCCGACACCACGGCACGCAGCGATGCTGTGGTGATCGACGGCGCGATACCGACACCCCAAACCGTTTTACCGCTGATCGAGGCCTCGACATACGCCGCGGCTTGCGCGTCCTCTCCGCCGCTCATCGCATGCTCGGAGTAGTCCAGCACGGCCACGTCGAAGTCGATGGTTGCCAGCGCGTCGACAAACGCGGCGAGCGGTCCGTTGCCTGAGCCGCTGATCTCGGTCTCGACGCCGTCGACCTTCACCGTCGCCGTGATCCTGGTGACGCCGTGGTCTTCTTCGGACGCGTCGACGCGCTGCTTCATCCGTTCCAGCGGCCGCACCGGCGCGATGTACTCGTCGGTGAAGGCGTCCCACATCTCCTTCGAGGTGACCTCGCCGCCTTCTCCGTCGGTGATTTTCTGGATCACTCCGGAGAACTCGATCTGCAGTCGCCGCGGCAGCGCCAGGCCGTGGTCGGCTTTCATTATGTAGGCCACGCCGCCCTTGCCGGACTGCGAGTTGACCCGGATCACGGCCTCATAGGTGCGCCCGACATCGCGCGGGTCGATCGGCAGATACGGCACCTGCCAGAGCATGTCGTCGACGTCGGAGTCGGCGGCGTCCGCGGCAACCTTCATCGCGTCCAGGCCCTTGTTGATGGCGTCCTGGTGGCTGCCGGAGAACGCGGTGTACACCAGATCGCCGCCGTAGGGGTGACGTTCGGGTACCGGCAGCTGATTGCAGTACTCGACGGTGCGACGGATCTCGTCGATGTTGGAGAAGTCGATCTGCGGGTCGACGCCGCGGGAGAACTGGTTCAGCCCCAGCGTCACCAGGCAGACGTTGCCGGTCCGCTCACCGTTGCCGAACAGACAGCCCTCGATTCGGTCAGCTCCGGCCTGATAGCCCAATTCGGCTGCGGCGACGGCAGTTCCGCGGTCATTGTGCGGGTGCAGGCTCAGGATGACGGAGTCGCGCCGGGCCAGGTTGCGGCTCATCCACTCGATCGAGTCGGCGTAGACGTTCGGCGTCGCCATCTCGACGGTGGCCGGCAGATTGAAGATGATCGGGTTGTCCGGCGTCGGCTGGATGATGTCGCCGACCGCGTCGCAGACCTGCTTGGCGTAGTCGAGTTCGGTGCCGGTGTAGGACTCCGGCGAGTACTCGAAACGCCATTGCGTGCCAGGGTATTTGGCGGCCTCCTCGACGCACTTGCGGGCACCGTCGGTGGCGATCACCTGCACGGCAGCACGGTCGGCTCGAAACACCACGCGGCGCTGCAGAATTGAGGTCGAGTTGTAGAAGTGCACGATCGCCCGGTGCACACCCTCGCAGGCTTGGAAGGTCCGTTCGATCAGCTCGGGCCGGCACTGGGTCAGCACCTGGATGGTCACGTCGTCGGGAATCGCGCCGTCGGTGATGATTTCGCGAACGAAGTCGAAGTCGGTCTGGCTGGCCGACGGGAAGCCGACTTCGATCTCCTTGTAGCCCATGCGCACCAGCAGGTCGAACATGCGGCGCTTGCGTGCCGGGCTCATCGGGTCGATCAATGCCTGGTTGCCATCACGCAGGTCGACCGCGCACCACAGCGGTGCTTTGTCGATGACGCGATCGGGCCAGGTGCGGTCGGCCAGCCGGATCGGCTCGACCTCGTTGGCGAATGAACGGTAGCGGCTGACCGGCATCGACGATCCGCGTTGGGTGTTCCACGCGGGTTGGCCGTCACGGGGCGGGCCGGCCGGTTTGTTGATGCTCCGACTGGAGTTGAAGGCGTCGGGGGATTCGTCCGACGGTGGGGAATAGCTAGTCACGGTGATTGCTCCGGGGAATGAGGAGGCTGGCTTGCCTCGAAAGTCTTAGACCGGCGCATCGCGAACACCCGCGACAGGAAGCCGGTCTGGATCAGGCCCCGTCGCGGCGTCCGAGAAGGAGCACCCGCTGCACGCCCAGTACTTTACCGCGCCTGAGGGGTTGCCCGTAACCCACGGTGGCTACTTGGTCGCCGGGACGATGCGCACCGGGATATCGGTGTTCTCGTCGGTGTAGTAGCTGGCGCAGACGCGGTGGTAGCCGTCGGCGATCTGCATGGCCACCCCGGTGTTGAGCTCGCCGCGCACGGCCAGGATGGGCGAGAGAGCCGTGCCCTTCTTGATCTTCTTCAGGTCCCGTTGCACATGTGGATTGTCTATCGGCAGCAGTGCCAGACATGAGGCACGCAGCAGGTCCTTGGCTTTTTTGTGCACGATCGGGGCCTGCTTGAGCGCCGCAACGATTTCGCTGATCTGGGCATCGGGCGCGAGCAGGGCGAGATAGTCGGCCGCCGCCGGGTAGTCGTGCTCGTCGGGTTCTTCACCCCATAGCACCTTGCTACCACTAGCCATCGCTTCCACCTCTCTTGGCGCCGCTGCACCGAGCATTCACCGGCCACCACCGGATATCAACTGCGGCGACGCCGTGGGTGCAGGTCACCGGAGTCAGTCCACGTATTCTGTTGTCGACCTGAAGACGGCCGGAAAGGATCGACGTGGCGCTCGTCGTGCAGAAGTACGGCGGATCCTCGGTGGCCGACGCCGAACGGATTCGCCGGGTCGCCGAACGCATCGTCGAGACCAAAAAGCAGGGCAACGACGTGGTAGTGGTGGTTTCGGCGATGGGCGACACCACCGACAACCTGCTGGATCTGGCTCAGCAGGTGTGCCCGGCCCCGCCCGCCCGGGAGCTGGACATGCTGCTGACCGCCGGTGAGCGCATCGCCAACGCGCTGGTGGCGATGGCCATCGAATCGCTCGGCGCCCAGGCCCGCTCGTTCACCGGCTCGCAAGCCGGCGTCATCACCACCGGCGCGCACGGCAAGGCCAAGATCATCGACGTCACCCCGGCGCGGCTGCAGTCCGCGCTCGACGAGGGGCGGATCGTGCTGGTCGCCGGATTCCAGGGAGTGAGCCAGGACACCCGCGACGTCACCACGCTGGGCCGGGGCGGCTCGGACACCACCGCGGTGGCGCTGGCCGCAGCACTGAACGCTGACGTCTGCGAGATCTACACCGACGTGGACGGCATCTTCAGCGCCGACCCGCGGATTGTCCCGAACGCCCGCCGCCTGGACACCGTGACCTTCGAAGAAATGCTCGAAATGGCGGCGTGCGGCGCCAAGGTGCTGATGCTCCGCTGCGTGGAATACGCCCGCCGCTACAACATTCCGGTGCATGTGCGCTCGTCGTACTCGGACAGGCCGGGCACCGTCGTCACCGGATCGATCAAGGACATACCCATGGAAGAGCCCATTCTGACCGGCGTCGCACACGACCGCAGCGAGGCCAAGGTGACCGTCGTCGGCATTCCCGACCATCCGGGCTATGCCGCCAAGATCTTTCGCGCGGTCGCCGATGCCGATGTCAACATCGACATGGTGCTGCAGAACGTCTCCAAGATCGAGAACGGCAAGACCGACATCACCTTCACCTGCCCCCGCGACAGCGGCCGGGCCGCGGTGGAGAAGCTAGATTCACTCAAAGATCAAATCGGCTTCAGCCAAGTCCTTTACGACGATCACATCGGCAAGGTGTCGCTGATCGGCGCCGGGATGCGCAGCCATCCCGGGGTCACCGCGACGTTCTGCGAGGCGCTGGCACAAGTGGGCGTGAATATCGATCTGATCTCCACGTCGGAGATCCGGATCTCGGTGCTGTGCCGGGATACTGAACTAGATAAGGCCGTTGTCGCGTTACACGAAGCATTCGGCCTCGGCGGTGCCGAAGAGGCCCGGGTGTATGCGGGGACAGGACGTTAGATGGTCGCAATAGGTGTTGTAGGTGCCACCGGCCAGGTAGGCCAGGTGATGCGCAGGCTGCTGGACGAGCGCGAATTCCCGGCGACCAGCGTGCGGTTTTTCGCATCGGCCCGTTCGCAGGGTCGCAAGCTGCCGTTCCGCGGCCAGGAGATCGAAGTCGAGGACGCCGAGACAGCCGACCCTACGGGTCTGGACATCGCGGTGTTCTCCGCCGGCGCGACGATGTCGCGAGTCCAGGCGCCGCGGTTCGCCACGGCCGGGGTGACGGTGATCGACAACTCGTCGGCTTGGCGCAAGGACGACCAGGTGCCGCTCGTCGTCTCCGAAGTCAACTTCGCCGACGCCCGCAACCGGCCTAAGGGAATCATCGCCAACCCCAACTGCACGACGATGGTCGCGATGCCGGTGCTCAAGGTGCTGCACGACGAGGCTCAGTTGGTGCGCCTGGTGGTCTCGAGCTACCAAGCTGTTTCGGGCACCGGACTGGCCGGGGTGGCCGAGCTTGCAGACCAGGCTCGCGCCGTCATCGACGACGCCGAACAGCTGGTGCACGACGGCAGCGCGCTGCAGTTCCCGGAGCCGAAGGCCTACGTCGCGCCGATCGCGTTCAACGTCGTTCCGGTGGCCGGCAAACTGGTCGACGACGACTCCGGCGAAACCGACGAAGACCAGAAGCTGCGCAGCGAAAGTCGCAAAATCCTGAGTATCCCAGATTTACTGGTCAGCGGCACCTGCGTGCGGGTCCCGGTGTTCACCGGGCACTCGCTGTCGATCAATGCCGAGTTCGCCCAACCAATTTCGCCCGAGCGCGCCCGCGAGATCCTCGACGGCGCCCCAGGGGTGAAGCTGGTTGACGTGCCGACCCCGTTGGCCGCTGCCGGTGTCGACGAGTCCCTCGTCGGACGGATCCGGCGCGACCCGGGTGTGCCCGACGGACGCGGGTTGGCGCTGTTCGTCTCGGGCGACAATCTGCGCAAGGGCGCTGCCCTGAACACTATTCAGATTGCCGAGCTCCTCGCCGCTGAACTGTGACGTGCGGGTGAGTGCTGCCCGCCGGATCGCGAGCTGCTCACTGATCGCAGGTCTGATTGCCTGCCAAGGGTTTTCGGCCGCCCACGCCGACCCGCCCGCCCCGACGCCGCAGCCGGTGCTGCAGCCGCTGGCGCCCGGCGAAGTGATTCGGATCGGTCCGAGCGCGGGCACCGGCACGCCCACCGGCGATTACGGCATCGGGGCCACCGACTTGTGTGTGTTCATGGAATTTCCGACGCAGGTCGTCCAGGTCTGTGGCGACAGCTTCGCCGGTCAGGGCGTCGGCTTCGGCGGCTACTACTCGCCGATCGCGTTGCGGGTCGACACATCGTCGGTCGACGACCCCGACGGAGTGAAATACACCGGGGTCACCGGCGTCACCGAGCCGCTGCTGGCCGACCCGACGCCGTCGGGTGATTCGCAGCTTCCTGCCGGCGTCGTACAGATCAACCGGCAGAACTACTTGCTGGTCACCACCACCAAAGACCTGGTGCCGCAGAGCTCGCGGTTGGTGAAGGCCGATCCGGCACAAGGTCTTTGGCAGACGGTGCCGGGTTCGGTTCGAGAGGCCGACTACGCCGGTGGCCGGCAATCGCAGATCAGTGGCTACTACGACCCGATACCGACGCCCGAGTCGCCGTCCGGCTGGGTTTACATCGTCGCCGACAACTTCGACCGCAGCCAGCCGGCGGTGCTCTACCGAGTCGCGCCGGAAAATTTTGGTGATCGCGCCCGGTGGCAGGGCTGGGCTTCGGGTGTCGACGGTGGCTGGGGTGGAACGCCAACACCGTTGTGGGGCGATCAGATTGGTGAGATCAGCTTCACCCAGATCGACGGCAAGCCGGTGCTGTCGTATTTCAACGCCAGCACCGGCAACATGGAAGTGCGGGTGGCTGACGACCCGACCTCGCTGAGCAGTGCGCCGGTCACCACCGTCGTTCAGCACGACGAGTGGCCCGAACCCGCGGAAAGCCTGCCGTCGCCGCACGACAACCGGCTGGCCCAACCCTACGGCGGCTACATCTCGCCGGGTTCGACGCTGGACGAGTTACGGGTGTTCGTCAGCCAATGGCACAACAGCGATCCGCGGGCGCGGGCGCCGTATCGGGTGATCCAGTTCGCGGTCAACCCGTTCAAACCCTGGTCGGAGCCGTAGCTACTTCTGCATGGTCTCGAGTTCTGCTCGCGCCTGGTCGATTTGGTCGTAGGCGTACGTCACCATTTCGGCGGTGGTCATCGTCTCACCCTTGCCGGCCAGCGATTCGTAGGTCTTGTCGCCGAGGACATCACGAAGGTGGGTGATCGTCGGGACGAGTTGCGGATAACTTGCACGCGTAAAGGCACTTGCGGCGAACCCGCTGATGATCGCGGCCTGTTCGTGGTGTCCGAGCCGGTCCAATAGGGAGACAAGTATTGCCAGCGGGTTCTGCAAGAGAGGCGTATTGCCGACGTCGTAATAGCGGCCGATTAACACCATCAGAGTTTCGAAACATTCGATGGGATCACGGTGGGTAGCTGCAACAAGCAACACCGTTGACGCTGACGCCGATTCCATCTGTCGATTGCCACTCTCCCGAGCGATCGTCAGGGCTTGGGTAAGGGCGTCATAAGCCGCGGCGGCATCAGCATCGTGGTAGGCGAGGCCGTACGCTAACAGCGCGAAGCAGGCCGTACTCGGACTGCCAGCGGCGTCCGCGGCGGCGAGCAGGCCCTGCGATGCCGCCCTCGCTTCATCGCCTTCACCTAAGAAGTAGAACGCCATAACCAGGCATGCGCGGGTGATAGTTTGAGGACCCTCCTCTTGTTCGATTGCACTGCGGCACAACTCAGTCCACCGATCGCTCTGACCGGCATGGCTATACACGACGCCGGTCGAGTTTTGCAACTCATAGAGAATCTTGTCGAAGCTTCCGCTCTGCGTTAACTGGCGGCTGATATCGAGATAGCCGACGGCATCGTCCAACCGTCCCGCCGCGTAGCACCCCGCGGCGACCACGTACAGCTGCGCAAGCCGCCGATGGTTCACCCTGCGTGCAGATTCAATGAGTTCCTCTGCCCACCCAACGGGCTCGTACTGTTCGACCATAGTGCCGAGGAGTGTCGCGTAGAAGGCGAGGGCCACGGCGCTGTCGAGATCGCCTTCATCGGCAGCCCAGCGGAATGCGGTGCGCAGATTGGACAATTCGGCGGTGAACCACGTGTAGGCCTCGCGTTGTCGGGGGCTGTCCCACAGGGCCATGATGTCGGCTTCCCGCCCGGCGAAGTAGCGGGAGTGGGCGCCTCGAATCTCGGATGCTTCACCGCGGGCGACGAGTTGTTCCTCGGCGAACTGGCGGATCGTTTCCAGCATCGAATACCGGCTGCGCCCGGCCGACCGGTCGGCGGCCAGCAGCGACTTGCGTACCAGCTTATCCAGCAGATCCAGGGTGGCGAAGTCATCGGCATCTGCGAATCCTGCTACGGCACAGGCACTTTGCAGGTCAAATCCACCCGCGAACACCGAACACCGATCTAGCAGTGCCTTTTCCGTGTCGTCGAGTAGGTCGTAGGACCAAGCGACGGCGTGGCGCAGGGTGTGGTGGCGTGCCAGACCACGCCGCGACCCGACCAGCAGCCGGAATCGCTGATCGAGGCGATCGCGCACCTCGCTGGCGGTCATGGTCGCCATCCGCGAGGCCGCCAGTTCGATGGCCAGCGGGATCCCATCGACGCGCCGGCAGATCTCCACCACCGCGGCCCCCTCGCTGTCGTCGCCTACCTGGAAGCGCGGCGAAACGTTCTGCGCCCGTTCGACAAACAACGCCACCGCCGCCGAGTCGACACCTGCGCCGACATTCAACGACGGCACCGGCCACAGCTGCTCATCGGAGATTCCAAGTCCTTCGCGGCTGGTGGCCACAATCTTCGTCGTTGCCGAGGCTGCGAGGATGGCCTCGATCAGATCGGCGGTGGCGTCGAGGAGGTGTTCGCAGTTGTCGAACACCAACAGCCGCACCCTGCCCTCCAGCGCGGCGGCCACGCTTTCGGCCACGCTCTTGCCGGGTTGCCGGGTGATGCCCAGCACCGCGGCCACCGCGTCGGGCAGCGCGGTGGGATCGGTTACCGCGGCCAGCTCGAAAAACCACACCCCGTCTGGGAATTCGTCGACCAGCCGCCCCGCCACTTCGAGCGCCAGCCGGGTCTTGCCGACCCCACCCACCCCGGTCAGTGTGACCAGCCGATGAGCCTTCACCGCGGCTTGTACCTCGCCGGTCTCGGACTCGCGTCCTATCAAGCTGGTGGGCGCCGGGCGCAGATTCCCCGGACCCGCATCCAGCGCCCGCAACGACGGAAAGTCCGTGCGCAGGCCCGGCGCTCGGACCTGAAACATCCCGACCGGCGTGGGCAAATCCCGCAATCGTCGTGGCCCCAGATCGACCAGATCAACCCCGCTCAGTAGGCCCGCTGTCGAATCGGCCACCAGGATCTGCCCGCCATGACCGGCGGCCATCACACGTGCGGCCCGATTCAAAACCGCACCGAAGTAGTCGCCGTCGCGCAGTTCGGCCTCGCCGGTCGCCAGCCCCATCCGGACCGGTAACGCGAGCTTCCGCTGGGCTCCGACGGCGGCATCAACGGCGGCCTTTGGTGACGAGAAGCCGGCGCACACCCCGTCGCCGGTGTGCTTGAACAAAAACCCACCATGAGCCTTAACCGCGGTACGCAATACCGCATCGTGTGCCGCCAGCGCCGCCCGCATCGCCTCGGCATCGGATTCCCACCGACGGGTCGAACCCTCCACATCGGTGAACAAGAACGTCACCACCCCAGAAGGCGCGGCCGCCGCGGTCACGCGCACAGGATGTCACAGCAAGGCCACTTCTACCCAGCAAACCCGGCTGGCTTTACAGACTTTCGTGTGCCTCTTGTTCAGGGACAGCGTTCAGTGCGACGGACCAGAGCCTCGCTGGTTGAGAGCTGTAGTCCCCGACCGCCTAACTCACGCCCTCTGTACGGAGTCCAGCCGAAGCGCGTGGCTGAGGAGCAAAAAGGGTAGCCGCCCCTTGGCTTATTGGAATCGAATAAAGGACACACAATGAGCGGCGCGGACAAAGCCCGAAACAAGGTGCGGCAGGTCGCCGGCAAGATCAAGGTGGCAACCGGCCGCGCGACCAACGATCCAGCGCTGGCGGCGGAGGGCAGGGCCGATCAGCGATTGGCTCATCTGAGGGACGCCGGAGAAAAGGTCAAAGACGCATTCCGGCCCCGACGCCGTCGGCAGATTTAGCTGGCGGGCCTCGAGATAGCCGAGGCGATCAGTCCTGCGGATGTCGTTCGACGCGCGACCTCTGAGCGCAGCGCACGGATCGCGGCACGCGCGGGGTATGTCATAAGTGGGGTCGTTCACCTGCTGATCGCCTACCTCATCGTCCGCATCGCACTCGGGAACAGGGCAAACGCCGATCAGACCGGCGCGTTGGCAACTCTCGCCGACACCACCGGCGGTTTCGCCACGTTGTGGGCCGTCGCGGCGGCGCTGGTCCCCCTGACGCTGTGGCGGCTCGCGGAAACGACTATCGGCCTTCACCCAGCGGAGCACCGGCGTGATCCGCAAGATTTTCGAGTGGTCAACCGGCTCAAGGCTTTCGGTCTCGCCGTGGTATATGCCGCGGTCGCAGTCACCGCGGTTCAGTTCGCGCTCGGAAGGCGCAAGTCCGGCGCCGCCCAGGACGCTGGGCTCAGCGCCCGGTTGATGCAGTCCACGCAGGGCAGGGCGCTCCTGATCATCGTCGGCATTGTCATCGTCGCAATCGGCAGCTACTTTGCCTTCAAGGGAGCATCGCGCAAGTTCCTGAATGACCTTACTGTGTCGCCCGGGTGGACGCTGACTGCGTTGGGCGCATCTGTGGCTATGTAGCCGAAGGCATCGTCTTAGCCTGCGCTGGCGTGTTGGTAGTCGTCGCCTCCATTCGCGCCGACCCTTCCAAGGCAACGGGTCTCGACGGTGCGGTGAAAGTCTTCCGGCAAGCTCCGTTCGGCACAGCGCTGATTCTCTTGGCGGGCAGCGGGTTTGCCGCCTACGGCCTCTACAGCTTCGCCCTGAGCCGTTACTCGCGGATGTGACGGCTCAGTTCACCAGCGGCGGGCATCCCCGCCGAATCTCACAGGAGACTCCCTGTTACCTCGCACATCGACGGATCCGGCGTGCCATCCGTGTTACTTGAGGCATTGGCCTGCATCGATCGGCAGTGTGACACCGGTGATGTAGCGGGATTCGTCGGACGCGAGGAACAGCACCGCGTTGCTGATGTCCTGCGCCTCCACCCACGGGATCGGCAGCGTGTGGAACGTCTGACAAAACGGGGCCAAATCGTCGGGGCCGGGATTCTCCAAGTCGGGGCGCACCAATCTGTAAAGCCCCTCGTTCAGCACCATCGGAGTGTTCACGAACGTGGGGTGCACCGAATTCACCCTGATCATGTGCTGACCCAGTTCGACCGCGAACGACCGCATGAGGCCAACGACGCCGTGTTTGGCGGCCACGTAGTGACCGAGGTGGAGATTGCTATACGCCTTGAACCCGTTGACCGAGCTCGTCAACACAATCGAACCGCCCTGACCACCCGACAATATATGGGGCACACCGGCTTTCACAGTCTTCCACACGCCCGACAGGTTCACATCGATCATGTCCTGCCAGTCCTTTTCGCTGACTTTATCGAGCGTTCCGCCGTCGTCGCTGCCGGCGCTGCTGATGCCGGCATTGGCCACGATGACGTCCAGTCGGCCCAACTGCTCCACCCCGCTGTCCACTGCGGCTTTGAGGGCGTCGTAGTCACGCACGTCGATTTCGGCGGTGACAATGCGGCGGTTATAACCCCTGACCAGATCCGCCGTCTCCGCCAAGTCTTCCGGCGTGGACGGCGGGTTCAAGAATCCTTCGACCGGTCCGCAGATGTCGATGGCAATGATGTCGGCGCCCTCTTGCGCCAATCGCACCGCATGTGCTCGGCCCTGACCGCGCGCCGCCCCCGTGATGAACGCGACCTTACCTTTGACTCGACCAGCCATAACAAGCTCAATTCTATTTTCTTGCAGCCAAATTCATGACACTCGACTATTTCAAGGCGGCGCCGGGTCCCGGACGGGTCTGGTCGATCTGGTCGTAGGCGTA
>NZ_DASXHW010000209.1:0-10813 GCF_036488105.1 Mycobacterium sp. | reverse complement strand
CCGAAGGCCGGGTGTCCGCGCTGCGGCGTTGCGTGCCGATTGTCGCCCAGATCAAGGACCCGACGCTGCGCGACGAATACGCGCGACAGCTGGCCGGCTGGGTTGGCTGGTCCGACGTCGCGCAGGTGATCAGCCGGGTCCGGCAAGAGGCGAAAAACCCGACCGCGCAAGGGCGCAACAAAACACGTCGTCCTGCCGCGCAGCCCGATGCGGGCGCGAAGCCGGCGGTGCCCCGTCCTGACCCCAGCGACCCGACGCTGCGACCACAGCGTGAGGCGCTCAAGTCCGCGTTGCAGTACCCCGCGCTGGCCGGGCCGGTGTTTGACACGCTGACCGTGGAAAGTTTCACGCACCCCGGCTACGCAGCCGTGCGCGCGGCGATCACGGCGGCGGGCGGCATCGCCGCCGGTATCACCGGGGCACGCTGGAGTGAGGTGGTGCGCGAAGGTGCCGCAACGCCGGCGGTCGAGGCGTTGATCAACGAGCTTGGGGTGGAATCGATCCTGGTCGATGACGAAGACAAGCTGCCGCGTTCCATCGCCGGCGTGCTGGCCCGCCTACAAGAGGTCTGGATCGGCCGGCAGATCGCCGAGGTCAAGTCCAAACTGCAGCGGATGTCGCCGGTGGAACAGGGCGACGATTATCACGCGCTGTTCGGCGATCTGGTCGCGATGGAGGCCTATCGGCGCAGTCTCAAAGAGCAGGCCACCGGCGACGACCTCACCGTCTAACGGCTCCCATTGACGGGCCGTTGCGCCTCGACCACGGTGGTCGCGTCGTCGATCTCGGTGAGCGTCACCATCCGTGCGTCCGGCGACACCCGGTTCGCGATCCTGCGCCGGCTCCCGTCGATCACCGACTTGGCGGCGGGGCTACTGGTCAGCGCCCGGTAGGTGCCGACGATCTGCTCGTAACGACGGCGACCGGCCTTTGTGCCCAACACATAGCCCAGTCCCAGCACGACGACGTAACGGATCAAAACGGTCCCTTTCGAGGTTGGCGCTTCTGCGTCCATCCTGCCCCATGCCCGCGGTTTGGTGCCCCCCGGCGGGCGATCGGTCTGGTTGGGCGTGCGTACGCCAGTACGCTAGAGTCATCCAGCGATCCGCGCCGAAGTGCCGCGGACACCAGGTAGTCCCCTGTAGCTCAATTGGCAGAGCATTCGGCTGTTAACCGAAGGGTTGGTGGTTCGAGTCCACCCGGGGGAGCCAGTACCGCTAGCGACCCATTCCGCCAAAGCCGCCGAGCGGCCCCGGTTGCTTGGTCGGCGTGCTGGACTTGTTCAGGTAGTCCGGACAGTATGCGCTCGATGCCAGGGCCGCGAACTTCATCGCGCCGCCGGAGTTCAAACCCGGATTGAGCATGCTCAACTTGTCGACGACGTCCTTTTCCGACGTGCCCGAGTTCATCAAATCACAAGCCATTCGGCCAGCCGCGATCGCGCTCGAGCCATTGCTGTACGTCATGCCGGCTTTGTTGAGTGAGTCGAGAAACGTCGCGTCAGCTGCCGGGTTGTCCGGCACGCTCGGTGGCGGCGGGTCGGCCAGCGCCGGCACGGCCAGACCGACCATGGTGGCCACGGCGGCAAGTGCAAAAGACAATCGCATTGGCTCATTGTCGGCCAGATCGGCCTGGTTGTCCTGTTAAGAATTCTGGCCGCGGGCTCGGAGTCGGGGTTGGATGGGGTGCGTGACGACACTGGAGTCGCGATCCGAGGCTGTGGCGGAAAGCTCGATCACCTGGGCCGACGGCGCACTGCTGGCCATCGACCAGCGCCTGCTGCCGCGCGAGTTGCGCTGGCTGCGCATCGCAGGCGTCGACGAGCTCATCGAGGCGATCAAGACGCTGGCCATCCGGGGTGCGCCGGCGCTCGGGGTGGCCGGCGCGTTCGGTGTGGCGCTGGCGGCATACACGCACGTCGGCGACGCCGACACGACGACGTCGGAAGCCGCCCGGATCGCATCGGCCCGGCCCACCGCGGTGAATCTGGCCTGGGGTGTGCGGCGAGCGCTGGCCACGTTGCCCGCGGGCCCGGATGCCGTGCTCGCGGAGGCCCAGCTGATGCTGGCCGAGGATGCGCGGGTGAACCGGACGCTTGCCACCCATGCGGCCGACTTGGTGTTGCGGCTGTGTCCCGACCGTCCGCTGCGCGTGCTCACCCACTGCAACACCGGCCGGCTGGCCACCACCGCAGTCGGTACTGCGCTCGGGGCGTTGCGGGTGCTGCATGCTCGCGGCAAGGTCGCCGAGGTGTTGGTCGACGAGACGCGACCGCTGCTGCAGGGAGCCCGGCTGACCGCGTGGGAGTTGGCCGAGGCGGGCATTGCGCACCGGCTGACGATCGACTCCGCCGCGGCGTGGGCGATGGCCACCGGGCAGGTCGACTGCGTGCTGGTCGGCGCGGACCGCATCGCTGCCGACGGCTCGGTCGCGAACAAGATCGGCACCTATCCGCTGGCGGTGGCGGCGCACCGGCACGGCATCCCGTTCATCGTTGTCGCGCCCGAATCGACTCGTGACCTCGCGACGGCGACGGGAGCCGAGATCGTCGTCGAAGAGCGGGCCGCAGCGGAAATCACTCATGTCGGTGGCGTTGCCACCGCCCCGGACCGTACCGCCGTCTTCAATCCCGCGTTCGATGTCACACCCCCGGAGCTGATCACCGCTGTGGTAACCGAAAACGGTCCGATCGGCGAGGCGAATACCGTTGTGGGACACCAGATTGCCGACATCGCGCGCAGCTTGTACGCGCGTGGCTGGATGCCAGGTACGGCAGGCAATATTTCGGTGCGCACCGGGCAGACGGCGGTGATCACCGGCAGCGGGCTGTCCAAGGGCGAGCTCACCGGCGACGATATGGTGACGGTGGCCGTCGCCGACTCACAACCGGTGTCGGGTAGCCGCCGTCCCTCGGCGGAGACCGCGATTCACACCGCGATCTACCGGGCCACCGAGGCCGATGCCGTCGTTCACGTTCATGCGCCGCACGCGACCGCCCAAACGGCGGGTGCTTCAGCGACTTTGACCTTCACCGGCTACGAGCTGATCAAAGGACTGGGTACTTCCGGCACCATCAGCATCCCGGTGTTCACCAATCACGTCGATGTCGCAGGCATCGGCGAGGACATCGAGCAACATCTGAAACAAAATCCGGAGGCCCCGCCGGTACTGTTCATCGCCGGCCACGGGATCACCGCGTGGGGCGCCGACCTTGCGCAGGCTCGCGACCGCGTCGAATGTTTGGAAGCGATGTGTGAGTTGGCGACGCTGACCGGGCGCCGCGAGATAGGGATCGAATGACATTGCTGCAGGTGATGGCCGACACCGACGCCGACGAGGTGCGGTTGCGCACCGACGACGCCCGCCTCATCGGCGACGAGCTTGCCACGCGGGGAATCGTTTTCGATCGCCGACCGATTGCTGCTGACGTCGACACGAGCGGGCCGGCCGAGCGGATCTTGGCCGACCATGCTGACCAGGTCGCGGCGATCAACGCCGACCACCGCTATCGGCACATCGATGTGGCCGCGCTGCGACCCGACCACAACGACCCCGACTGGCACGCGACGGCGGCCGCCGCTCGCTCGAAATTTCTGGCCGAGCACCGGCACGCCGAAGACGAAGTGCGCTTCTTCGTTGCCGGACGCGCCTGCTTCTACCTTCATCTCGAGCCGCAAGTCTTTGCAGTGGTGTGTGAAAGCGGCGATCTGCTGACGGTGCCAGCTGGCACCCGGCATTGGTTCGATATGGGTTCGGACCCCGAGTTCGCCGCGATCCGGTTCTTCGAGCAGGCGGACGGCTGGATCGGCGACTTCACCGGCGATCCGATCGGAGAACGCTTTCCGACACTCGATCAGCTCGTCGCGACGTGATCGCAGCGATCGTCATCGACATCGAGGGCACCACCAGCCCGACCAGTTCGGTGCGTGAGGGCCTCTACAACTACACCCGTCACCATCTGGGGCAATGGCTGGCAGACAATGTCGACGGTCCCGCCGACTCGGTGATCGCTCAAACCCGTGAATTATCGGCACAACCTGACGCCGGTCCGGTCGAAGTAGCGGAAATCCTCTGTGATTGGCTCGATTCCGATGTGAAAGCCGCGCCGTTGAAGGCCGCGCAGGGCCTGGTTTGCGCCGCGGGTTTTTGCAGCGGTGCTTTGCACGGCGAATTCTTCGACGACGTACCCCCGGCGCTGGCGGCTTGGCGCGAAGCGGGTGTCGAGTTGCATATCTACTCCTCGGGTTCGGTCCGCAACCAACAGGATTGGTTCGCCTATGCTCGTGGCGGCGATCTGGCGTCGCTGATCAGCGGTTGGTTCGATCTGGCCAACGCCGGAGCCAAGCGTGAAAGCTTCTCGTACGAAACGATTGCCAAGACGATCGGCCTGGCACCTGAGGAGATCCTCTTCCTGTCCGACCATCCCGACGAACTCGACGCCGCGGCCGCGGCCGGCTGGTCGGTACTCGGCGTCGAGCGTCCTGGTGAGCCGAACACAGCGCGTCCACCGCATCGGTGGATCACCTCATTCACCGAGGTCGACCTGCCCGGAACCTAATCGGCGACTGCTACCAGGCACATCTTGAACTCAGACTGATTTCAAATTGCCGGTCGGTGCCGTCAGCGGGAACATGGTGTTTTGGGGGCACTTGGGGAGCGGAGCAGCATGATTTTTACGCAGCACTACCTCGGCTGTTTGTCGCAGGCGTCGTATCTGATCGGGGACGAGACGACCGGGCGGTCAGTCGTGGTCGATCCCCGTCGCGACGTCGACGAATATCTGAACGAGGCTGCTGAGCACGGCTTACGCATCGAACGCGTCGTCGAGACCCATATTCACGCGGACTTTTTGAGCGGTCATCTGGAGCTTGCGGCTGCTACCGGCGCGGTGATCTCCTACGGCAAAGATGCCGATGTCGAGTTTCCGGTCGAGCCGCTGCTCGACGGCCAGCGCATCTCGCTGGGGGACGTCACCCTGGAAATTCTCGCGACTCCGGGCCATACACCCGAGTCGATCTGCATCGTGGTGTACGAGCGTGCCGACGATGAAGTGCCCTATGGGGTGCTGACCGGCGACACCTTGTTCGTCGGAGACGTGGGACGTCCAGACCTGCTGGCGGACAACGGCCTTTCGGCCGAGACGTTGGCACGCTCGATGTATCAGTCGCTGCATGACAAGCTTCTGAAGCTGCCCGATGCCACTCGTGTCTTCCCCGCGCACGGCGCCGGATCATCGTGTGGCAAAAACCTGTCGAGTGAAACCAGCTCGACGATCGGTGAGCAGCGGCGAACCAATTACGCGCTCCAAATCGTCGGAGTCGAGCGGTTTGTCGCGACGCTCACCGAGGATCAGCCGCCGCGGCCGCGTTATTTCGAGTTCAACTCTGTGCGCAATCGTGAGCAGCATCCGCTGCGGGACGAAAACCCGCCACCGCTGTTGGACATCGATGATGTCTGCAGGCACGCCGCGGTGGGGGCCATTCTGCTCGATGGCCGAGAGGAGGCCGAGTACGCCCGCGGACACCTGCGCGGTGCGGTCAACATCGGATTGCAAGGGCGCTTCGCGGAATCCGTCGGCATTGTCGTGTCGCCGGACAGCGACATCATCCTGGTCGGTGATGCAGCGCACGCGCAGGAAGCCAAGACCCGCCTCGCCAGGGTCGGCTTCGATCGCGTCATAGGCCAATTACAAGACTTACCAGGTGTTTTCACGCGATGGCATGATCTGGTCGAGACCGCTTCGCGTTTCACGCCTGAGCAACTTGCGGAACTGATGTACACGGAGCCCGATCTTCAGCTGGTCGACGTGCGCAACCCGGGAGAGACGGCCGAGGGCGTTATCCACGGCGCGCGTGAGATTCCGCTACCGTCCCTGACCGATTCGATCGACAGTCTGGATTACCGCGCGCCGGTGGTCACGTACTGCGCCAGTGGCTACCGCTCGCTGGTGGCGGCAAGCCTGTTGCGCGCTGCAGGGTTCCATGCCGTCGCAGACCTGATGGGCGGCTACGGCGCCTGGCAGGAATCCGGCGCAGCCTAGATGGAGAAGTCCTCGCCGTGCCACACGCCGGCTTCGGGTGGCCGGATGACGCGACCGGTCTGCGGCGTGTCGGACTGGGACTCGAGTCTGGTGACCCTGGTCAGTAGGGACTGCAGGCTGATCCCGACAAGGTCGGGTATCGCGGCGTCGCTGCCGCTTGAGCCATGATGGCTGATGGCCTGCCCGGGAACTCCGATGACCACGGCGCTGCTCGGAACTTCTTTGACAACAACGGCATTGGCGCCGATCCGGCTGTCGTCGCCGACTTTGATCGCACCGAGCACTTTGGCGCCGGCGCCGATGATCACCCGGTCGCCGATGGTCGGATGACGTTTGCCAGTGTCTGCACCGGTTCCCCCGAGCGTGACGCCGTGGAAGATCGTGACATCGTCGCCCACCTCGGCGGTTTCGCCGATCACCACACCAGTCGCGTGGTCGATGAACACGCGACTTCCGATGATCGCGCCGGGATGGATGTCGACCCCGGTCAGGATTCGGGTGATCTCGCTGAGCGTGCGAGCGGCCACTTTCGCACCGCGTCCCCACAGCCAGTGGCTGACCCGGTGGCCCCAGATAGCGTGCACACCGGGGTAGGCGAACACGACCTGCAGCGTGCTGGGGACGGCGGGATCGCGGTCTTTTGCCGCTTGGATGTCGCTCCGGAACGCGGCGAGCATGGTTAGTCCGCCAAATCGGAGAACAGCACGGTGCTCAAATACCGTTCACCGGACGAGGGCAGGATGACGACCACGAGCTTGCCTTTGTTCTCAGGTCGGTGAGCGACCTGCAGCGCAGCGACTACCGCTGCGCCCGAAGAGATCCCGACCAGTAGGCCCTCTTCGAGGGCAAGGCGGCGAGCCAGGTTGAGCGCATCGTCATTGCCGACGGTGATGACCTCGTCGACCAGATCTTGATCGAGTACCGGGGGAATGAAACCCGCGCCGATGCCCTGGATCGGGTGCGGCCCTTTCTGTCCGCCGGACAGCACCGGTGATGCGGCCGGTTCGACGGCGATGAACTTGGCTTCCGGCTTGCGCTCTTTGATGACTTGGGCGACACCGGTAATGGTGCCGCCGGTGCCGACGCCCGAGATGAAGAAGTCGATCTTGCCGTCCGTCTGCTTCCACACTTCTTCCGCGGTGGTGGCCCGATGGATAGCCGGGTTGGCCGGGTTCTCGAACTGCTGGGGCACGAAATACCGCTGGTCACTCTTGGCCAGTTCCTCGGCCTTGGCGATCGCGCCCGGCATGCCGTCTTTCCCCGGGGTCAAAACGAGCTCGGCGCCGTACGCGCGCAACAACACTCGGCGCTCGATGCTCATGGTGTCCGGCATGGTCAGAACGAGTTTGTAGCCGCGCGCCGCCGCGACCATCGCCAGCGCAATGCCGGTGTTCCCACTTGTGGGCTCGAGGATGATGGTGTCCGGCTTGAGCAGCCCCGCTTCTTCGGCGGCATCGAGCATCGCGACCCCGATGCGGTCTTTGACGCTGCCCCCGGGGTTGAAGTACTCCAACTTGGCGACCACGTCGGCCACGGCGCCCTCGGTTACCCGGCGCAGGCGGACCAGCGGTGTATTTCCGACTAGTTGTGTAACGTCTTCGGCAATGCTCATTTAGATTCGCTCCCACGGTCGCGGATCAAAGGTCGTCGGCCTCCCAGCTTATGTCGAACTCTATGGCTGTCTCGGTGGGGATGGCTAGCGCAACGGGGGTAAACCGTTGTGCCCCGCGGTCCAATGCCACTCCGGTCAGAACGCGTCCGTGCAGATCGACCGAAGTTTTCGCCGTGACAGTCGCGGCCGATGAACTCGGTGCTCGGCGAATGTAGAAATCGGTTCGCGGCTGAACGGAATCCACGGCATGGCCGTCCGCGTCAACGAGCTGGTGTCCAGCTGACGCGGCGAGCGTCAGCGGGGTAGTTACCTGGAAGGGTCCGACCAGGTCGGCGTCGGCGACAGCGTGGACGTCGATGAGTGCAACGCCGGGCTTGTGGGCTGAGCGAGCGGCCGCGGCCGCCCCGCTGAGCAGGTAGTTGTACAGGTGCACGACCTTGTCGGCGTTGCGGTAATGCCGTGCACCGGTCAACCAGAAATTGACGTGCTCGATCTTCGGTGTGCCGGTCTCGGACGTGAAGATCAGCCGGTAGTAGCGATAACCGCGTCCGCCACGGCCGTGGCTGCTGGTCGACAGCGTGCTGCCCTCGCCCAGCGTGCGCTGATAACGGCCCGCGGTGGTGCCGGTAGTGAGCAATGATCCCGAAACATCATGCCAGACAACGCCATTGGATGATTTTTGGAGTCGCAGCACGGCGGTGACGTCAGACCCGGAACATACCGAATAGCCGCCCAGCTGAGGTTCGCCGTCGAATTCGAACGTGGTGACCGACCCGCGGGTGCGCCGCACGGCGATCGGCACATTGAGTGGCCGGGTGTCCAGGGCCAGCCCGTTGGTCAGGTACCAGATCGCGGCCTGGGTCGCAGCGATCGCCTCGTGTTCGCTGATGTTGGCCGGCCCGATCGGATAACCGGCGTCGCGGAGGCGACGGCTCAGCTCGGCGGTGGTCAGCAGGGGATAGGAGTGTCGCAGGATCCAGTCGACCTCGGCCTCTTTGCCCGACGCGCGTAGGTGAGACAGCTCCGACCAGGTGCCGAGCTGGTAGCGCGATGGGTGGCGGGGCGAGATGCCGGTGAAGTCCAGCGAGTAGGCCGGCACGTTGGGATTGAGCCGAATCAGGTCGGTGCGCGCCCAGCTGCCGTCGATGAAGATGACTTTTTCCACCGTGTGCGAATAAGTGCCCCCGCGGTAGCGCGTCAGGCGCGACAGTTCAGTGGCCGGACGGATCGCGACGCGGCTGGTGCTCGCTACCTGTCCCGCGGTGCGGTGGCTGGGATATAGAACAGTCATTGTTGCTTGAGCTTCCTGAAAGACTTTGGAGCGGTGCGCAATCCGATCTCTCCGGCCAAGCGGAGTTGATCGCCTTGAGGCGGGAAGCGCGCAGATTTCTACAGCGTCAGAAGGGCGTCAGGAAATCAACGACAACAACAGCAACAACAGATGGCGGCGTGGCAGCGCGAGGGGACGAAGCGCGGCTGTGCGGCGTGTTGCATATCGCCACTATAGGGCATGATTTGACGCGGGCCCTTCGACCGTTGAACCCGCAGCCCCGCCGAGATAAAAATCATGCTGAGTTTTACACTTGCGCTGGTTCAGTGCGGAGCCAACCCGGTCGGCGGCCTGCGCGGCCGGACAGCGATCAGCACTCGACGACGGAAGGACCACGATGACGTCGGCTCAGAACGAGTCACAGGCACTTGGCGATCTTGCTGCCAGGCAGCTAGCCAACGCGACAAAGACTGTTCCCCAGCTTTCCACCATCACCCCGCGCTGGCTGCTCCATCTGCTGAGCTGGGTCCCGGTGGAGGCCGGCATCTACCGGGTCAACCGGGTGGTCAATCCCGAGCAGGTCGCGGTCAAGTCTGAAGACGGTGCCGGCAACGAGGGACCGCTACCCGAGACCTACGTCGACTACGAGACCAGCCCGCGCGAGTACACGCTGCGGACGATTGCCACGCTGCTCGACATTCACACCCGGGTTTCTGACCTGTACTCCAGCCCGCACGACCAGGTCACTCAGCAGCTGCGGCTAACGATCGAGACGATCAAGGAACGCCAGGAGTTCGAGCTGGTCAACAGTCCCGAGTACGGATTGCTGGCGCAGGCGACTCCCGAGCAGACCATCCAGACGTTGGGTGGTCCGCCCACGCCCGATGATCTCGACGCGTTGATCACCAAGGTCTGGAAGACGCCCAGCTTCTTCCTGACGCACCCACAGGGTGTCGCCGCATTCGGTCGCGAGGCCACCCGTCGCGGCGTGCCTCCGGTGGTCGTCAGCCTGTTCGGCGCGCAGTTCATCACGTGGCGAGGCATTCCGATCATCCCGTCGGACAAGGTTCCGGTGGAGAAGAGCAAGACCAAGTTCATCCTGGTGCGCACCGGTGAGGAGCGCCAAGGTGTGGTGGGGTTGTTCCAGCCCGGCCTGGTCGGCGAGCAGGCGCCGGGGTTGTCGGTGCGGTTCACCGGCATCAACGAGTCGGCGATCGCCCGCTATCTGGTGACGCTGTACACCTCGTTAGCCGTGCTCACCGACGACGCCCTCGCCGTGCTCGATGGCGTTGCCGTGGACCGATTCCATGAGTACAAGTGAGCACCGCGCGGTAGACGCCGAAAGCGACTTGCCTCTCAGCGCAGCGGAACTCTCGGCGCTGGCCAGCCAGCTCTACGCGGCCAGCATCCGGCCCGGTTTCGACAGTCCGCCGCAGTCGGCGCCGGTTGCGCCGCGGGGCAACGCGCCCGACACAACGGCGGCCGCCTCGACAGGTCACACGGCGGCTGGCTCCGCGGATCAGTACCCGGTGCCGGTTCCGTTGCTCGGCGTCTCCGACGTCTACCTTCCTGCCCCGACGTCCCCGGAACCGGAGCCACCACCGCAGGCGGTTCCGGTGGCCCCGCGGGGCAACGTGCCGGATACGACGACAGGACCATCAACTGCGGCGACGTCAGGCGGCATCGCGGATTCGTTCGTGCCGGCTGACCTCAGCGCATATGCGGTGCCCACCGAAGGCATCGTCCCGACGTTGCCGGGAGTGCTGGCCTCAGGTGTGCCGACGGTTCCGGTTGCTCCCCGCGGTTCAGCGCCGTCGTGGCCTACAGGTGCACCATCGGTTCCCGAGCTTGGTTGGCTCGACGGTGTGCCCGCTGGGCCGAACGCACCGGC
>NZ_DASXHW010000161.1:0-5505 GCF_036488105.1 Mycobacterium sp. | reverse complement strand
GCGTGACCAGTACATATCGTGAAGCCGAACTGACGAAGGGCTTGGGGGACTGGATGGCATACCAACCGACCACGAGGCTGCAGGTCAGCGGATACCGATTCATGCGGCGCCGCATGGAGTGCGCGCTGCTGGGCAGGGACCTCCGCGCCGTGAACGAGCCGATGCGCGGGCCTGCGCAATCGCTGCTGGCCGGGCTGGCGTTGGCGGTCATATCACTGGCCGGTTGTGTGGTGCTGGCCCTTGTGCATCCGCAGCCAGGTATGGCGACGGCGCCGATCTTGATGGAGAAGCAGTCGGGGGCCCTCTATGTTCGGTTGGGCGAAACCGTGCATCCCGTGCTGAACCTGGCTTCGGCCAGGTTGATCGCGAAGACAAACGCCGACCCGCAGCCAATAGCCGCGTCGGCGCTCGATCGCGGCAGAAGCGGTCGCGGCAGGAGGGGTCCGCTGCTGGGTATCCCCGGTGCCCCGCAGTTCTTGGGCATGCCACTTGGTGAGGACGAATTGCGGTGGACCGTCTGCGACAGCCGCGACGGCACGACTGTTGTAGTTGGCCGCGGTGAAGGCCCGCAGTCGCATATTCTTGCCCGCGATCAGACCTTGCTTGTCAGGCCGTCGTCCGGAGGATCGACCTACTTGCTCTACGGTGGTCGCCGATCTGTGGTGGACCTGGCTGACGCCGCGGTCGAGCGGGCGCTCGGACCCGAGGTTCAGGTTCCGAGGACCGTGTCGCCTCTACTGCTGAACGTCATCCCGGAGGCGCCGCCACTGACCGCGCCGCGAATTCCTGATCTCGGCAGTCGCAGCTCGACATCGCTTCCGGGTTTTCCGGTCGGCAGCGTGCTGCGGGTGACTCGCACCGGCGGCGATGAGTATTACGTCGTGCTCACCGAGGGCGTTCAGCGTGTTGGGCAGCTTGCCGCCGATCTCGTGCGATTCACCAATTCGCAGGGCACCCGGACCGTGATGTCCGTCGCGCCTGACGTGATCCGCAACGCTCCGGCGGCGACACGGCTGCCGGTGTCCGGCTTCCCCGATCAGGCGAAGACTCCGCCGCTTACCGACGATGGGACGCTCTGTGCGAGCTGGACGTATGCGGCGTCGGGCAAGGTCGACATCGCATTTTCGGTTGGGGGACTACCCCTCCCGGACGGCGAGGGGTCGGTGTCCTTGGCGCAGGCGGACGGAAAGGGTCCAGCCGTCGACGCCATCTATCTCCCACCCGGGCGCAGTGCCTACGTCCGCGCGACCGGCCTGTCTGGCGGCAATGTTCGCGCAGGCACGCGATATTTCGTCTCCGACACCGGTGTTCGATACGCCGTCCACGACGACGATGCGGCACATGACCTCGGAATGCCCGACGCGATGATCGCGGCACCCTGGCCAGTGCTGGCCAAGTTGCCTGCCGGGCCGGAACTGAGCAGGGCCAATGCCTCAGTCGTGCAGGATGTTCCGGCTGCTGCCCGGTCGGACTTGAGTTCGTCGTAGCCGCGTCCACATTCCGCCAAGCGCCAGCACCACGGCCAATAAGCCACCGCAGACCGCGGCCCCGGTGAACGCCGTGTTCCGGGCGCGGTGGTCCGGCGGCACGATACGGGACGGCCCGAGAATGGGCGCCGATGTCCGGGCCGGCGGAGTCGGTGGAGCGGTTGGAGTGTCGGTGCTGACCGCGGCAAGCAGGTCCACCACGCCAGCGCCGACCAGCGGATCCCAACCGCCGGGCGGATGATGCGCGGTGGCCTTGATGCGTTGCAGCACCTGACGGGCCGTCCACGTCGGGAATCGGGAGCGGATCAGTGCGGCCAGGCCAGTGACCACCGGCGCGGCATAGCTAGTACCTGACAACGGAGTCGAACCCTGTTGTCCATCAACAGCGTTGGCTAATCCGTTACCCGTCGAGCTCAGCGATACCACCCCTTCGCCCGGGGCGGCGACATCCACCCACGGCCCAGCCATGGTGAATGCCGACGGTTCGCCGCGGACGTTCACCGATCCCACGGTCAGCACATAGTCGTCGTACCACGCAGGACTCACGACCACCGTCGCTGAGTCCCGCGTCGCGTCGGCCTGCTGAGCGGGACACTGCCCTGCGCCGATATTCCCGGCAGCGACCACGACAACGGTGTTCTTTACGTCGACGGCGTAGGACAGCGCTGCACCGAGTGCGCGGTCGTCGAGCGTTGACCCGACACCGGCGCACGCGACCGAGGAGATATTGATGACCGAGGCGCCCAGGTCAGCCGCAGTACGTACCGCTCGCGCCATGGTGTCCACGTCCCCGAAGCCGGCGGCCGACGGATCAGTAGCGGGACCGAACTTCGTGCTGGACTGCCTGATGCTGATCACGTCAGCCCCGGGGGCGACACCGCTGAAGTCGTCCGTGTGGTTGGGATCCGGTATGGCGGCGATGATCCCGGCCACCGCCGTACCGTGTCCGTCGCAATCCTGAGTGCCATCGCCGGTGAACACGTAATCACCGCCGGCCATCAGGTGAGACAGTCGCTGGTGCGTTGAAACGCCCGTGTCGATGACGGCGACTCGCTGGCCCGAACCGCGGGTCAGCCTCCAAACCTGCTGCAGGTCAAGCCCGGTGAGTTGAGCGACGTCACTGGGTGCTGTGCCGTCATGTGTCATCGAGGGCACTGCACAGATCTCCCGCTGCACGGTCGGTTGCGACGGGCTTGGCGGTGCCGGCTGAGGGAGTCGACTGTTGTCGATCGGCGGCGGCGATACTGCTCGTGCGGGCGATGCGGCGCATTGCGGCAACGCCGCGACTAAGGCAACCACCATGCATTGGTGGGCGCGCCGTCGCGCTGTTGTCACGACAGGTTCAAGCTACGGGTAGCGCCATACAGCCCGCAGAGCCAAGCGGCCAGCGGGACAACAACGGCGAATGCGAGGTACTCCAGCAGTTCGACACTTCGTCGCCCGATCGGCGAGATCGTCGTCGCCCCGCCGATTGAAGCTACGCATAGTGCGACGGCGCCCATCATCAGCGACACCGCGGCGACATGGGCCGCCCATTGTGGGTACGCGACAGCAGCAGCGACGAGAACAGTGCTGAACGTGACTGTTCCGCAGATGATAAGCGGCACGGATCTCGCAAGGTCTCGGTGTGCGCGAGCCCGCAATAGCAGGACGCCGCCGGCTACGGTGGCGAACAGCAGGCCGGGAAATCGTGACTCACCGGTCAGGAACGGTGCCAGTGCTGCGCCGATCGCCCCCAATGCTGCCGAGGCCGAGAAGGCGGCGATCAAGCTGGTAAGCCAGGCATGGGCACGGATTGCTTTGGCATTCAGGAGATGTGAACTGGAGAACGACACATCTGCGCCTGCGTCTGCCATCGGTGGTGACAGTCGCGCAAGCGTGACCGATAGCGGTGCGGATGCTTCGACAAACGCCAACGATATGGCCGTAACGGCTGCGCCGATGGCCTGGGGTGGGATCGAGGTGATCGCAGCCGCCATGGCCGCCGTGCAGCCGGTCGCCGCAAACGCCACTATCGCGGTGAATGCTACTGCGTGCCTGGATATCACGCGCATGGCCGCCGCACAGGTTGCGGCAGCCGCTGCCGCGAACAGCGCGTTCGGCGCGCCCGGTCCGCCGGGTACGGCAAGTAGGCCTGTCAGCGCGGCGAAGCTCGTGGCCAACCCGCCCAATGTCAGTCCGATGGACTGCTCGCGGGAAACGCGGTACGCAATTGCCGCCGCGAGCAGAGACAACAGGGCGATCGTTGCGGCGACGCCGGCGCAGCCGGTGCGGTGAGAGTCGGTTGTGTGAAACACGGTTCCGGTCAGCACTGTTGCGGCTACGCCAGCCAGCCACGTCGTGACCAGCAAGCCCACCAGCCGAGCCCTTCGCCGCGTCCAGCGCCACTCCATCGCCGAGACCGACGCCGACACCGCTTCCGCTTCGTCAGCGAAACGCGGGACCATCAATTCGGTCAGCGAGCTTGTCAGAAGCAAGGTGGCGCCATCTTGAATCCCCGATTGGGCCAGTGTCTTCGTGGGGTCCAGCGCGGCGCAGCCCGGAAGAGAGAGTTGATAGTGGACCGCGAGCGGTCCGGGGCGGAATCCACCACTGCGGGTCAGGATGTCCACGATCGGTGGAATCAGCAATCCGATCGGGGTTGCTGCGGACAACACCAGGTCGACGCGAGTGGGTCCGCAATCAATCGATAGCAGGCGCACGCCTCCGCCGTCCGGGTGTGATGCGCCATTTGGGGTGGGTACTGCCAATGCGGGGTGCACGCTGACCTCCGTTCGCCGATACGGACGCTAGCCGGGATGTCGGTGTCGCTCATGCGTTGATCCACAGGCGACTTGCCGCGGATTTCGACCGTGCCTACCGTGCCAATCGCATCCGGCGAAGCGATTGCGGTCGGGTGTTAGGAGGGCTGGATGCGGCGGTTCGACAGTGGTGCAACTGCGGAGCACGTGCCGATCGAACGGGTACCCGGGCCGGTGTATGACACCACCGACTTCGTGGTCGCCGCGCCACCGGAAGTAGCCCGGCAGGCGCAGCCGAGTCCACTGGTCCGGTTTCTACCGATCGTCACGGCGATCGCGACGGTGGGCGCGATGGCGGTGGCTTACTACTCTCGGTCGGCGGTAGCGCGCAATCCGGCGTTCTTGATTTTTCCCTTGATGATGCTCGTGTCGACGGTGACGACTGTCGTTTCCAACGCGGATCGGGGCCGCGGCGCGATTAATACTGAGCGCGCAGATTATCTGGGTTACCTGTCCGACGTGCGGGCCGAGGTCGTCAATACAGCTGCGGCACAGTATCAGTCGCTGTTTTGGTGCCATCCGGATCCCGACTCGCTATGGACTCTGGTGGGTGGTTGCCGGATGTGGGAGCGGCGAGTTTCGGACCCAGACTTTTGTCAGGTGCGAATCGGACTCGGAACTCTGCCGCTTGGCAGGCGGTTAGTCCCGCCGATATTGGAGACTATTAGCCGGCTGGATCCGGTTGCCGTGACCGCGCTACACCGATTTCTTCGCACCCATTCGATCGTCCCGGACGTACCGATCACCCTTGCGTTGCGCGAAGTGGCGGCCGTGAGCGTCGGCGGCGACATGACGTACGCGCGTGCACTGTTGCGCGCGACAATCTGTCAACTTGCTGTGATGCACAGCCCACGACTGGTATTGGTCGCCGCCGCTGTCAGCGACCACAACAGAAGGCACTGGGACTGGTTGAAATGGTTGCCGCACAATCGACATCCGTACATCGATGACGACGTCGGCCCTGCGCGGCTGGTGTACGAGTCGGTGGCGGCGGCGATGGAGGCACTCGCCGGCGTGACGACGGACCGACTGTCCGCCGATGCGCTGACGCCGTACGTGGTGGTCGTCGTCGACGGTGACGACACCGAACGAGTGAACAGCGCTGCCGGCAAAGCCATCACGACGCTGACGATCGACGACACGGCACTTGTTGGCACCCTGCGGTTGCGGGTGAGCGGCAGCGAAGTGGTCGTTGGGACATCGGTCGACGACGAAAT
>NZ_DASXHW010000140.1:0-20443 GCF_036488105.1 Mycobacterium sp. | reverse complement strand
TTCTGCCGCGAGTTGGCGACGAAGGCCGGTTTCGTCGAATGCGGCGCCGTTGTCCAGGGTGATGACGGCAGCGACCACTTGACCGCGGGCAGGATCCGGGATTCCGAAGACATGGGCCACGGCGCCGCCGGTGACCTTGGCGATGGCCTGCTCGACTTCGGCCGGCGAGACGTTGGCGCCGGCCGTCTTGATCATCGAACCGCGGCGGCCGATGTAGTAGACGAACCCGTCGTTGTCGGTGGCAACCAGGTCACCGGTGTGCAACCAGCCGTCAGCGTCGAAACATTCTTCCCGGCTGCGTTTGTAGTACCTCTGCATCAGACACGGCCCCCGGATGTAGAGCTCGCCGAGCGCCCCATCCTCGACCGGCATTCCGGTGTCAGGATCGACGATCTTGGTTTCCAATCCCGGTGCCGGCTTGCCGAACGACCCGCGTCGATGCTCGGGCTGGTCGGTCTCGTCAGCGTCGATCAGGACCACGCTGCCAGCCTCGGTCAGGCCGAGCATGTTATGCCGCAACTCCGGATCGGCGGGCCGTACCTCAGGAGCCATGATCGGGTACAGGTTCCCGTGTCGCATCGACGAAAGGTCGCGTCTGCCGAAACTCGGATGCCGCACCAGGTGCCTGACCGCGGCGCCGAATCCGTTGGTGACGGTGGGCTTTTCGGCCTCGAGCAGATCGAGCGTCTGGCCGGCATCTTCCGCGTTGGAGCAGACCAGCGTCGACCCGGCGAGCAACGTGGCAAGCAACGCAAACCCGAGTCCTCCGATCCAGAAGAACGGCGAGTTGCAGAACAGCCTGTCGGCGGCAGTCAAGCCTCGGATCGCGTTGAGGTTTCTCTGATGGGTGAGCAGCGCGGTGTGGGTGTGCACCACCCCCTTGGGGGCGGTGGTCGTGCCCGAGGTGTAGACGATCGTGAGCGGGTCCGAGCCGTCGACATCGTCTTGCATCGCCGTCAAAAGCCGCTCATCGACCGTCTCGGCCAGCCGATGAAGGCGTTCTAGGTCAAAGATCACGTGCCGTAATTGCGGTGCGGTTATGTCGAATACCCGGCCGCCGGCGTCGAGGTCGGAACCGGGTAGCAGGTCGGTCAGCTGCTGCACATAGTCGTGCGAGCGGAAAGACGCCGCAGCGAGCAGGATTTCGGTGTCGCTGTCGACGAGTTGCTCGCGTAGTTCGCGCGCGGTGGCGAACGTGGAGAACGGCACGACGACGGCGCCGATTCGTGCCGCGGCCAGCATGGCGACGACGAACGCGACGCCGTTCGGGTAGAGCACTCCGACATGACTGCCCTTGCCGGCACCCAAACCGATGAGCCCACGAGCCAGTCGCGCGGAAAGCCGGTCTGCATCGGCATAGCTGATGCGTTCGGAATCGCAGATGAGCAGGGGGTGATCGCCCCTGCTGCGGGCTTGTGCGTGCAGTACGTCGGCGACGGTTGTCGATTCACTCGACATGGTCGCCCTGCGTCGCGGACAGTGCGTCGCGAAAATGGCGCCGGATCGCACCCAGATCGGGCTTGCCGGACGGCGTCCTCGGGAGATCGGCGACGATCGCGATGTCGGTGGGAATTTCGTATCGGGCCAGTCGGGATTGCAGGAAATCGATGAGCTCGGCAGCATTCGCCGATCCTGGCGCTCGAAGTTCCACCATGGCCACCGGTGTTTCCCCGAGGCGTTCATCGGTGTGCCCCACGACAGCGGCGCCCGCCACGGCGGGGTGGCTTTCCAACGCGCTGCGCACGTCGTCGGGCATGATTTTGAAGCCGCCGCGAATGATCGCCTGGTCGGCGCGGCCGGTGATCCACAGAAACCCGTCGGCGTCGATGCGTGCCATGTCGGTGGTGCGCATCCAGTCCGCGGAAGCCCCGAGCTGCGCGGGTTTCACCTCCAGCAGGCCGATCCGATCAGGCCCTAGCGGTGTGCCGTCGTCGCTGACCACCCGCAATTGAGCCCCGGGGTTGGCGCGTCCCACGCTGCCGCGTTTGGCCTGCCAGTACTTCTGGTGGTCGGTCAACGTCCAGCTTGCCACGCCGCCGCCGAATTCGGTTGCGGCGTAGGAAGTCAGCACCGGGATTCCGTACTTCTCGGTGAACGCGTCGGCATCTTCCGGCGATAGCGGGGCGGTCCCAGACGTCACGGCGCGGATACTCGCCAGATCCTCACGAGGCACGTCGGAATGCAGCACCATCCTCAGCGCGGTCGGCACCAGCGACACCGCGCGAGGTCGGTGCGAGCGGACCGCTTCGGCCCACCGATCGAGCTCGAATCGTTCCAGCAACACAAAGGGGCGCGCCTCGGCAACGCATTGCAGGATTCGGAAGATCCCACCGATATGCACCAGCGGTGAGTTCACGATCGCCACACCTCGACGCAACTCCGTTGGCGCCGTTGACTGCTCGGCTTCCGGGCCCATCACGCTGTGCGCCAGCAGGTCGTAGGTGAGGTCTACCCGTTTGGGCGGTCCGGTTGTCCCGCTGGTCAACATCCGCACCGCGACCTCGGGCCGCGCCTGGTAGGTGTGGATCTGGCTAGCTGCAACTACTTTGGGCTTTGTGCCGACGGCCGAGATCGAGACCGCCGTCGTGGCCGGCGGCCCGCCGGCTATGGCCAGATCGTCTGGTTCGCCGATGATCAACGGGAGCGCAAGCTGATCGACGTCTGCTTGGATGCGCTCATCGCCGCGGCCCGGGTTGATGACCACCACCGTGGCGCCGCAGCGCAGCACACCGAGCAGCGCGGCAACGTGCGCGGGGCGATTGCGCAACAGAATTCCGACTTGTGGTCGGTCGGTGCCGGTAAGCGAACTGATCTGTTCGGCAAGGTCGCGGAGCATTCCCCAGGACAGCCATTGGCGGTCATACTCCAGGGCGGGTGCGTCGGGTTGTAGACGCAGCACGTCGTCGATGCGCCGACTCAGCCGGTGCGACCTCATCGAATTTTCGGGTCCGATGCGCGCTGGTTGGCACGCTTCGCGAGCTCGGCGGTGCCGATAGGATTCCCCAGCCGGGTGTAGATCAGCCCCTGGTCCAGTGCCGCCCGGTACGGCTTGTCCAACGATTCCCAAATTGCCTTGACGGTGCCCTGGGTTGCCGACGGCGGGTTGGCCGCAATAGTTGCGGCGATTTCGTGTGCGCGCATCCAAAGGTCTTCCGGGGAGACCACTTCCGATACCAGGCCGATGCGCAGAGCCGTGTCGGCGCTGACCCGTTCGTCGTTGCCCATCAGGGCGATTCGCAATGTCTCACCCAGTCCGATGCGTCGCATCAGCCCGACCGGCTCCAGCGCGCACACCAACCCGGCCGACACGTGCGAGTCGAAGAATGTCGCGTCGGTCGAGCAGATGACCACGTCGGACTCGTTGACGAAGTAGAACGCGCCGGCGGTGCACATACCCTGCACGGCGCACACCACCGGCTTCCACATCTTCTGCCACTTGGGGCTCAGCGCCTCGCCGGGATCTTCGTGGTTCCAGATGTTTTCTGGTTGGCCATAGGGCGTCTTGATGTCGAGGCCCGCACTGAACGCTCGGTCACCGGCGGCCCGCAACACCACGGCGTTGACGGAGTCGTCAGCTTTGACGATCCGCCATGCTTCGGCCATTTCCTCGCACATGGTTCGGTTGAACGCGTTCAGCTGGTCGGGTCGGCTCAGCGTGATGGTGGCGACCCGGTCGCCACTATCCACGCCGAGTTCGATGGTCTCGAAGCTCATCGGCACTGCCACTGCGGTGGCCGCTTCTCGACGAACGCCCGGGGCCCCTCCAACGAATCCTCGGTGTGCAGATTGCGTTCGCGGAAGGACTCGGCCAGCATCTCGGCTGCGTGCAGCGGTAAGTCCAGGCCCTTGAGGATGGCCAGCCGAGTGCCCCGAACGGCAAGCGGCGCATTCAAGTTGACAATGTCGGCGATCTCATGAGCGCGTTCCAGCAGCCGATCGTGTTCGATGATCTCGCTGATCATCCCGAGCTCATATGCTCGCTGCGCACCCATCCGTTCATGCTTGCCGACCAGAGCCATCCGCAACGCGGTTGAGCGGGGTAGCACGCGGGCCACCCGGACCAACTCGCGCGCGGCAACCAGACCGATGCTGACGTGCGGGTCGAAAAACGTCGCCTTGTCGGAAGCGATCACGATGTCGCCGGTGGTGACCCAGTCGAGCCCGGCGCCGCAACACAATCCGTTGATCGCAGCGAGCACCGGTTTGGCCATCGTGCGAAACGGCGGGGTACCTTCCTGCGGCGCCTCCCACTGTTCATAGCTGGACAGATACGGTCGCTCGTTGATCACCTTGCCGTCGCCGGGAATCGCCTTGACGTCCGCGCCGGTACAGAATGCCCGCCCAGTGCCGGTGACGATGAGAATCCATACGTTGTCGTCGTTTTCGGCTTCGTCGTAGGCGTGACGCAGCTCGCTGATCATATGCGGGCTGAGCGCATTGAGAGCGTCCGGCCGGTTCAGGGTAATCGTTGCTTTACGCCCGTCCACCTCGTACTTGATGGTGTCGTATGACGGTGCCGAGCTAGCTGACATCAACGTTCCTTGTTGCCTAGTGGGGATGGATATCGATGCCGGTGGTCATCGTCCGTTGAACTTCGGTGGGCGTCGTTCGCGGAATGCCGCGAGGCCTTCTTTGAAATCGCCTGTTCTGCAAGAGAGTTCGAGGACGAACAATTCCTGCGTCATCGACTGGCTCAGCGTGGCGTGCTGGCCGTAGTTGATGGCCTGCTTCGCCAGTCCCAGCGCCACCGTAGGCCCGGCGGCCAACCGGGCCAACAGCTCTTCGCTGACGCGGTCCACATCAGCCGGGGCCACAGCTTGGTGAATCAACCCCCAGTCCGCGGCATCAGTCGCGCTGACTTTGTCGCCGAGCAACAGCATCTGTTTGGCACGTGCCAGCCCGACCAATCGGGGAAGTAGCCACGTTGCGCCCGAATCAGGACTGAATCCTCGCGTCGCGAAAGGCTCCCAGAACACCGCGTCGTCGGCCGCCACCGTGAAGTCGGCGGCCAGTGCCAGATTGCAGCCGAGACCAACGGCGAATCCACGGACCGTGCAGACGACTGGCAACTGGATGTCGTGGATCAGTTCGATCACGCGGTGCGCGGTGTGGGGTGTGCGCCGAAGGAGGTCGCCGGCGCGCGGCCGCTGGTCGCTGCTGCTGTTGGTGGCAACCCAGTCGGCACCGGAGCAGAAGTCGTCGCCCGCACCGCGGATGTGGATGGCCCGCAGTGAGTCATCGGTGGCGGCCTCGGTCAGCGTCGCGACAAGCTCTTCGATCATCTTGCGGTTCAACGAGTTACGCCGCGACGGCCGATCGAGTGTGAGCCGCAGGATGGCGCCGTCGTGGCGCGCGGACAGCGAGCCGTCAGGCGCCGCTGAATCCGCGTCCTGACTCACCGTCGAGTCCGCCCTTCCGTGTCGCTACGGATACCTCTACAGTAGGCAATACGATTGCTTCGCTGTATAACTTAGCAAGGAAAGCCGCGCTACGGAACAGGGGCGTCGGGAAGAGGTCAGATGGGCGAACACCAGGCAGCGGGTGCCCGTGCGCGCCCCAACTCCGATGCGGCCAGATTCGGTGAGGCGCCGCTCGCCCAGACCGTCGCAGCGGCCGGCGCAATCCGTCGGCTCAGCTCATTGCTGCTGTCGCTCGAACACGCACACCCCACCGTCGACGCGATCCTCGCCCAGATCAACGATTGGGAAGCGGAGCTGAACGCGGCGGTTCCACCGGACAGCACACCGCGGATCGGGGACGACGACGATGGCGCCCGGCGGGTCTACCTCGATCACGCGACGGATATCGGCGCGTTCAACCCGTGCTTTCCGGAATACCGCTTCGATCACCTCGACGGCGAAACAGCCTCGGGGCAAGTTAATTTCCCGGTGGTCTACGAGGGCCCGCCCGGATTGGTCCACGGCGGCTTTCTTGCGGTGTTCTTCGACTGTGTCATGCAACATCAGAACTGCGTCGCCGGACTCTCCGGCAAGACCCGGTCACTGCAGGTCACCTTCCGGCGCCCGACGCCGGTGCTGACCGCGTTGCGTTTCGACATTGCACGGTCACCACAGGAGCGGGGCATCACGTCAACGGCCCGGGTCCTGCTCGACGAGGAGGTGCTGTGCGTCGGCGAAGTCACGACGCTGGCGGTGCCTCCGGACAAGCTGACCGGGCACCGATTCGGCAATCGACGGGCCGAGCCGACCTGACATGGCCGTCCAACGTTTTCGCCAACCCCGTGTCGCCGAACTCGTCGCCTCTCAGTTGCGGGACGACATTTTGTCCGGTCGCTTGAAGGAAGGTGACGTTCTCCCGTCGCAGGAGAGCTTGTTCGCCGAATTCGGCGTGAGCCCGCCCGCGTTGCGCGAGGCCATCCACATCTTGGAGACCGATGGGCTGATTTCCGTGCGCCGTGGCAATGTCGGCGGCGCGGTCATCCACCACCCGACCGCCGAACGTACGGCGCACATGCTCAGCATGGTTTTACAGACGAGGGCCGCCACGCCGGTGGACGTCAGCGAGGCGCTGGTGCATCTCGAGCCGATCTGCGCGGGGATGTGTGCCGCGCGCGAGGACCGGATGACCGAGGTGGTGCCCTACCTTCAGGACGAGATTGACATCCAGACAGCACAATTCGATGACGTGTCGCAATACGTGCCGAATGCCCGGCGGTTTCACGAGACGCTGGTCTCCCGGTGTGGCAACGAGCCGATGATCCTGCTGATCGGATCGTTGGAATTGATTTGGTCGGCCCACGAGTCGGCCGTATGGAACGGCCACGGCGAACCGGCGCCGATGGTGGACAAGACCAGGCGTGCCGCACTGCGCGATCACCAACGCCTGCTCGACGCCATCAGCGACGGCAATGCCACCCGGGCAGTACGGCTGGCACAAGACCACCTGAGCGCGGCGCGCCGAAACACGCTGGCCTTCGGTACCGGCCAAACGATCGAGGCCAAGCTGATGTCGGATCTAGAGGCACGCCTAGATCCGCGCTTGACCTACAACGGCCGGCCACACAGCAGAAAGGGCTCGCGCAGATGACCGCCTCAGACAGCAGCGATGACCGCGTTCTCTTCGAAATCGATCCGGAAAAGCGGATTGCCACAATCACGTTGAACAACCCCAAGCAGCGCAACTCCTACGACGCAAGCATGCGCGAGGCCGTTGCCCGATGCCTGGACCGCGTCGCGGACGACGACGACCTGACTGTTGTGCTGTTGCGCGGAGCAGATGGTGTGTTCAGCACGGGCGCGGACATGAGCAATGCCTACGGCTGGTACGGAGAGCGAAGCTCAGAACAGTTGGGGGACGGCGAAACTCGATCGGCCAAGAGCCGTCCCAGCCAGCGCCGCCGGCTCACGGTGGACCGTAAGTCCTTCAGCTTCTACCACAACCTGATGGGCTTCCCGAAAGTCACCGTTGGCGAGATCAGTGGCTACGCACTTGGGGGCGGCTTCGAAATCGCTTTGATGACAGATATTTCCGTGATCGCCAGGGACACCAAGATCGGTATGCCGGCCACCCGCTTCCTGGGTCCGGCACTGGGCAGCCTGCACATGTTCTTCCACCGATTGGGCCCGGTGTTGGCCCGCCGTCTGCTGTTGACCGGCGATATCATCGACGCCGAGGCGGTAGAGAATCTCGGAATCTTCACCGAGACTTGCGATCCCGGCCAAGTAGCGGGACGGGCTCGGTATTGGGCGGAGAAGGCCGCCAAGATGCCGGCCGACGGCGTTGTCATTGCGAAGGAGGCTTTCCGGCTGGTCGAGCAGAGCCAGGCGTACCAGGGCGAAGAAGTTGCGAGCTACCTGTTCCATGCATTCGGCACAAACCTGCAGTTCGCACCGGGCGAGTTCAACTTCGTCAAAACGCGCGCGCAGCACGGAACCAAGGAGGCTTTCCGGCTTCGTGACGAGCACTTCAACGTGCCGGAGCCACCTAAAAGTTCAGCACCGTAACCGTTTTACTCCCGCGAGCCCTTAGCCCGCCCACTGGAGGGGGATTTGCGTTGCCGTGACGGCGTCGACTTGCGGCCTGCCGACTTCGAGCTGTGATCGATCAGCCGGCTGGCGTGGTCAAGAATGCAGTCCAAGCCGTATTCGAAGTTGTTGTCGTCCGGGGCGCCGATGTGATGGCCCTTGTTGGTCATCTGAGCGAGCAGCGGGGTGACCTCGGGATCGATGACCATCGCGTCTTCGATTGTGCGACCGCCGTTTTCCGTCGCCCGGTTCTTCTCCTGGAGCCGGTGCAGCACAACCGACCCCCGGACGTGGACCGACACCGCGGAGTAGGTGTCAAAAGCCTCTTCCGGTGACAGCCCCGCCTCGACCAGACCGCCGATAGCTTTCTCGATCTCCTGGACACCGAGCCGCGCCGCTCTGGGACTCAGCGCTGACCTGATCAGAATCAGATCACACAGTATTGGGTTGCCCATGAAGGTTTTACGCATCGAGCGGGCGTGGTTGCGCAGCGTCTCGCGCCAGTCGGTGGCCTCGACGTACGGGGTGGCGAAGACGTATTTACGCAATGCGCGGTCGGTCATCGCGTTGAGTAAATCGTCCTTCTTGCGGAAGTACCAGTAGATGCTCGTGACGCCGACGCCGAGGTGCTTGCCGAGCAGCGGCATGCTCAGGTTGTCGATCGAGACCTGCTCTGCGAGTTCGAATGCACCGCTGATGATGTCGTCGGGATTGATGGACCCACGCTCGCGCCGCTGACGCTTTTCGGCGGTTGCTTGCTTAGCCACTGCGGGCACCTCCATCCCGTTGAACGCTGCGCCGGCCGTTCCGGCTTCGCGGTCTGGTGGACTCGAATCTACCGGCAGTTGCCGGTTGATCTGCGGTAACGCAGCCGTGTCGCCATCCCCGCCTGCTACTGTAATACCTATCGTAGGGTTTTTGATACGCCTGGCGGCAAGCGAAGGGTAACCGGGTATTTGCCATGGATCTAGGGCTGACAAATGCGAACGGCAAAGTGTCATCCTGCCGGCGTCCACGGCGGCCAAGGCGGCGCTGACGAGCGTCTCCAAGAACTTGTCGCTGCTACTGGCCAAAGACGAGATTCTGGTCAACGTCGTGTCGCCGGGCGGCATCGCCTCCGAGTCGTTGGTCGGCTGGGCGGCGTCGGTGGGTGTCGACGGCAACGATCCGTACCGGCTGATGGACGCTATCGCCGAACACTTCGGTCACCCCGCACATCTGCCCAGGGCGGGACTGCCACACGAAATGGGCTCGGTGGTGGCGTTTTTGGCGTCGCGGCGCAATTCGTAAGTGACAGGAGCGAACGTCAATGTCGATGGTGGCTCGGACTTCACCTAGCGGCTGCCGCGGATCCGAATTTCGGCCGTTCGTGCGGCGGCGCGAGGCCCGTCGCGACAGTTGCAGAATGCAGTACCGATAGGTATACAGTATGCGTACACGCTGCACGGGAATTGCCACCTGAACTCAGGGGAGGACGGTCGATGAGCACCGCCGACGAACTCGTCGCCGACCCTGGTCAGGACGAGGCAGTGATCTACGAGGTCACTGCGACCGGTGTCGCGGTCATGACGCTCAACCGTCCCGACCGACTCAACACCTGGGGCGGAGACATCGCCACCGCCTTCTACGCGGGATTGGACCGCGCTGAGCAAGACCCGGCCGTCCGGGTGATCGTGCTGACTGGTCGCGGTAAAGCATTCTGCGCCGGCGCTCAGCTGGGTTCGATGGGAAATGTCTCGGAGGCGATCGAGAAGACCGACGAGGGCAAGCTGGCGAGCTTGGTCGGGGATCGGCAGCCGTATCATCTGACGACGCTGTGCAAACCGGTCATCGCAGCCATCAACGGGTCCTGTGTCGGCATCGGTCTCACCCAGGCGCTGATGTGCGACGTTCGGTTCGCCGCTGCCGGTGCGAAGTTCGCGGCGTCGTTTGCCCGCCGCGGGCTGATCGCGGAATACGGCGTCTCGTGGATACTTCCGCGACTGACCGGCTGGGGCGTCGCGCTCGACCTGCTGTTGAGCGGGCGGACATTTCTCGCCGACGAGGCGGCGCAACTCGGACTGGTCAAAGAGGTCGTGCCGCCCGAACAACTGATGACACGGGCGATGGCCTACGCCGAGGACATCGCCCAAAACTGTTCGCCCGCATCGATGGCAGTCATCAAGCGCCAGGCGTACGGCGATGCGATGCGGGAGGTGGCCGACTCCAGCTCGCGGTCCGAGGTCTTGCTGCAGCGGTCGCTGCAGCTTCCCGACGTCATCGAAGGAATCACCAGCTTCCTCGAAAAGCGCGCCCCGAGTTTTCCCGGGCTGAGCGCCTCGGCAATCGCCACCGACGAATCATGCGGCACCGGAAAGGATTGACCATGGGGACCTTGGGCTATAAGGCCATCGACGTCGACAACCATTACTACGAGCCGGTGGACGCATTCACCCGGCACCTGGACAAGAAGTTCCGCAGGCGGGGCGTTCAGATGTTCAGCGACGGCAAGCACACCCAGGCGATCATCGGGGACCGGGTGAACCGCTTCATCCCCAACCCGACTTTCGACCCGATCATCGAGCCGGGCTGCCTGGATCTGTTGTTCCGCGGTCAGATTCCCGAAGGTGTCGACCCGGCGTCGCTGATGAAGGTCGAGCGGCTCGAACAGCACCCCGAGTACCAGGACCGTGATGCCCGCATCACGGTGATGGAAACCCAGGGCATCGAAACCGTTTTCATGTTGCCGACATTCGCGTGCGGCGTCGAAGAGGCGCTCAAGCACGATGTTGAGGCGACGATGGCCTCGGTTCACGCGTTCAACCTGTGGCTGGACGAGGATTGGGGTTTCGACCGGTCCGACCATCGGATCATCGCCGCGCCGATCATCTCGCTGGCCGATCCGGCCGGGGCGCTCGAGGAGGTGGAGTTCGTCCTGGCCCGTGGCGCGAAGCTGGTACTGGTACGTCCGGCCCCAGTGCCCGGCGTGGTCAAGCCGCGGTCGTTGGGCGATCCCGTGCACGACCCGGTGTGGGCCGCGTTGGCCGAAGCCGGGGTACCGGTCGGCTTCCACCTCAGCGACAGCGGCTATCTCCAAATCGCCGGAATGTGGGGTGGCAGATCGACATTCGAGGGGTTCGGCGGGTCGGAGCCGTTGGAGCAGATACTCACCGACGACCGGGCTATCCACGACACGATGGCCTCGATGATCGCGCACGGCGTGTTCACCCGTCACCCGCAACTGAAGGCGGTCAGCATCGAGAATGGCTCCTCCTTCGTGCACCGGCTGATCAAGCGGCTGAAGAAGGCTGCAAACAGTCACCCGCGTCTATTCCCCGAGGATCCGGTGGACCAGCTTCGCAATAACGTCTGGATTGCGCCCTACTACGAAGACGACCTGCCCGAGTTGGCCTCGGTGATCGGCGTCGAGAAGATCCTGTTCGGATCGGACTGGCCGCACGGCGAAGGATTGGAGAACCCGGTGTCGTTCACCGAGGAGCTCGCCGGCTTCAGCGCTGCTGACATCCGGAAGGTGATGCGCGACAACGCATTGGATCTGCTCGACGTCAAAGTCGGGTCGGCGGCATGAGCGCTCGAGGCCCCGCGAAGCCATGAGCGAGTGGACCATAGGCGCGGTCCTGGACGTGATCGCCGAGGTCGTTCCCGACCGGGCGATCACCGTCTGCGGTGAGCGTCGCACGACGTTCGCCGAGACTGCGGACCGCACCCGGCGGCTCGCAAACTATCTCGCGGCCAACGGCTTCGGCGCTCATCACGAACGCGCGGCCCTGCAGAACTGGGAATGCGGACAGGATCGCGTGGCGCTGGTCATGCACAACGACCTGTACGCCGACATGGTCGTCGGTTGCCTGAAGGGCCGCACCGTTCCGGTGAACGTCAACTACAACTACACGGCGCGCGAAGTTTGCGAACTGCTCGACTACGTCCGGCCGCGTGCCGTCATCTATCACAAGTCGCTCGGCGCCAAGTTCGCCGATGTGCTGTCGCCCGACAATGCGGACCTGCTGCTGTCGGTCGACGACGGAAGTACGGCGCCCGACCTGCCCGGCGCGGTGTCCCTGGACAATGCACTGGCGCAGGGGAACGTCGACCAGAACGTGAGCCCTTCTCCCGACGATCTGTTGATGGTCTGCACCGGCGGCACCACTGGTCGGCCCAAAGGCGTGCTCTGGCGCCAATCCGACATCTACGTCTCGTCGATGATGGGCGCCGATCATGCTTCTGCTCAAGAGATCCGGGACAAGGTGAATCGCAACGCCGGACAGCCCTGGTTCGCCGTTTCGCCGCTGATGCATGCCGCCGGTATGTGGACGGCGTTCGCGGCCATCATGGCCGGCCTGACCGTCGTGCTCTACGACACCAGCAAGAAACTCGACCCGCAATTGGTATGGCAAACCGCGGAGCGCGAGAAAGTGGGCATGATGACGATGGTCGGGGATGCCTACGCCGGGCCGCTGGTCGCTGAATTGCGACGAGGCAGCTACGACTTGTCGTCGCTGGCCGCCATCGGCACCGGTGGTGCCGCAACGAATCTCAAACATCAACAGGCTTTGCTGGCACTGTTGCCTCAGCTCACTCTGATCAACGGGTACGGCTCGTCGGAGACCGGGAACATGGGATTCGGGCACAGCCACGGCGACACCCGAACCGACACCTTCACGCTGCGCGAGGGCGGACTGGTGCTGTCCGAGGACTACAGCCACTTTCTTGCTCCAGGCGACCATGAGGTGGGATGGGCCGCCAGGGAAGGCCGAATTCCGTTGGGATATTTCGACGATCCCGACGCCACCCGCAAGACCTTCCCGGAGGTCGACGGCAAACGCGTGGTGATATCGGGCGATCGTGGCGCGCTGGAAGCGGATGGGACGCTGCGGTTGTACGGCCGCGACTCGTTGGTGGTCAACACCGGCGGCGAGAAGGTGTTCGTCGAAGAAGTCGAAGAAGTGCTGCGTGCCCACCCGGGTATTGCCGACGCGTTGGTCATCGGCCGCCCGAGCGAACGCTGGGGCGAAGAGATTATTGCTCTGATCCAGCCGCGAGACCAAGCCGACACGGCACACGAACTGCTGCACGCCCATTGCACATCCCAATTGGCCTCATTCAAGGCACCCAAGGAATTCATCGTGGTTGACCAAGTCCGCCGCCTGGGCAACGGCAAGGCCGACTACCGCTGGGCCAAACGGCGGGCGACGGAGAAAGCGCCGATGTCGACATGAACGCCAGCCGCGTTATCGATTGCCTCGTCAACGTGCACTTCGGTGAGACCGAGAAGCAACCCACCTGGATGCTCAAGGTGCGCGACGACTACTTCAAAGGCGCCGAGTCGATGTTCGCACCGGTGGATCTGTCGGCGCTGCTGGAGGAGATGGACGAGCACGGTGTCCGTAGGGCTGTGCTGATGGACAACCTCGCGAAGCCTTCGGTGACGGCGCGCAAATTCGTCGAAGCGAAGCCAGACCGGTTCGCGCTCGCGATGGGCGGCGTCAACTTGCTGCGACCGATGCCATCGTTGCGCGAGCTCAGCGCGGTTGTCAACGACCTTCCTGTCGCGTATGCCGCTGTCGGGCCGAGCTTCTGGGGTGACGGACAGTACCCGCCGAGCGACGCCGTCTACTACCCGCTGTACACCAAATGCGCCGAGATGGGACTGCCGCTGTGTATCAACACCGGCCTTCCCGGGCCACCCATTCCCGGTGAGGTGCAAAACCCCATTCATCTCGACCGGGTCTGTGTGCGGTTCCCCGAGTTGAAGCTGTGCATGATTCACGGCGCGGATCCCTGGTGGGACATCGCCATCCGGCTGCTGATCAAATACTCGAACCTGCGCCTGATGACGTCGGCCTGGTCGCCGAAGCGGCTACCGGACAGCCTGCTGCACTACATGCGAACGCGTGGATCCGACAAGGTGATCTATGCCTCCGACTGGCCGGTGTTGAAAATACGCCGCGTCGTGCCCGAGGCGCAGGCCCTGGACCTGCCCGCGGGCGTCCTGGAGAACTACCTCTACAACAATGCGCACACCTTCTTTTTCGAGGGCCAAGAGGAGCACTGACCATGGACCGCTACGAACTTCGCAGAATCGACTACAGCCTGACCGAAGATCATCAGGCTCTGCAGGTTGCGTATCGCGACTTCTTCAAGACGCATTGTTCGATCGAAACCGTGCGCGCAGCAGAGGAATCCGGCTTCGACAAGAGCCTGTGGGAGCGGCTGTGCGGTATGGGCGCCACGACGATGGCGTTGCCCGACACCGTCGGGGGAGACGGAGCGACGCTGGTCGATCTGACCTTGGTCGCCGAGGAGATCGGCCGCTCACTGGCGCCCGTGCCATGGATCGACCATGTGTGTGCGGCACGGTTGCTCGCCAGATTGGGCTCGGCGGAACCAGATGTCGTCAGCGGCCAGCGGCTCGTGTCGTTCGATCCACAGCACGACAACGTGCGCGGGAGTCGGCTCATTCCAACCGGATCGATCGCGGATCAGATCATCGTTCGCGACGGTGAGGACGTGGTGCGGCTCAGCTTCGATACCCGGCCGACAAAGGTCGACAACATCGGTCGGCTACCGATGGCCTGGGTCGATCCGGCTACTGCCGACACCAGCGTCGTGCTGGCAAGCGGTCCTGAAGCCTTAGCGGAATACCAACGGGCGCTGGACGAGTGGCGGGTACTGATGGCCGCGTCGCTGACCGGGCTGGTTGAAGAGACGATGACCATCGCGGCGGAGTTCGCCAAGACCCGCTACACGCTAGGTGTTCCGATCTCCACACTGCAGGGCATCTCCCATCCGCTGGCCAACATCGCCATCACCGTGCAAGGCGGCCGCAATCTGGCTCGGCGCGCTGCGTGGTTCCTGGAAAACGAGCCCGACGAGCGCCCCGAGTTGGCGCCATCGGCGTTTGTGTTCATGGCCGAGGAAGCGTCGAAGGCAGCGACCATGGCGGTGCATGTGCAAGGCGGTCTCGGCGTCTCCGCGGAGGCTGCCGCGACGGCGTATCTGGTGCGCGCCCGTGGCTGGGCGCTGGCCGGCGGAGACCCGGGAGCCAGCGCCAAGTACATCGCGGAGCTTGTCGCCGCACGCGAAAGCCGTTGAGGAAAGGACATATAGGTGGATTTCTCACGAGTGGCGCTCGCCGACGACGACCAGACCTTCCTCGACGAGGCTCGCGATTTTCTAACGACTCACGTGACCGACGATGTCAGGCGGCGCGACCGGGAAACCGGTGACAACTTCGACGAGGGCGTCCATTTGGCACTAGGCGCCGCGGGTTACCTGGAACGTGAGTGGAAGGGGGCTGCCGACGGCGGTTTCACCCGGGTTCGCCGTCGCATCTGGGAATTGGAGAAGCGCCGGGCCCACGTTCCCTGGGTGACCTGGGGGACCACCGCCATGGTGGCGCGTTCGGTGGTGAAGTTCGGTTCACAAGAGTTGCAGGCCGAAGTCATGCCAAAAGTGTTCAGCGGTGAGGTACGCCTGTGTCTTGGCTACACCGAACCGGAAGGTGGCTCCGACATAGCGACGTGTAAGACCCGTGCTGTCCGCGACGGCGACGGCTGGATCATCAACGGATCGAAGATGTTCACTACCGGTGCGCACAAGTGCCAGTACGTCTTCTTGATCACCAACACTGACCCTGATGCTCCAAAGCACAAGAGCCTGACCATGTTTCTGGTGCCACTGGATTCTGCGGGCATCGATATCCAGGGCATCCGCACCGTCGACGGCGACCGCACCAACATCGTGTACTACAGCGACGTGCGGGTCGACGACAAATACCGGCTCGGCGATGTCAACGCGGGCTGGACCGTGTTACGCGAGCCGCTCAACACCGAGCACGGCGCCGTCGCTGCCGCACCGGACGGGTTGCAGGACGTCTCGATCATGATGCACCAGGCCGGGTTCATGGCCGATGCGCTGGACAAGACCGCAGCCAAGGCCGGGGAGCGGGACCCTAACGGGCACAGGCTTGTTGACGACAAATCGGTGGCTTATCGGTTGGGCCGGAGCGCCGCCCGGATCGAGGCGGCGCTGAGTGCGCCGAGCACCTTCGGCCGGGTGGCGATCGCGCAGACGATGCGCGATGTTTCACCGGAGTTGATGGACATTCTCGGTGCGGCCTCGACGCTGCCGATGGGTACCGACGGTGCGGCTGACGACGGTGCATCGGAGTACGTGTACCGGTTCGCCCCGCTGGTCGGGATCTACGGCGGCACCCTGGAGGTCTTCCGCAACATGATCGCGCAATACGCGCTCGGCCTGGGCAAGCCGAACTATTCGGCGCCCAAGAAGGTTTCGTAGCCGGTCAGGTCGAAAGGATGGTTGCGGCGGCGGTTCCGGGCGCACCGTAAACCTGGGCGAACCCGACTCGCGGAGTTCCCGGAACCTGGCGTTCACCTGCCTGGCCGCGCAACTGCCGCACCAGTTCGTGCATCTGCCGCAAACCTGATGCCCCGATCGGTTCGCCGTTGGCGATCAGTCCACCGTCAGTGTTGACCGGCATGGCGCCGCCGATCTCGGTGGCACCGTCGGCCAACAGCTTCTCCTGCTCGCCGTCGGCACAGAATCCCGCGTCGGCCATGTGAATGATCTCCGCGCCGGCGTCGGTGTCCTGCAACTGGATGACGTCGACATCCTGGGGCGAGACGCCCGCCTTCTCGAAGGCGGCTTTTGCGGCGTAGACGGTCGGGGAGACGTCCTCATCGACCGGTGCGTACGTGGTGTTGACCTCGTAAGCGCCATAGCGCCGGGTGCGGACTTCGACCGCCCGCACATAGACGGGTTTAGTGGTGAACCGATGCGCGATGTCGGCGCGACACATCACGACGGCGGCGGCGCCTTCGTTGGGGGCGCAGAACATGTACTGGGTCAGTGGGTAATTCAGGATCGGCGAGGCCAGGATGGCCTCTTCGGAGATCGGCTTGCGGCGGAAGGCATTGGGGTTCAACACCCCGTTGCGGAAGTTCTTCGCGGCGACCTTGGCCAGCGTGCCGGTCGAGATGCCATAGTCATGGAGGTATTTATTGGCCTTCATCCCGAAGAACTGGGTAGTGAGGTATTGGCCGTTCTCCGCGTACCAGCTCGGCATGCCCACCAGCGCGGGATCTTCGGTGAAGGCACCCCGCGGGTGCTTGTCCATGCCGACAGCAACGCCAATGTCGTAGTCGCCCAACCGGATACTGTCAGCGCATAATTTGGTCGCACTGGCCGCGGTGGCACAGGCGTTGAAGACGTCGGTGAACGGAATGCCGGTGAGACCGACCATGCCGACGATCGCATCCGGGTTCGCCACCGTCCAGCTGCCGCCGACTGCGAATTGAATGTCCTTCCAGCCGACACCCGCGTCGGCGAGCGCGAGCCCGATTGCGTCGACGGCCATCTGCATGGCGGATTTGCCCTCGAAGCGGCCGAACGGGTGCAGACCAACCCCGATGATGGCCACCTCGTTCGTACTACGGCTCATGCGGAGCCCTCCATCACTTTGACCATCGCGGAACCTACTTGGCGTCGAACGTCACGGGCAATGCTGTCGGCGAGCGGAAGGGCTGGCCATAGATGTGCGGGTCGTCATCGGTGACCAGCTTGATATTGGTTACTCGACTCAGCAGACATTCCAGCGCTACCCGAGTCTCCATGCGCGCGAGGTGCAGACCGAGGCAGGTGTGTTCTCCGGCGGCGAAGGAGATGTGGGGTAGCTGCTTGCGGAAGATGTCGAAATGTTCGGAGCGTTCCCAGCGGTGCCGGTCGCGATTGGCCGAGCCGATGCACAGGTCGACAGCCGACCGTGCGGGTATCTCAATCCCTTGCAGCACAGTGTCTTCAGTAGTGAAGCGTTGGACCGTGGTCAGCGGCGTCTCGAACCGCAGTCCTTCTTCGATCGCCGGCGCAAGCAACATGTGATCGGATTGGACCGCGGCAAACTGCTCGGGGTGGGTGAGCAATAAGAACAACAGGTTGCCCGATGAACGGTAGGTGGTTTCCAGCCCGGCGGGAAGCAGCAGCCGCAGGAACGAGTAGATGGCCTCGTCGCTGAGCTTTTCGCCGTCAATCTCTGCGGTGACCAGATCGCCGATGACGTCCTCGGTCGGTTTGGCCCTGCGCTGTTCGATTTGGTCCAGGAAATAGTCTTTCAGCGCCGCGGAGGCCTCGAAAGCGCGCTCGTACTTGATGGTGTAGTTGATCAACTGCACCGCGCGCCGCCGGAAGGTCGGCAGATCATCGGCCGGTAGACCCAAGAGCGCTGCGATAACGCGGGTCGGGAACTCGAAGGTGAAATCGCGGACGAGATCCGCGTGCCCGGCATCGATGAACTCGTCGATCAGCGCGTCGCAGATTGGCCGCACAATCTCCGCTTCCCAGCGGGCCAGCGCCTTGGACTTGAACGCTGCGGACGCCAGATTGCGGTGTTCGCGATGCTTCTTGCCCTCCATCGCCAAAATGGAGGGACCGATGAACAGCCCGATCGTGTTGTCGTAATAGGTCGAGCTGAACACCTTGCCGTCGCGAAATGCCATATTCACCGCGTCGAATGACATCGCGGCGAAGGAGTTCTTGGGCCGCAACGGTTCCGGAGTTTTGGAGTAGTCGATGACCGTGCCGTGGAATACGCCCGCCCCGTCGCGTTTCTGGGCGAAGTACGGGTAGGGATCACGGATGAAGTCGGCGGGTAGGGCGGCGTTGACAGCGGCGTCTCGAAGTTGACTTTCCACGGCTGTGCTCCAGCTTCGTCGAGCGGACCGGCGTCCTGCCGAATGATCGTACTGTAAATATTACAGTAGCGTACATCGGTGGGCGGGCCGGCGTGAGAAAAGACCGCTTCCTGATCGAAGGGCTCCGAATCAGGGGTCGTGCCGGTTCCGCCTGGTCAATTCCACGCCGAGTTCCTCGAACGGCACCGGATGGCCTTTGGCGCAGCGGACTTCGACCGAGGCGTCGGCGCCGCAATCGAGATGGGTAAGCCGCAATCGGTTGCTGCCGGGCAGGTGACGTTGACCCCATTCGAACATCGCCCACACCACCGGCATGAAATCGATGCCGGCCTCGGTGAGCACATACTCGTCGCGGGTGCGCTGCCCCGGCTCGCGATAGGGCCGCCGCGTCAACAGCCCGAGGTCGACCAGTTCGGACAACCGCGCGGAGGCGGCAGCCTTGGTGATTCCGACCCGCTGGGCGAAGTCGTCGAATCGGGTGGTGCCGTAGTAGGCCTCGCGCATGATCAGCATCGCGGACTTGGTGCCGAGTGCCGACATGGTCTTCTCGATCGAGCAATGGCCGAGCGAGGACCAGGCCTCGCGGTCAGCCAACACGCCTTGTAGGAGTGGCACAGATCACCTCCGTTCTGGGTTGCTCTCAGTATACCTAGGTGTTACACCTGCGTATAGCTAGATAAACCTAGCGTGGACTCAAGGAGGAGTCGTGGCATACCAAGGTCGAGACGCCGTCATCGTGGGTGCGTTACGCACGCCGGTCGGCAAGGGCAAGGCGAGCGGCGCACTGCACGAGGTGCTCCCCGCAGACCTGCTGGCGCACAGTCTGCGCGAGTTGGTGCAGCGCACGGGTGTGGACCCGGTGCAGATTGACGATGTCATCGCGGGAGCCGTGACCCAAGTGGGCGATCAGGCCGTCAATATCGCACGTAACGCATTGCTGGGGGCGGGCTTTCCGGAGTCGGTTCCGGGTATCAGCATCGACCGCCAGTGCGGCAGCAGCCAGCAGGCGATCAGTTTCGCCGCTCAGGGTGTCATCGCGGGCGCATACGACGTGGTCGTCGCTGCGGGTGTGGAATCCATGAGCCGGGTGCCGATGGGCACGTCGGTTCTGCCGGGCAGCAACCCATTCGGCCAAGGCATGAAAGAGCGTTACCCCGAAGGCCTGGTGCCTCAAGGCATCAGTGCTGAACTCATCGCGGCCCGGTGGGGCTTCTCGCGAACGGATCTCGACGAGTTCTCCGCGGCCAGCCATGAGAAAGCGGCGCGGGCGACCAAGGACGGACTCTTCGACAACGAGTTGGCCCCGATCGCAGGGTTGAGCACCGACGAGATCATCCGTCCCGGTACCACGGTCGAGACCCTCGCCGGGCTCAAGCCGGCTTTTTACGACCCCGCCGTGGAAAAGCGCTTTCCGCAGATCAATTGGGAGATCACGCCCGGTAACTCTTCGCCGCTGTCGGACGGCAGTGCCGCGGTATTGATTACCAGCGGTGCGGCGGCCAGGAAGCTGGGCCTGCGTCCGCTGGCCCGGATTCACACCACCACCGTGGTGGGCTCGGATCCGCTCTACATGCTGACCGGCGTGATTCCGGCGACCGAAAAGGTACTGCATCGCGCCGGGCTGACGCTCGCCGACATCGACCTGTTCGAGGTCAACGAGGCGTTCGCCCCAGTGGTGCTGGCCTGGGCGAAGGACACCGGAGCCGATTTGGCCAAGACGAACGTGAACGGCGGCGCGATCGCCATCGGACA
>NZ_DASXHW010000066.1:0-8282 GCF_036488105.1 Mycobacterium sp. | reverse complement strand
CCAACGGCCGTACGCTGTCGGCGAATTCGGTGCGTGTCGGCGACAAGCTGCTGTTGTCCGGGTCGATGGGCGATCACGGCATGGCCGTCATGCTGGCCCGCGGCGACCTGGCCATCGAGGCCGACATTGCTTCCGACACCGCCTGCCTGAGCCCGCTGGTGGAATTGCTGATGGCGGCCGCGCCGTCCACCCGCTGGTTGCGCGACGCCACTCGGGGCGGCGTGGGCACCGTGTGCAACGAACTGGCCCAGGCCTGCGGCCTTGGGGTAGTGCTTGATGAGGACCGACTTCCTTTGCAGCCCATGGTTAATGGCGCGTGCGAATTGCTCGGCATCGATCCCCTCTACGTCGCCAACGAGGGCAAGTTCGTCGCCGTCGTCGCACCGGAGGAGGCCGGAGCCGGACTGGCCGCACTGCGCTCACATCCCCTGGGGGCCGAGGCGGCCGAGGTCGGGGAAATCGTGACCGAGCCCGCGGAAAGCGTGGTCTTGCGCACTGGATTCGGCGGGACGCGGATCGTCGACATGCTCGTCGGCGACCCACTGCCACGGATCTGTTAAGAGGAGGAGACCGCGAATGTGTCTTGGGATTCCGGGTCGGATCGTTGAGATCACCGATCCCGCAAACTATTTGGCGAAGGTAGACGTCAGCGGGGTGCAGCGCACGATCAGCGTGCGGCTGCTGGAAAGCGACATGCCCGAGCCCGACGACTGGGTGCTGGTCCATGTCGGATTCGCGATGGCCAAGATCGACGAGACCGAGGCGTTGCTGACCCTGGCCGCTGTCAAGAAGCTCGGCGAGGCCTACACCACCGAAGTCGAGGCCTTCGACTCGTCGGCGATTGTTTAAGGGAGGCGACGATGAAATTCGTTGACGAATTCCGCGATCCGGCTGCGGCCCGCAAGCTGCTGGCTGCGATCGAACACTTGGCGGGAAGCGGCTCCGACCACTTCAAGTTCATGGAGGTGTGCGGCGGGCACACGCACACCATTTACCGCCACGGCATCGAACACCTGCTGCCCGACAACGTCGAACTGGTCCACGGCCCGGGGTGTCCGGTCTGCGTCATCCCGATGGGTCGCATCGACGACGCGATGTGGCTGGCCGGCCAACCCGACGTGATCTTCACCTGTTTCGGCGACATGATGCGGGTCCCCGGGTCGGCCGGCAGTCTGCTGGACGCCAAGGCACGCGGCGCCGATGTCCGGTTCGTCTACTCCCCGCTCGACGCGCTCAAGATCGCGGTCGACAACCCCGACAAACACGTGGTGTTCTTCGCCATTGGCTTCGAGACCACGGCCCCGTCGACCGCTGTGACGTTGGTTCGTGCCCGCGACCTTGGCCTGCGAAATTTCAGTGTGTTCTGTAACCACGTCACCATCGTGCCGCCGATCAAGGCCATCCTGGAATCGCCGGACCTGCGGCTGTCCGGCTTCATCGGCCCCGGACACGTCTCGACGGTCGTGGGCAACCGACCGTACCGGTTCGTGCCCGACGTGTACGGAAAGCCGTTGGTGGTGGCTGGATTCGAGCCACTGGACATTCTGGCTGCGGTCACCATGCTGCTACGTCAGATCCGTGAAGGCCGATGCGAGGTGGAGAACCAGTACAAACGCGTGGTGCCCGAAAACGGCAACCCGGCCGCACTGGCGCTGATGGGCACGGTGTTCGCGTTGCGTCCGCACTTCGAGTGGCGCGGGCTGGGATTCATCTCGCAGAGCGCATTGCGGCTGCACGACGACTTCGCTGAGTTCGACGCCGAACTGCGGTTCTCGATGCCCGGCGTGCGGGTCGCCGACCCGAAGGCATGCCAGTGCGGCGAGGTGCTCAAGGGTGTCCTGAAGCCTTGGGAATGCAAGGTTTTCGGTACCGCCTGTACCCCGGAGACGCCGATCGGCACCTGCATGGTGTCACCCGAGGGGGCATGCGCGGCCTACTACAACTTCGGCCGCATGCATCGCGACGCCGCCAAGCTGGTGGGGCAAACCGGGCGGGCGTGACAATTGGACCCGGAGACCCGCGGCGTCGAGATGTTCGCTCGGTACGCCCACGCGCCCAATGCGCTGGGCTATTGCGGTCCCCCACTGGGCGCCACGTTGCGGGACGGCTCGGTCGACGAGGTGCGCAAGGCCGCGACACAGTTTTCCGGGGCCTGGCCATATTTGCGGGTGCTCGCCAAGCTGACCGGCATCGCCGACCCGCTGGACTATCGGCTGGTCGAGTCATATTGGCTGGGTGGCGGAGTCGGCGGCAAGCTGGACGGGCGCGAATTTTTCGACGCGTTGCTGGCCATCATCGGGCCGCAGGCAGGCCAGTACTGGTCGCATCTCACGCCCGACCTGGCGGGTGAGGCGGCAGGCAACCACTGCTTTCATGTATTCGGCGTTTATCCGTGGACGCGGTTTCTGGGCCGGGGCATGGACGAGCAGCCGCTGAGTGTGTTGGACAATTGCCGCATCAATTGGGGCACCGTGATTTCCCGCGATGGGGATGGCGTTGAGGTGATGTGCCAGGGGCTGGCCTGGGATGGTCAAGCGCTCACGCTGTCCGAGCCGTCGGCGCGTGTCCTCGACGTCTGGGCAGATGGCTACAGCGCGGTGCCGGATGTGGCTGTCGGCGATGAGGTTGCGATCCACTGGGGCCGGCTATGTGGCCGGTTGCAACCCGGCCAGATCCACGCGCTGGCCGACAGCACCACCCGTCAGCTGCAAGCGACGAATCAGCGCCTGGCCCACGTCTAGCGTCGCGGCCTGTCCGCATCCCCTGCTTCGTCACCCTGACACTGCGGGCACAGTCCGTGCAGGGTGAGGCCGGCACGCTCGGACAGCGTGAACGAACTGCCGGCCATCGCATGTTGCAGCGCAGAGGCCAGTCGGCCGGCGGGCACTTCGATGATCGAGCCGCAGCGCGTGCACACCGCGTGATGATGCGGGTCGGCAGCCAGACCGTACGTCGTTACCCCGTTTTCCAGGGTCAGTGCATGCAACACGCCCTGGTCGACCAGGGTGATCACCGTGCGGTAGATCGTCGCCAGGTCCGGCGGCTGGTCTTCGGCCGGCAGGCACTCGTGCAGCCGCTGATCGATCTCGGCAACCGACAGATGACCGTGGACCGGCTCCAGCACCGCCAAGACCGCGATGCGGGAGGCCATCCGGCGGAGCCTATGAGCGCGCAACAGCTCGCCGATCCGCTCGATGACGGCCGGATCCAAAGCCGGGGGCCTGGCCACTCGTCCAGTATCACGCAGCCGATCGCCGGATCGCACCCAATGACCGGATCGGGCGCTGTCAGACTGACTTCGTGCCCGATTTGTCGCGAGGTTCGATCTGCGATGTGCTGCCCACCGCGGCCGCGTTGCTGTCCGTTGACGGGGCGGTGGACGCGCTGGGGGTGACCGCACGGGTCGGCGATGTGCGGCGCGTTGTGGTCGTTCTCGTCGACGGGATGGGCTGGCACCTGCTGCCGGAACTGGCCGCCGACGCACCGCTGCTGGCGTCGGTGCTGGCCGGCGACGACGGCCAGCTTGACGAGCTCGCGTGCACCTTCCCCTCCACCACACCCACCAGCCTGGCGTCGTTGGCCACCGGGTCCGCACCGGGCCGCCACGGGATTCTGGGTTTCACGGTCAAGCTCCCCGAGACCGACCGGGTGCTCAACCACATCGGGTGGCGTGATGATCCGCCGGCCAGCCAATGGCAGCCCGTCCCAACATGGTTCGAACGGCTGCAGTGGGCCGGCGTCGGTGCCCGTGCTGTGCTGCCCGCGGCGTTCGTCGGCAGCGGCCTCACCGAGGCGGCATACCGCGGTGCCCAAATCGTGGCGGCGACCAACGACGACGACTACGCCCGGCTCGTGATCGAGCAGCTACGGGCCGCGCCCGGTTTGGTCTACGCATACACCGCCGCGCTGGACACCGCGGCGCACCTGTTCGGTATCGGCTCACCCGAGTGGCACGCCGCCGGGGCCTACGTGGATGCGCTGCTCGGACGGTTGGTCGAAGGGTTGCCGCCGGATGCCGCACTGCTGATCACCGCCGACCACGGCGGGTTGAACGTGCCGCAAGACCGACGGATCGACCTTGACGGCGACGCGCGGTTGAGCGCCGGGGTGCGAGTCGTCGCCGGCGATCCACGGGTGCGCTACCTGCACACCGAGCCCGGCGCGGCTTCCGACGTGATCGCCGCCTGGTGCGAGCTGTTGAATGGGCGAGCCGACGTGCTTAGCCGCGACGACGCTGTCGCGGCTGCACTCTTCGGATCCGTGTTACCCGATCACCTGCCGCGGATCGGCGACGTCGTCGTCAGCTGCCTGGGTGACACGGCGGTGCTGGCCAGCGCCCACGAACCGCCGGAAGTGGCTCAGCTCATCGGCTTTCATGGAGCTAGCGACCCAGTCGAGATGGCTATCCCGCTGATCACCTTCCTGCGCTGACCGAAGCGCTGAACCGTTACCCGCTCGCTGGAATTTCCACCTGCAAAATACTCGCAGAATTCCTGCGAATCATCTGCAAGACGCTCGCCGGAGGTTTAGCGTCAATAGCGGCCGGGGTTAGATCCAGATGGGACGCGACATGGCCGCTGACACACTAAGCAGGCAACCCACGTCGCGCGCTCGACTACGCGGGGCTTTGACACCCGACGAGTGGCTGCGCCTGGGATCGATGTTCGCGATCATTATCGCGCTCCATGTGATCGGTTGGGGCACACTGATACTCGTCGTCGAGCCGGCTCATTTGAGCATCGGAGACAAAGCGTTCGGTATCGGCATCGGCCTGACCGCCTACACGCTCGGGCTACGCCACGCATTCGACGCCGACCACATCGCCGCGATCGACAACACCACCCGCAAGCTGATGAACGACGGGCAGCGGCCGCTTGGCGTCGGCTTCTTCTTCTCCCTCGGCCACTCCTCGGTGGTGTTCGGGCTGGCACTGCTCATCGCATTCGGGCTCAAGGCCGTAATCGGGCCCGTCGAGCAGGACTCTTCGGCCCTGCATCACTACACCAGCCTGATCGGCACCAGCGTCTCGGGCGTGTTCTTGTACCTAATCGCCATCATCAATGTGGTCATCCTGGTGGGCATCCTGCGCGTGTTCGTAGAAATGCGCCGCGGCCGCTACGACGAGGACGAGCTCGAAGCGCAGCTGAACAATCGCGGACTTCTCAATCGGCTGCTCGGCCGCTTCACCAAATCGGTTAGCGCGTCGTGGCATATGTATCCGATCGGGTTGCTGTTCGGGCTTGGCTTTGACACCGCGACCGAAGTCGCGCTGCTGGTGCTGGCCGGCACCAGCGCCGCGGCCGGACTGCCGTGGTACGCCATCTTGTGCCTGCCGGTGTTGTTCACCGCGGGCATGTGTCTGCTGGACACCATCGATGGCTCGTTCATGAATTTCGCCTATGGCTGGGCCTTTTCGAATCCGGTTCGCAAGGTCTACTACAACATCACCATCACCGGCCTGTCGGTGGTCGTCGCGCTGCTCATCGGTACCGTCGAATTACTCGGACTGCTGGCCGAGCAGTTCGGCTGGACAAGTGGATTCTGGAGCTGGCTGGGCGGCATCGATCTCAACGCAATTGGTTTTCTCATCGTCGGTCTGTTCGTGGTCACGTGGGCCGGCGCCCTGCTGATCTGGCGCTACGGGCGCATCGAGGAGAAGTGGACGGTGCAAGCCGAACGCGTCGGCTGAGACGCGTGGACGACACGTCGACTTGGGTTCACCCCAGGTCGCGATCACCACCGCGCCGGACTCGGGTGTGGAACCCAAGATCGTTACAGCCTTGAGCTGAACGGTGGCATTCGCCGCCGACACACATCGATGACCGCAGATTTCCATCCGGTCCCCGTTGCGGTGCTTGCTGTCTGCAATCAGCCTGCGCCGAAACATTTTTCACGCGAGTCCGCGCCTTGGGCTTGCGTTGTCGTCGTGCGCCCTGAATCAAAGGAGAGAAACCCATGTCGTTCGTATCCATCGTACCGGAGCTCTTATCCACCGCAGCGGAAAACCTTCAATCCGTCGGCGTGAGACTTCAAGCGCAGAACACCGCAGCGGCGGCACCGACCACCGGTCTGATCCCGCCCGCCTCCGACGAGGTATCCGCCTTGACGGCAATGCAATTCGTTGCACACGCACACGCCTACCAGGCGGTCAGCGCGCAGGCTGCGGCGATTCACCAGATGTTCGTGACGATGTTGGCGGCCGGCGCCGGCTCGTATGCCACCACCGAGGCCGCCAACGCGGTTAAGACCGGATAGGAGGATTTGCAATGGATTTCGCAACATTACCGCCAGAAGTCAACTCCGGGCTGATGTACACCGGTCCAGGTTCCGGGCCGATGATCGCGACGGCTGCGTTGTGGGACAGCCTGGCGACCGAGGTGTCTTCGGCCGCAGGCGATTACGGGTCGGTGGTCTCCGGCCTCATCAGCGGTCCGTGGCGAGGCCCGGCCTCGACGTCGATGGCGGCCGCCGCCACGCCATACGTGTCATGGATGACTGCCACCGCGGCGCAAGCCGAGCAGGCCGCCGACCAACTCAAAGCGGCGGCCAGTGCCTACGAAGCCGCGTTCAGCGCGACGGTTGCGCCGCCGGTCATCACCGCCAACCGCACGTTGTTGGCAACATTGGTGGCCACCAACATCCTCGGCCAGAACACCCCGGCGATCGCGACGACCGAATCCCACTACGCCGAGATGTGGGCCCAAGACGCGGCGGCGATGTACGGCTACGCCGGATCCTCTTCAGCCGCATCGACATTGACGCCGTTCTTCGAACCGCCGGCGACCACCACGGTCGGCCAGGCAGCGGGCACGGGAACCTCGGCGCCGCTGTCCCAGTTGGTGACTTCGGTACCCGCTGCACTACAGGGGCTGGCCTCCCCTGCGACGTCGACGTCGTCGGGGTCCGGCCTCCAGGGGCTTTTGGATTTACTGTCCGGGAATTCGTCGTCCACGACGGGGTTCTCGGGGCTCTTCAATGAGCTGTTCTCGTCGAACGGCTTGGGGCTCAACGCCAATATCTGGAACACCATATTTTCGTCCGGCTTCTACACGCCTGCTAACACGCTGGGTGCCTTTACGAGTTTGTTCGGCGGCGCGGCTACGGGCGCCGATGCGGCTGGGGATGCTGCCGCGGGAGCGGCCGCGGCCGGCGGAGTCGGCGGCGCACTGGCGGCCCCAGCAGCGGGAGTCGGCGAATTGGGCAGCGCCGGCGCGGTGTCAGCCGCCCTGGGCCGGGGTACGGCGATCGGAGCGTTGGCGGTGCCGCCAAGTTGGAGTGTGGTCCCCCCCGGGGTGAGCCCGCTGTCCGGCCTCTCCGGGGCGGCGCTCGGAGGCATGGCGCCGGCCCCTCCGCCCGCGGTCGCGGCCGGCATACCCGGTACGCCGCTCGCCAATTCGGCCGGAAACCGCTTCGGCGCCGCCACTCCCCGATATGGGCTCCGCCCGACGGTGATGGCACACCCACCGTCAGCGGGTTGACCGGGCGCGCTAGAGCGGGGTGGTGTAGGCGGCGCTGATGCCGCCGTCGACCAGATATGTCGCTGCGGTGATAAACGATGCGTCATCGCTGGCCAAAAAGGCCACGACAGCGGCAATTTCGTCGGCCTCGCCGAACCGGCCCATCGGCACGTGCACCATCCGCCGGGCCGCACGTTCGGGGTCCTTGGCGAAAAGCTCTTGCAGCAGTGGAGTGTTCACCGGCCCGGGGCACAACGCGTTGACCCGGATGCCCTGCCGGGCGAACTGCACACCGAGTTCTCGCGACATCGCCAACACCCCGCCCTTGGATGCGGTGTAGGAGATCTGTGAAGTGGCCGATCCCATCACCGCGACGAACGAGGCGATGTTGACGATCGACCCGTGCCCTGCGAGCGCCATGTGCCGCAGCACGGCCCGGCAGCACAGGTAGACCGATTTCAGATTGACGTCTTGCACCTTCTGCCACGCCGGTAACTCGGTGTTCTCGATCAGGTCGTCATCCGGTGGCGAGATGCCGGCGTTGTTGACCGCGATGTCGATCGAGCCGTAGCGGTCGGCCGCGGCGTGGTAGAGCCCATTGACCGAGGCTTCATCCGAAACGTCAACTGGCACAAACAGTCCGCCCAGTTCGTCAGCCGCCGCGGTACCGGTCCGCTCGTCGATGTCGCCGATGACTACGGTGGCCCCTTCGGCATGAAGACGTCGCGCCGACGCCAGCCCGATGCCGCTTCCGCCGCCGGTCACCACGGCGACCTTGCCGCCCAGCCGTCGACTCAGGTCCACACTCATGAACTCACCCGTCCG
>NZ_DASXHW010000055.1:0-24227 GCF_036488105.1 Mycobacterium sp. | reverse complement strand
GCAAGGTTGAAAGCCGCCAGTACATAAGCGAAATAGACCCAGCCGTGCACGATGCCGATCCAGGTGGGTGGATTCGACACCTTGACGATGTAGTGGACCACCAGCTCGTAGCACAGGGCGATAAGCCACAGACCCGTCGTCCACGCCATCACGCGGTAGGCGAGCAGGGGAGTGCGGATGTTCTCGCCGGTTGTGGTCATGCGGTTGTCCTGTTCTGCTTTGGATGGTTGTCGTTGTCTGCCTTGGCAAGTTCGGCCAGATAGGCGTTGTACTCGCGAAGCGCCGGGTCGTCGGAGTTCTGTTCCGCGGCCTTGGGACGTTCAGGCAACAGTCCGTCCGGTATCTCGTTGACAGCGTCGGTGTTTCGATGGTCCGGCGGCGCTTGCTCGTAACGGACGAATTTGCGATAGGCATAGACGCAGAATCCGGCGAACGCTGGCCACTGCAAGGCGTAGCCGAGATTCTGGAAAGTGCCCGACGTCGATTGAAATCTCGTCCACTGCCACCAGCCCAGGGCCAGACAGCCGCCCGCCGCGAAGACCACCAGCACGATCAGTGCGAGTCTCCGACGACGTGTAGTGGACATCCCTAGAAAGTACCCCGAGGTGTTCTGGGCAGGCCCGTCACGCTTTCGGTCCGACGAATTCGTCGAGGCGCGCTACCGCGGCCTTGCGGTAGACGGCAACGTGATATTCGCTCGGTCGCGTCCATGGAATAGCCAGGTCATCAAGTGTGGCGCAGAACAGCCCGCGAATGTCTTCGGATCGGTTCGAGAAGTGGTATCGAACGCTTTTGACGCCGCGATCGTTCGCAACCACGCGGCAGCCATCGCTGTCGATGAGGCCCCGCACAAATTCTTCGGGGGCTTCTTTGACAAGCGCTTGCTGCCAAAACTCGAGTCGAATCGGTCTCAAGTGCTTCTTGCCCGGTCCGTGCTGAGGAAATAGACACGGCCAATGTTTCGAGTACAGATAAACCTCCGTGCAATTGTCGGAACGTCGCCAAGCCCCTGCACGCTGGCCCGGCATAAGGACTTCGATCGCATCGCGAGTGCGTTCGATGATGTCGGGGTAGCGAGAATCGAGCGTGATCCGCAGTCGCCACACGCGCCCGCCGCGTGAGATGCAGCCATCGCCCAAGTAGATCCCAAGTAGATAGCCGTATGCCGCAGGTGGCAGCGCAAGGATGTCGTGATCGATTCCGCATATTGATCCCGCAGCCGAGAGCCTCGCTCGGATCATTGGCCGGCAGCGTAGGTCTCGCACTGTTCTCCGCGGTATCCCCGTCTCACGGGCGATCGCGCAATCGTTCATTCCGCTTGCGGCAAGACCTATCACGGTTTCGTAGTCCTCCGACGATCGCACCTGCTCGTCCCTTCTCTTTCTTCCTACGAAGTCAGATTAGGAGCCGCGACCGACGCAAATTGTCGGTGACCGAAGGCGGTACGATCGCTGGGCGCGCGGGCGTGGTGGAATTGGCTTACACGCCGGCTTTAGGTGCCGGTGCTCGAGAGAGCATGAGGGTTCGAGTCCCTCCGCCCGCACAGATGTGAACTTCCGCCGAGCGCGGACGCCGGTGCATCCACCCGCTCCCTAGCATGAGCGGGTGGATGCATTCTTCACCGCCGACGGCAACTCTTACCTTCCCGGAAGCATGACCGGTGGACCGTGGGGCCAGACGATGGGCGGTCAGATCGTCGGCGGGCTACTGGGCTGGGCATTGGACCGTCATGGCGACGACGACCTTCAACCGGCTCGACTCACGGTTGATCTCCTGCGCCCGGTGCCCATTGCACCCGTGTCGATCGAGACGTCGATTCAACGCGAGGGCCGGCGTATCAAACTCGCCGACGCCGCGCTGCTGCAGAACGGCCAGGTTGTCGCGCGAGCCAGCGCGCTCTTCTTGCGGCGCAGTGCCGAACCCGAGGGTCAGGTGTGGTCCGCGCCCGTGGCGATGCCTCCGATGCCGGCTAACTCTAAGATTCCCGAAGCGGAGATGCCATTCGGCATCTGGACCGCCAGCGCTAACTCCCATCCCGGCACTGCAGGCATGCCTCCGCTTGAGTGGGAGCAACCGGGTGTGCAGAAGTTCGCGTGGACGCGCATGTTTCGTCCGATGGTGGCAGGACACCCACTCACGCCGTTCACCCGGGCGGCCGTTGCCGGCGACGTCATCAGCTCGTTGACGCATTGGGGCACAGCGGGCTTGCGGCACATCAATGCCGATTACACCGTGGCGATGAGCCGATTGCCCGAAGGCGAGTACATCGGGCTGGCTGCGCAGAGTTACTACGGAAACGACGGTGTGGGGGCCGGGACGGCCACCCTGTTCGATAGCGCGGGCCCTATCGGAACGGGGACCGTATTAGCCCTAGCCCAACCTCTCGGCGCATTTCGGCCAAGTCAGTGGTAAAGCCATGCCGCACTGCAGGTTTAGCGCATCAATAAAATGTCTCCCCTCGCCGATCGTGGCGAGGGGAGACACTTCACAGCGGGCTAGGTCGTTGCCGGCGCGGGAAGCGCGCCCGGCGCGGGGCCGGTGTTGCCCGGCTCACCAGGCGCCGACGTTCCCGGCATGTTCGGGGAGGTTCCCGACATGTTCGGCGACGTCCCCGGCACGTTCGACGTCCACATCAGGATGTCCTGCAGTCCGTCGTTGTAGACAACTCCGTTCGGCGGTGCTCCCGTGGCATCGAAGTACAGCGTCCCCTTCGACTCACTGCCCTGGGGGATGGGCGCCGGGTTGAGGCCGTTTGGTACCTCGACCTTGTCGATCAATTTGTAGGTTTGACCGTTGGGGCCGCGAGCGCTGAAGTCTCGCACCTGCGGTGTGACGATCCCACCGTCCGACCGGACGGTGACGTCTGCTTGGTACAGCGTTCCCTTCGGAGTGAAGCCGGGAATCGCAATGTTGCTTGGCTGCAGGTTGCTCACCGTGTAGTTGGTCACCATCGGCCCGTCGATCAGAGGCTCGCTGGTACCGAATCCCTGAATGTTGGGCGCGGCCGAAGCGGATCCTGCGGTGGCGAGGCTCACCGCGGCAATACCCGCGGCACCAATCGCCGTCTTCATTGTCGTCGTTGTGAACTTCACAATGGTCTCCTTCTTAGTTCCCTGTTTTCCGAGCGCGAACTCGCGATCGAGGTGAGAACACGCTGGGTTGGAATAGCCGACCGACAGCCACCTCAAACCTGGCCGCATCGCGTATTTGCCACATTCGACCCGACTACCTGCGCAGATAGCGAATCAACTTCGCCGATTCGCACGCAATTTCAGCAACTTCTGCAACAGGAGCACCATGTGCAATTGGTATCGCTTGGGTCGAATCTCCGAATACCGATGGCGCAATAATTCACCCCGACCTGTCACCATTGAGATTGTGAACGCCGCAGTTATCGTCCTACTGATCTTGCTGGCCACCGGCGTCGTCGTCAGCCCACTTGTCCGGCTGAGAGCATGGCTGAAGAGGACGCCTCCTGCGCAAGAGTTTCAACCGCCGCCCGACGAGGATGCCGACTAGACGCCCGCTGAACGGTCGTCGCTCAGCAACCCACTTCGATGGTGAACGGGGCCGTCACGGAGATGCGCGGATCGTTGAGCTGAGATCCTTCGGCCGTCCCCGTGATGGTGTACGTGTTGTTGGCAAACCGGATCTTCGCCTCACCGGCTCCGGAGTCGGAGACGCCGGAGAAGCCCGCGAAGTTGTCGAAGTGGACCGATTCAACCTTGGGGGTTTCCGGGTCCAGCTTGAGCAGCACGCGAACATTCGCAGGCGCGGCGCTGATGTTCGCCGTCAGCAACCAGTCGACCTGGCTACACGTGACGGCGTGCGAGGTGCGGGTGTTGTTGTCGACCGTGATGCGAGCGGTCTTCTGCGTGACCCTGTTGTCGGTAAAGCACCCCGCGCACGATGCCGCCACCAATGAAGCGCTTACCGCCGCGGTGATAAGTCGTCGTCCCATCGGGCACCTCCAAACGCACGCAGGTTTGTCCCGCACGCTGTTTCTATCAGCCTGCGCGCGTCCTCGGGAGTAAACGTCCGCGACGGCTATCCAAGCGAGACGCGGCCCATGAGCAAGTCGATGATCGGCTTGCCCGCCGCGAACGTCCCGGTATTCGACGAGCTGACGTGTCCGTAGTCGACGAGCAGGGTCACGCCGTTGACACCCGCGGCGGCGTCGCTGTTGAGGAACGCCATCACGTTGCCCATCTGCTCGGGCGTGTGCGTCGCGCTGCCGGTGGCCTCGCGGTAGTCCTGCGCGAACGACAGCCACAGGTCGGCGTTGGCTCGTGCGAGCGGAGTGTCGGTCGGCCCCGGGCAGATCGCGTTGATTCGAATGCCCTTGGCCAGGAACGGGAATGCATGCGTCGCGACATATGCGTTGATCGCCTGCTTGCTGGTGCCGTAGTGGCCAAAGTTGTCCGCCTCGTGGGCTTTGCTCCAGGCGTCTGCCGATTCGAAGTCGGGCGTGGCCAAGAACTCCTGAAGCCTCGGCAAGTCGGTTTCCCAGCCGATGCCGGCCACTGAGGAGATGAAGCAGATGGCCCCGCCGCGGCCCAGCTGGCCGTTGCTGATCAGCTTGTCGATCACGTGCCGGTGCCCGATGAAGTTGATCTTCATCAAGTCCGGACCATCGGCGATGCCGGCGGCAGAGAACAGTGCGTCGACGGGCCCGCCGACCTCATCGAGGGCCTTGTCGATCGACGCCGGGTCCCTAAGGTCGACCTGGATTCCGCGGCCCAGGCCGGCTTCGACTGGCGCGTAGTCCAGGTTGATGACCTCGGCTCCCAGGTCACCGACGATCTTGGCCGCAGCGGCGCCCATACCGGTGGCACCTCCGACTACCAACGCCCGCTTGCCGTCGTAGCGGAACTGCTCGATACCAGTCATTTCATTCCTCTCTTGGGGCGCCAACAGTAAGGCCCGCGAGTACTTTACGTGGAACAGATATTTGGTACAAGAACGGGGTTGCCAGGTCGGGTGCGAGACCGCGATCCGCACGCGAACACGTGATATGTCAGTGCCGCGAACGCGAAGTCCACGACACCGAATCCGTCAGCGCGCACCCCGCCAGTATGCGGGGACCGGTGCGCCTACCGGGGTGTATTCGAAATCTTGGTTGTCAGATTGATGCGGATGTGTCACGCTCGGCGGCGCCGCGCACCAGCGTGTCGCGGGCATTGAGCAGCGCAGCGTCCTTGCCCTGAGCACGCACGATGTTTTCCGGCACCCACAACGCGTCCATGACGTAGCGCGCCAGCATCGACAGCGACGGCGGATCCTCGATGCGGATGTCGCCCGACTCGATCCCTTCCGACAACAGCGTTCTGAGTTGTCGTAAGCGCATGGTGAACGCCAGCCCGGGGTTGGGCGTATCGGGCGGCGATTGGCGCATCCACGCGAGCTGGATCTTCCACTCGTCGGGGAACTGATCCAACGCATTGATGTTGACCCAGCTGAGCGCGTCCAGTTTTTCCACCGGCGTGGCATCGGTACGCAGAACGCTGGCGAAGCCGCCGCCGGCTTTGTTGCCGAACGACTCCATGATCGAGGCGAGGAGTTCGTCTTTCGACCCGATTAGCCGATAAACCGTCCCGGTGCCCAGGCCTGCCGCCGCGGCGATGTCACGGATCGTGGTGACCTCGTAGCCTTTTCTGCCGAACTCAGCTCGTGCCACCGCACGCACGTGTGCCGCTTTGTCGTTGCCGTCCGACTCGCCCTCGTCGGTCCAGGTGTTGATGGCCGCCTCGGCCGCGGCAAAAGCGCTGGAGCTGTTCAGTTCCCGATCGCTGGGCGACCGACTGGCCAGGCCGTGCAACATGATCCGGCACATGACGACGGCGGTCTGATCGGCCGCGCCGGTGTGCCTGATGATGTCGAGTCCGACGTGCATCATGGTCTGGCAGATCCGGTCGGCCAGCGTGGGCAGGTCGATGTCGGATCGAATGAAACCGCTCCACCTGCCCGCGCGGAGCGTTTGCAGCATCGCCTGCTGCACGGCGGTCGGCGGGTTTTGGAGGAGTTCGACGAGTTCCGGATTTGCGCTCGGGGCCTCAAAAAACGACATCTGCAGGGCGGCGCGGTGCTGTACCGCGCAACGCGCGATCGCGGAGCCCAATTCGACGATCTTGTCGGCGACGGAGCGCGGGTCGGCTTGGTCTAATTTCTCGTGCGCGATTTCGCCGATGCGATCGAGGTCGGTGTAATACCGCCGGACCAGCTCGACAAGGATCGCTTCCTTCGATTCGAAGTGGTGGTAAAGGCTTCCGGGCAATATGCCCGCGGCATCGGCGATCTCTTGTAGGGACGTTCGCAGGCCCGAGGAAGCGATCAACGATGCAGCGGTGTGCAAGATTTCGGTGCGACGGGTGCCGTCGTCATAAGAGCCGCCCCGCTCATTCGCCAAGTTGGGGACGCGTTTTGCGGCACCCCGTCCCCGCGGCGTCATGCGTGAACGTCCGGTTTGCTCGGACCGGACCAACGACTCGGCATCGGGCAAGTCTAGGCGCGCAGAGCTCGAAGTGGCTCCAGCCTCGGATGGTTGCTGAAGCCCCACGACACCTCCACAGGCCGGTCCCGCGCGATCCTTGACCCAATATTTGGTTTAACGCTACCAGGTCGCTGAGCGTCAATTGCGCAGGTTGAACGGTATTAACGCGGCGTCATTGGATTTCAGTGAAGTACGGACTCGGCAAACTGCGCACCGATCTGCACGAGGCACTGGTCGGGTCCGTCGAGAAATGCGCTCCAGCTGAGCAAGCGCTTGAGGTACAGGTGAGCGTCGTGCTCCCAGGTGTAGCCGATACCACCGAAGACCTGGATAGCCGTATCGCCGACCGCGGCCAGCCGGCCGGCGAACGCCTTGGTGCGCAACGCGGCCGAATGTCGTTCCGCGCGACTACCGGCGTCGGCGGCCCACAAGGCGTGGATCACGCCGCTGCGGGCGAGCTCGACCGTCTCGTACATGTCGACGCACAGATGCTGAACCGCCTGGAAGGCGCCGATCGGCTGGCCGAATTGGCGCCGCACCTTGGCGTATTCGACGACCAGGTCCAGGATGGCCTGTGCCGCGCCGAGCGCGTCAGCGGCCCAAGCGATCGTCACGTCATCGACCAGGGCCTCGACGGAGTCGGGAGGTGCAGCACTCAAACGTTGCGCGGGCGTCTCGTTGAGCCGTAGACGAAATCGCTTGCGGGTCTGGTCGATTCCGGTTTGCGGGGTGATGTCGATGCCGGGCGCCGACGTCTGGACCGCGAAAAGACCTGTGCCGTCCCGATCGTCGGTGAACACGAGGAGCAGGTCGGCGGCGGCGACATCCCACACGCCGTCGATCTCGCCGCGCAGCACGACACCGTCGGCGCTTGCGACCGCGCTCGGGCGCTCACCGTCCAGCGGGCCCACCGCAAGGGTCGTGGAACCGTTCGCGATCCCGGTGAACAGTGGGGCCGCCACACTGGCGTCCACCTCGAACCGCGTCAACGCGCGGGTCGCGGCGACGGCGGTGGACAGCCACGGCCCGGGATGCAGCGCGGCGCCGAGTTCTTCGAGCACGATGCCGGCCTCGACCATCGTCATGCCGGCGCCGTCGTATTCCGACGGCACGAGCAGGCCGGTGGTGCCCAAGTCGGCGAGCCCCCGCCAGACCGCCTCGGTGGTACCGGTCGCGTCGTCGAGCATCGGGCGGACATGCTCAGCGATGGAGGCCCTTTCGGCGAGAAAGCTTCGCACGGTGTCGCGCAGTGCGACCTGCTCGTCGGTCAGTTCCAAATTCATGAGCGGGGCAGTCCCAGAATGCGCTGGGCGGTGATGTTCTTGTTGATCTGCGTCGTCCCGCCGGCGATGGTCAGCGAGCGCGACGTCAAGCGGTAGTCGGCCCAGCGGCGACCGTCGGGGTGCGTTCCGAGCAGGTCGAAGGCCAGCGCGCCGATACTCTGCCCGACCTCACCCCAGATCGTCTTGGCGAGGCTTGCCGACCCGAACGCGTCGCCGCCGTGCAGGATCGCGGAGATCGATCGCTGGCACAGCACCTCGAGATATTTGATGCGCAAAGCGATTTCACCCAGACGTCGCAGCGTCGTCGGGTCCTCGAGCACGGGCCGGTTGCCGATCTGTACGTCCGCAAGATCGGTGACCAATTCCGCGAGGCGCACCTGCATATCGGTGTAGAGCCGTGCGGCCCCGGCCCGTTCGTGACTCAGCGTCGTGGTGGCGATCTGCCAGCCGCCGTTCTCCGGACCGAGCAGGGCATCGGCAGGTACCCGCACGTCGTTGAAGAACACCTCCGCGAAATCCGCGTCGCCGCTCAGCGTGACAAGCGGACGAACTTCGATGCCCGGCAACGACATGTCGAGAATCAGACATGAGATGCCCTTGTGCTTTGGCGCGTCCGGGTCGGTGCGCACATACAGCTGGCACCACTTGGCCCGGTGCCCCAGCGAGGTCCAGATCTTCTGGCCGTTGACCACGAAGTGGTCGCCGTCGCGCACCGCGCGGGTGCGCAGCGAGGCGAGATCGGAGCCGGCTTCGGGTTCCGACATTCCCTGACACCAGATGTCGTCGGCGCGCATCATCCGGGGGAGCAGAGTGCGCTTCTGCGTCTCGGTCCCGTGCTGCATGATCGCTGGAGCGATGTTGTTCATCCCGATCACATTGAGGTGGACCGGCACCCGTGCGCGGGTGGTCTCCTCGGCGCAGACCAGTTGCTCGAGGACGCCTGCCCCGCGGCCGCCGTACTCCTGCGGCCAGGAGACCGCGGCCCAGCCGGCGTCGGCCATCGTCGCGTTCCATGCCCGAAGGGTCTGAAATGCCGCTTCGTCCCTACCTCGCCCGCGGTTCGCGGCGATGACGTCGTCGGTCAGGTTCGCGGCCAGCCACGCGCGCAACTCTTTGCGGACCTGTTCCACCTCTGGCGGGTATGAGAAATCCACGTTTCCTGTTGGCTTCGGGGCGATTGACTACGGGCAATGGCGAACTCTACGGTGGAACAGATATTTGGTCAACAACATCGAGGATGGGTCAACCTCCGTCGGAGGGTTGCCAACCGGCTATCTTCCGGTAAGGCTTCCCATAGTATCGTGCGTCCTGGCGCTCTGCTCAGCGTCCCAACTACGAAAGCGCAACAAACATGACTGACACTGTAAAGGTCCGCTTCGAGCCGAAGATGATGATCGACGGCAAGTTGGTCGACGGCCAGGCCGGCACCTTCACCAACATCAACCCGGCCACCGAGGAGTCGCTCGGGGAAGTCGCCGACGCGTCGAAAGAGGACATGCACCGGGCCATCGACGCCGCCCGGCGCGCCTTCGACGAGACCGACTGGTCCACCAACAAAGAGCTGCGCAAGCGGTGCCTGTTGCAGCTGCATGACGCAATCGAATCGGAGAAAGAGGAGCTGCGCGAGGAGCTCATCCTTGAAGTTGGCTCCCCCCGGGCCATCACATTCGGCCCACAGCTGGATGCCCCGCTGGCCGACGGACTGAAGTACCCGGCCAGGCTGATCGACGAGTACGCATGGGAGACCGATCTCGGCGACCGGGTGATCAGCCTCACCGGCGCGAACACCTCCATCAAGGTCTGGCGAGAGCCGGTGGGCGTGGTCGGTGCGATCGTGCCGTGGAACTTCCCGTTCGAGGTGACGATCAACAAGCTGGGGCAGGCGCTGGGCACCGGCAACACCGTCGTGCTCAAGCCGGCGCCGAACACTCCGTTCAACGCGACTCGGCTTGGTCGGCTCATCGCCGAAAAGACCGATATCCCCGCCGGTGTGGTCAACGTCGTCACCGCGTCGGATCACATTGTGGGCGAGGAGCTGACGCTGTCGCCGAAGGTCGACCTGATCTCGTTCACCGGGTCGACGGTGGTCGGCAAGCGGATCATGGAAAAAGGCGCGGCCACCATGAAGCGGCTGTTCCTCGAACTCGGCGGCAAGTCGGCCACCATTGTCCTGGAGGACGCCGACTTCGGGTTGGCCTGCGCGATCGGCATAGCCCCGTGCATGCACGCGGGGCAGGGTTGCGCCAACCCGACCCGGATGCTGCTGCCGCGGTCTCGCTACGAGGAGGGTGTGGCGATCCTGAAGGGCATCTACGAGAACGTCACCTGCGGAGACCCGCAGGATCCCGGCACCTTGTGTGGGCCGGTGATTTCGCAGCGCCAGTTCGACCGGGTAACGGGCTACATCAAGAAGGGCGTCGAGGAAGGTGCCACCGCGCTGGTCGGCGGGCCCGGTGCGGAAACCGGTTTCGACAGGGGATATTTCGTCCGGCCAACGCTTTTCACCGATGTCGACAACAAGATGACCATCGCCCAGGAAGAGATCTTCGGTCCGGTGCTGTCGGTCATCCCGTTCGACGACGAAGAAGATGCGATCCGGATCGCCAACGACAGCGTGTACGGTCTGGCCGGCAACGTGATGTCGGGCTCGCTGGAGCATTCGCTGGCCGTGGCTCGTCGGATCAAAGCCGGCTTCATCGGCGTCAACGGCGGCGCGCCCTACGGCGCCGATACGCCGTTCGGTGGATACAAGGACAGCGGAATCGGCCGCCAGAACGGTGTGGCCGGATTCGACCAGTACACCGAGGTCAAATCCGTGGGGTACCCCGCGGGCTGACGCACCTGCGGCAGTCCAGCCTGTCAGCGGGCTAGGTTTGTCCCGTGACCGACGCCGGACAAGCACAGCGGGAGATCGGCCGCAAGATGTCGTTCCGCTATGCGGCCGGTCTCGCCTGCGGTCACCTGCTCGGCACCGCCGATGCCGCCGCGATCGTCATCCCGCTGCACAGTCAGTTCGCCGGTGACGCCAGGGCGTATTTCGCACTGACCAGCCTGATCACCGCGACGGTCATCGTCGTGCTCGGGACCGTCGCCGTCGCCGTCGCCGGTATCGCGAATCTCGTTCCGGTGCTGCGGTGGTTCGTTACTCAACAACAACCAAATTCCGAGCAGCGGCAATCGGTCATGCGCATCATCACCCGGCAGTCGATGATTCTGGCGGTGGTGTGGGCGGTCAGCGGCATCACCTACCTGGTGCTGAATCTCGACGGCCTTGCGGCCCTTTGGATCCCGACTCTGTTGGCGGTCGTGTTCGGCGGGACCGCAGCCGCGAGCCTCAGTCTTCTGCTCACGCAGCGATCCCTTCGGCCGATCATGTTGGCGGCCACGCAGGGGACCGAGGGCCTGGTGGTCGCGCCCAGCGTGCTCACCCGACTGGTGGGCACGTGGCTGTTGGGGAGCGGTCTGCCCTCTTTTGCGATCGCCGGTCTGGTGTTGGCGCGCTCGAACGGCTGGATCATTCAGAAGACCGGGTCGGTCGAGATGCCCATCCTGGTCGTGACGCTGGTCGCGATTCTGATCGGGCTTCCGGTGATGATCATGACCTCCCGTTCGATATCGGATCCGGTGCGCGAGGTCGTCGACGCGATGGCGAAGGTCGAGCGAGGCAAGATCGACACCTTCGTCGGCGTCTACGAGAAGTCTGAAATCGGCCGCCTACAGCACGGATTCAACCGCATGGTCGCCGGAATCGGCGAACGCGACCGGTTACGCGACCTGTTCGGCCGCCATGTCGGAGCCGACGTAGCCCGCCGCGCGATCGAAGAGGGCACCCTGCTGTCCGGCGATGTCCGAGAAGCGGCGATCCTCTTCATCGACCTGGTCGGCTCGACGACCTTGACGGCGAGTAGGCCGCCGCAAGAGGTGGCTCAGGTGCTCAACGACTTCTTCCGCATCGTCGTGAGCGCTGTGGACGACCACCACGGGCTGATTAACAAATTCCAGGGGGACGCCGCACTCGCGGTCTTCGGGGCCCCGCTTGCCCTGGACGGGGCGGCATCAGCGGCGTTGGCGACCGCCCGCACGCTACGCGATCAACTGCGTCGGCTACCGATGGTCGATTTCGGGATCGGCGTATCGGCGGGGCCGGTGTTCGCCGGAAACATCGGCGCCGAAAAGCGTTACGAATACACCGTTGTCGGCGATGCGGTCAACGAAGCGGCGCGGCTGGCCGACTTCGCCAAAACGCTGGACCAACGGATCGGGTGTTCGGCTGCCGCAATCGAGCGCGCCGACACAACCGAGCGTCGAAACTGGGTCTCCGACGCAGAAATGGTGCTGCGCGGCCGTTCGGAATCCACCCAAATCTGGACCCCGACGAGCAAGGCATAGTGCCGTGGTCAGTGCCGACAATCAGTTCGTCTTCGCCGCGGTCGCGGACCAGCGACGTCAGTTCGCGAGTCTGATCGACGACCTCGACGATGCGCAGCTTGCGACGCCGAGCCTGTGCCTGGGCTGGGATATCAAGACGGTGGCCGCGCACGTCGTCAGCACCGTGCTTGACGGGATGCCGGGGTTTCTTCAGATGGCGATCCGGTGCGGAAGCCTGAGTCGCGGGATCGACAGACTGGCGCGACGCCGCGCACAGGCGCCGATGGCCGAGATCCTCGCCGCTCTCCGTGAACACGCGGATCGCCCGATCTCGTCACCGGTGTTCGGCCCACGTGGTCCGCTGGCCGACATCTTGGTGCACAGCGGCGATGTCCGGATTGCGCTCGGCCTGCCGTTTGAGCCCGATGTCCAGCACATAGTGTCGGCGATGGACTTTCTCACCGGCCGCTGGCCGATCGGTTTTGTGCCGATGAGCCGGCTGCGGGGAATTCGATTGTCCGCCAACGATGTAAGCCGATCCTGGCGCGACGGCGCCGAGGTCACTGGACCGGTGGCAGCTTTGATGATGAGCGTCTGCGGGCGCACCGCGTCGCTGGACGCACTTGCCGGGCCAGGATCGACGGTTTTGCGTCGTCGGCTTCCTACCTGACGTGCCGTGCCGCGCTATGCGACTCAATGGTCGTGGATGATGACGCCGCGAATGTTGCGGCCCGCCAGCATATCGTCGTAGGCCTCGTTGATGTCGTTGAGTTTGTACTCGGCGGTCACCGTTTCGTCGAGCAAAAGCTTGCCCTCGCGGTAGAGGCTCAGCAGTCGATGAATGTCGGCGCGCGGGTTGGCCTCGCCGTAAAGACTGCCCAGCAGGCGTTTTTGAAACAGTGTGAACATCGCCATCGGGAGGGTCGGCGTCACGTCGGTGATCGGTGCCAGCGCCGTCAGCACCACCGCCCCGCCCTTGCGGACGATCTCCAGCGCCTCACCGATCATGTGGCCCTCGGCAACCCCGACCGTCAGCAAGGCCGAGTCGGCCATCACACCATGCGTCAAGTCGCCGACCAAAGCGGTGGCCTCGGTCATTGACGTGGCGAAATGAGTTGCTCCGAACTGGAAAGCCTTGTCCCGCTTGCCTTCCACGATGTCGACCACCACAATCTTTTCCGCGCCAGACAATCGCGCGCCCTGAATCGCGCCGCTACCGATGCCGCCGCAGCCGATCACCACGACGGTGTCGCCCGGGCTTACTTTGGCGGTATTGACCGCCGATCCCCACCCAGTGGTGACCCCGCAGCCAAGCAGGCAGGCACGCGAGAGCGGAAGGTCATTGTCGATCTTGACGATCGAGCTGTCCGGCACGGTGCCGTACTGGGCGAACGTGCCCAAGAAGCATGCCGCACCGACGTCGCGGTCCCGGACCCGACGCCGATACGTCCCATCGAGTTGGGCGCCGCTCAGGAGCAACGCGCCCTGGTCGCACAGATTCTGATGGCCGCTTGCACACCAACGGCAGCGCCCGCACGCCGGAAGGAAAGACGCCACTACATGGTCGCCGACCCGCACGTCCCTGACGCCAGGGCCGACCTCCTGCACAACGCCAGCCCCTTCGTGGCCGCCGACTATGGGCAGCGGTACGGGAAGGTCGCCGGTGCGGACGTGATGATCTGAGTGGCAGAGCCCGGCGGCCTCGAAGGACACCAGAACCTCGCCGTCCTGCGGACCGTCAAGGTCCAGTTCTTCGACACTCCATTCCGCGTTGAACTCCCACAGAACCGCGGCATTCATCTTCATCGTGATCACCCCTGCAGCGAGACAAGTGGAGCGATCTTAGGACGGGCCATAGGCCGACGGGGGGTATTAGGGCATTTACGTGCGGTGAGACGATGGACGGCGGTAACTCATGCCGCATGCCTTACAGTTGTCCCGCCGGTCAAGCCAGCGAAAGGGGCGAAGATCCCGATGCCCATTCCCCGATACCCGGACGACATCACCGTCGAGTGGCTTTCCACCGTCCTGAGCAATCGCGGCACACCTGTGCGGTTGTCCGGCGTCGACGTGATCGCCATCGGTACCGGGCAGACCGGAGCGACGTATCGGGTGTCGGTGACCTACGTCGATGACGCGGGCAGTCTGCCCGACACCTTCGTGATCAAACTGCCCGCGCAGGACGACACCGTGCGTGACCGGGTGACCATCGGCTACCGCAGCGAGTGCGCGTTCTACACCGGGGTGGCCGATCGGGTTCGCGTGCCCATCCCGCAGTGTTTCTACTGCGAAATCAGTGAGGACGCACTGGATTACGCGCTGCTGCTGGCCGATCAGGCTCCGGCTGTGCAAGGCGACCAGATCGCGGGCTGCGGTGAGCGTGAAGCGCGACTGGTCGTGACGGCTTTAGCCGGACTGCACGGTCCCAGTTGGTGTGATCCCTTCTGGCTGGACTTCCCCGGGATCGCCTTCGCCCGACCGGACGAAGCGTCGGCCGGCGGTCTGGGTGAGGTGGCGCGCATGAGTGCCGAGATCACGTTGGACAAGCTCGGGGACCGAATGAGCGCGGCCGATCGCGAAACCTTCACCACTGCAATGGGTTTAGTGACGCCCTGGTTGCTCGCCGAGCGGGACCGGTTCGCATTGTTGCACGGCGATTACCGGCTCGACAATTTGTTGTTCTCTGCCGACGCCGCCGGCGTGACGGTGGTGGATTGGCAGACGCTCGGAGTAGGCCTGCCCGCGCGCGATCTCGCGTACTTCACCGCGACCAGCCTCAAGCCAGAGCTGCGTGCATCGATCGAACACGACCTTGTCGACGAATACCATCGAGCGCTCTGCGGCTACGGTGTGACCGGTTACGATCGCGAAACCTGTTGGCGCGACTACCGACTCGGCGCGCCGCAAGCTCTGTTGATCTCGGCGTTGGGATTCGCGTTCGCCACTGCCACCGACCGCGGTGATGACATGGTACTGACCATGCTGGCCCGAGGCTGCCAAGCCATCCGCGACCTCGGCACGCTCGACCTGATCGCGTGACCCGAATCAGTATTGCGTAGAACCTTGATCGATCGGGATCGCGGCCGCCGTGATGTTTCGCGATTCGTCGCCGGCCAGCCAACACACCGCATCGGCGATATCCTCGGGCTCGGCAACCCAATTCGGTAGAAACGGTGTGAGGGTGTTCGCCAAGTGCGGACTGGTCTCGGTAAAGTTTGCCAAGGCGCCGACCATGTCGCCGCCGCCCATTGCAGTGTTGACGGGACCGGGGTGCACACTGTTGACCCGGATCGAATGCATACCCAACTCGGCGGCGAATGCGCGTGCCATCCCGGTCACCGCGTGCTTGCTGGCGGTGTAGTGCACCATGAACGGCTGCATCTTCATGCCGGCCGCGGAGCTGATCAAAATGATGGACCCGCCGCGACCACCGTCGATGATCTTCTGTGCGCCCGCCATTACGGTGTTCCACGTTCCGGTCACATTGACGTCGATCACGTCGCGAAACGATTCGGAAGTGATTTCGTTCCACGCCTGCGGAGCCGTGATGCCGGCGTTGGCGACGATGATGTCCAGCCGCCCGAGCGCAGCCACGCCGTCGTCCACCGCCTGGCGCAGACCGTCGAAGTCGCGAATATCGGTGGCCGAAGCTATGACTTGGCGGCCAGCGGCCTCGACGAGCCGAACGGTTTCGGCCAGATCCTCCGGTGTCGCCGAGTCGTATCGGACACAGGACGGCAGCTTGCCGGCGATGTCGACCGCGATGATGTCGGCGCCTTCACGGGCCATCCGGACGGCGTGCGCGCGACCCTGACCTCGCGCCGCCCCGGTGATGAATGCGACCTTGTCCGTCAACCGGCCAGCCATGTTTGCTCCGTATCGTAAAGGCCACTGTAACCGGGACGATATTACGTCACTGCCTGCGTTGTGCCGCCTTGACCAGGTTCGAGCCGATGATCAGCCGCTGAATCTCGCTGGTCCCCTCGTACAGTCGCAGCAGGCGCACGTCGCGGTAGATACGTTCGACCGGCACCTCGCGCATGTATCCGCTACCACCGTGGATTTGCACGGCGAGATCGGCGACGTTGCCGGCCATTTCGGTACAGAACACCTTGGCCGCCGACGGGGCGACGCGCCGGTCCTGGTCGGTGAGCCACAGCCGGGCGGCGTCACGGACGAGCGCGCGACCGGCCATCACTCCGGTCTGCTGGTCGGCGAGCATCGCCTGCACCAGCTGGAAGTTCCCGATCGGTGTGCCGCCCTGGGTGGCCGTTGCCGCGTAGTTGACGGATTCGTCCAGCGCCCGCTGTGCGGCTCCCACGGCCAGCGCGGCGATGTGAATCCGCCCGCGCGCCAACGAGGTCATCGCGGCGCGGTAACCGATGTCCTCGCTGCCGCCGACCAGCGCCCCGGCCGGGATGCGGACATCGGTGAAGCGCACGTCCGCGGTCCAGGCGCCTTCCTGTCCCATCTTGGCGTCCTTGGTTCCGACCTCGACTCCGGAGGAGTCGGCGGGAACCAGGAACACGGCGATGCCCGGTCCGGCGTCATCGGCGGGCCGGGTTCGCGCGAAGACCACGAACAGGTCGGCAACCGGCGCGTTGGTGATGAATCGCTTCTCGCCGGTGATCACCCAATCGCCTTCTGCGCCATCGCGAATAGCCTTGGTGCGCAATCCTGCCGGATTCGACCCCGCCCCAGGTTCGGTCAGCGCGAACGAGGCGACCTTTCCCGACGCCAGCGCCTCCAGCCAGGTGGCCTTCTGTTCGTCGGTGCCGAACCCGACCAGGACCTGACCGGCGATGCCGTTGTTGGTGCCGAACATCGACCGCAGCGCCAGCGAGGTGTAGCCCAGCTCCATCGCCAGCTCGACGTCTTGGGTGATATCGAGCCCGAGTCCACCCCATTCCTGCGGGATGGCGTAGCCGAACAAGCCCATGTCCTTGGCCTGGTTCCGAAGATCGTCTGGCACCCGGTCGGTCGCCAGAATCTCCTGCTCCCGCGGGACGACGGCGGTGCGGACGAACTGCCTGGTCTGGGCCAGGATCTGCTGGAAGTCGTCGTCGTCGACGACCGAGTTAGGCATGAATCAGCGCTCCCTTCGAGCGGTGCGATCGCGGCCAGCCGCGCTGCTGCGGCGCCCCGCCGGGTGTCTGCAGTCAGCGATCATATATGAAATATGATGTGCGATGATGTCCCGCGTTGGGGGCCTGAATAGAAGGACGGTGATCGTGTGTCGTTGTTGACCGGTCAGACCGCAGTCATCACCGGCGGCGCCCAGGGGCTGGGTTTGGCCATCGCGCAGCGGTTCGTTGATGAGGGCGCCCGGGTAGTGCTCGGTGACGTGAATCTCGAGGCGACGCAGTCCGCGGCCGCGCAGCTGGGCGGCGACGAGGTCGCCATCGCCGTGCGCTGCGACGTGACATCCGGCGACGACGTCGATGCACTGATCGGCGCGGCCGTCGACCGGTTCGGCACGCTGGACATCATGATCAACAACGCCGGAATCACCCGCGACGCGACGATGCGCAAAATGACCGAGGAACAGTTCGATCAGGTGATCGCCGTGCATCTGAAGGGAACGTGGAACGGCTTGCGCAAAGCCGCGGCGATCATGCGGGAGAACAAGCGCGGGACGATCGTGAACATGTCATCGATTTCCGGGAAGGTTGGAATGGTCGGCCAGACCAACTATTCGGCGGCCAAGGCCGGCATCGTCGGTATGACCAAGGCGGCATCGAAGGAACTCGCTCACCTCGGTGTGCGGGTCAACGCAATCCAGCCCGGCCTGATCCGGTCGGCGATGACAGAGGCAATGCCGCAACGGATTTGGGACGCAAAAGTCGCGGAGGTACCGATGGGACGAGCCGGCGAGCCCGAAGAAGTAGCCAACGTCGCGTTGTTCCTGGCCTCCGATCTGTCGTCATACATGACCGGCACCGTCCTCGAGGTGACCGGCGGGAGGCATCTGTGAGCAGTCGCGAAGCCGTGATCTGCGAACCGGTTCGGACACCGATCGGCCGCTACGGCGGAATGTTCAAGTCGCAGAGCGCTGTTGAGCTCGGGGTTGCCGCTCTTACCGGGCTGCTCGAACGGACCGGCGTCCCACCCGACGCGGTACAGGATGTCATCCTGGGGCACTGCTATCCCAACAGCGAGGCGCCGGCGATCGGGCGCGTGATCGCACTTGATTCCGGTTTGCCGGTGACGGTACCGGGCATGCAGGTAGACCGTCGTTGTGGATCGGGCCTTCAGGCGGTCATCCAGGCAAGTCTCCAGATCACCTCGGGTGACCACGATCTGGTCGTCGCCGGCGGCGCGGAAAGCATGAGCAACGTCGCTTTCTACTCCACCGACATGCGCTGGGGTGGTGGCCGCGGCGGCGTACAGGTGCACGACGGATTGGCGCGCGGGCGCTCCACCGCCGGCGGTCGCCACTATCCGGTGCCCGGCGGAATGCTGGAGACCGCGGAGAATTTGCGCCGCCAGTACAACATCTCGCGGCAGGAGCAGGACGAACTAGCGGTGGCGTCGCACCAGCGGGCGGTGGCCGCGCAGAAGGACGGCGTCCTGGCCGAGGAGATCATCCCGGTCACCGTGCGTGGCCGACGCGGCGAGGAGCTGATCGACACCGACGAGCATCCGCGGGCCGACACCACGGTGGAATCGCTGAGCAAGCTCAAACCCGTTCTGCTCAAGGATGATCCAGAAGCGACGGTGACGGCGGGAAACGCCAGCGGTCAAAACGACGCGGCTTCCATGTGTGTGGTGACCACCCCGGACCGGGCCGCCGAACTCGGCCTCACCCCGTTGGTCCGGCTGGTGTCCTGGGGCGTCGCGGCCGTGCCACCCAACGTGATGGGAATCGGCCCGGTACCTGCCACCGAGCTCGCCCTGGCCAAGGCGGACCTGCAATTGAGCGACATCGACCTCATCGAACTCAACGAGGCGTTCGCCGCGCAGGCACTTGCCGTGATGCGGGAGTGGGGCTTTGGCGCCGCCGACCGGGAGCGGACCAACGTGCACGGCTCGGGTATCTCACTGGGCCATCCGGTGGGCGCGACCGGCGGCCGCATGCTGGCCACGCTGGCCCGCGAACTCAATCGGCGCGGCGCGCGCTACGGACTGGAAACCATGTGCATCGGCGGCGGGCAGGGCCTCGCCGCGGTTTTCGAGCGAGTCGGGCCGCAGTGACGACGCCGTTGGCCGATCTCACCGTCATCGAGGTCTCCAGCTTCGTCGCCGCGCCGTTGTGCGGAATGACGTTGAGCCAATTGGGGTCCAAGGTGATTCGGGTCGACCCCGTCGGCGGTGCGTCCGATACTCACCGGTGGCCAGTTACCGCGAACGGCACGTCCATCTACTGGACCGGGCTGAACAAAGGAAAGCGTTCCGTCACGGTCGATTTGCGATCAACTGAAGGGCAAGACCTGGTCCAGCGACTGATCGTCGAAGGCGACGGCGTGCTGGTCACCAACGCCGCCGGGCTGTCCTGGTTGTCGTACGACACGCTCGCCGCGAAACGTCCCGACCTGATCCATCTCCAGATCCTCGGCCGTCATGACGGCTCCACCGGTGTCGACTACACCGTTAATGCGGCAACCGGATTCCCATTGGTCACCGGCCCGGTGAACCACGCCGGTCCGATCAATCATGTGCTGCCGGCCTGGGATGTCTGCTGCGGTCTGTATGCCGCGCTCGCGGTCGTGGCCGCGGTACGTCGCCGGGACCGGTCCGGAGCGGGCGCCCAGATCAGCCTCGCGTTGGAAGACGTCGCGTTAGCCACCGCGGGCAATCTCGGACTGCTGACCGAGCCTCAGGTGAACGGCACTGAACGTGAGCGCCTGGGCAACGCGATCTATGGGCAGTACGGCCAAGACTTCACCAGTAACGATGGCGTCGCTTTCATGATCGTGACGTTGACCAAACGTCATTTTCAGGATCTTGTCGAGGTATCCGGCACGGGTGCAGCCATTTCGGCGCTGGCCGACGCGCTCCGCGCGGATTTCACCGACGAGGGTGTTCGATACCGATACCGCGAGGTGCTCAGCGGACTGTTCGCCGCGTGGTTCGCCGATCACACGGCCGACCAGGTCACGCAGGCGTTGTCGGCCACCAGTGTGTTGTTCGAGCGCTATCAGAGCTTCGCGCAGGTTGCCAACGACGAACGGGTGACGGCAAATCCGTTGTTCTCCCGACTGCACCAGGAGGGCCTGGGGGACTACCTCGCGCCCGGGATGCCCACCGTGTTCGACGGCGGACATTTCGCAGGCGAGCCCGCACCCAGACTGGGTCAAGACACCGCCGACGTACTCACCGCGAGCCTGGGGCTGACTGCCACCGACATCACGCGTCTGACCGATGCGAAGACGATCGCCTGCTAGCGAGGGGAAAGACGCCATGACGAAACTTGCCGAGACCATTGGCCTGACCGACGTTCAGCACGAGATCATCTCCACGGTACGACAATTCGTCGAGAAGGAAGTCATCCCTAACGCGCCCGAGCTGGAGCGCACCGACACCTATCCGCAAGCGATCGTTGACCAGATGCGGGAGATGGGTCTGTTCGGATTGATGATCCCGCAGGAGTATGGCGGATTGGGGGAGTCGCTGCTGACCTACGCGCTGTGCGTCGAAGAATTAGCCCGCGGGTGGATGAGCGTTTCGGGGGTGCTCAACACTCACTTCATCGTCGCCTACATGTTGCGCCAGCACGGCACCGACGAGCAGAAGCAGCGCTTCTTACCGCGCATGGCGGTCGGCGAGATACGCGGATCGTTCTCGATGTCGGAGCCCGAGTTGGGGTCTGACGTCGCCGCGATCCGCACCCGCGCGACGCGGGGCAGCGATGGCGACTACACGATCAACGGCCAGAAGATGTGGCTGACCAACGGCGCCAGCTCCAGTTTGGTGGCCGTACTGGTTCGCACCGATGAGGGCGCAGAAGCGCCGCACCGCAATCTGACCGCTTTCCTGATCGAGAAGCCGACCGGATTCGGTGAGGTGTTACCCGGGTTGCTGATTCCGGGCAAGATCGACAAGCTGGGCTACAAGGGGATTGACACCACAGAGCTCATCTTCGACGGACACGCCGCAAGCGCCGACGACGTCTTGGGCGGCGTGCCGGGGCAGGGTTTCTACCAGATGATGGACGGTATCGAGGTTGGACGCGTCAACGTATCGGCCCGTGCGGTCGGGGTGGCCATCCGCGCGTTCGAGCTGGCCGCACGCTACGCCCAGCAGCGTCAAACCTTCGGCAAGCCGATCGCCGAGCACCAGGCCATTGCCTTCCAAATCGCGGAAATGGCAACCAAAGTCGAGGCCGCTCACCTGATGATGGTCAACGCGGCCCGGCTGAAGGATTCCGGTGAGCGCAACGACGTCGCGGCGGGAATGGCGAAGTATCTTGCCAGCGAATTCTGTGCGGAGGTCACCCAGCAGAGCTTCCGCATCCACGGTGGATACGGCTACTCCAAAGAGTATGAGATCGAGCGGCTGATGCGCGACGCCCCGTTCCTGCTCATCGGCGAGGGGACCAGCGAGATCCAGAAGTCCATCATCAGCAAGCGACTGCTCGCCGAGTATCGGATTTGACCGTGAGCGTCCCGGATTTCGTCGCGCGGCCGCAGCTCTCCGAAGACGTTGCGCGCTATGTCCGTAAGCGGATCTTCGATGGCACCTATTCGGCAGGCGAGTACGTCCGCTTGGATCAGCTGGCGGCGGAACTCGGGATCAGCGTCACCCCGGTGCGGGAGGCGCTCTTCGAATTGCGCGCCGAGGGGCTGCTGGCCCAGCAGCCGCGTCGTGGGTTCGTGGTGCTGCCAGTCACCCAACGCGACCTTGCCGACGTCGCCAATGTGCAGGCCCATGTCGGTGGTGAGCTCGCCGCACGAGCCGCGGTCAACATCGACGACGACCAACTGCGCGAACTCAAACGAATCCAGGCTGAGCTCGAGGAAGCATACGCGGGCAACGATATCGAGCGAACTGTGCGGCTCAACCATGAATTCCATCGGGCCATCAATGTGGCTGCCGAGTCGCCAAAACTTGCGCAGATCATGTCGCGGATCACCCGTTATGCGCCGGAATCCGTTTTTCCCACCATCGCGGGCTGGCCCGGTCAGTCGATCAAAGACCACCGCCGGGTGGTGGCAGCGCTGGCCAAGCATGACAGCGAACTGGCCCGCAAAGCCATGTCAGACCACCTTGCCGCCGGTGCGGCCCCGCTGATCGACCACCTCGCCGAACACGGGGTCGTCGATTCGACTTAGCCGGGTCGCACGCTATGTGCGCCGGCAAGCAACTCGCGCAGCCGACGGACATCGACCTTGCCGGTCGGACCACGCGGAATCGTGTCATCGGAGTCGACGAGCAGCCAGACTGTCGGCACTTTGAACGAGCTGAGCACACTGCGAGCCGATGCGCGGAGCGCTTCGGCGGTCGTCGCGGCGGTGTCGCACACCACCGCAGCGCACACGCGATCTCCCCGTGCACCAGCCAGATTGGTGACGAACGCGTTGTCCACCCCGTCGATGTCACGCAACGCCTGCTCGACTTCGGTCGGATAGACGGTCGCGCCGCTGACCTTGAACATGTCATCGGACCGACCGTGGTAAAAGAGGAAGCCGTCGTCATCGAGCCGGCCGAGATCACCGGTGGGGTAAAACCCGTCGGCGGTGAACAGGTCCTCTCGGCTGCGCCGGCATATTCCGCGCAAGGTGTGTGGTCCCCGAATCTGAATCATCCCAACGGTTCCCGCCGCGACGGTTTGGCCGCCGTCGGGGTCGGTGATCCGGACCTCCATGCCGGCGAACGGATTGCCGCAGCTGCCCCACGCCGAGCGTGGCATGTCGGTGTCGGCGCGGTATCCGCAGTAGGGCCCGAATGCTTCGGTCATGCCGAACAACGTTGCCCGAGCGCCGGGTTCGGCACGTTGCTCGGCCGGTAAGAGGGCTTCCAAGCTGCCGGAGCGTAACGCGGATAAATCTGTCTGTGCACGATACGGGTGGCGAGCCAGTGTCTCGGCCTGATCGGGCCACCCGCGAAACAGTGTCACCCGTTCGCGTTCCAGCAGGCGCAGCGTCGTTTCTGGTTGTGGGATCTCCTCGGTGATCAGAGTCGCGCCGGCGACCAGAGCGGAAAGTACACCGCTGCCGAAGCCTCCCACCCAGAAGAACGGCATCGGAAGGTACAGCCTGGTCTCGGAATCGATGCAACGGCTTGCCAATCCGGACCTAACGGCACCCAGTGCGCTGCCGTGCGAGTGAACCACGCCCTTGGGTGCACCGCTGCTACCGGAGGTGAACATGATGACCATCGGGTCACTCGGTGTCACCGTCGCTGCCAGCGCGTCGACGACGGAGTGGTTCGATTCAGCGGCGGACACGTCCGGCAACCGATCCGCCGCCCAAACCTGCCGCAGCGCAGGAAGTTCAGGGCGCTGCAGCGTTTCGGACAGATCGGGCACGCCAAGAGTCGACCGAAGGTCGTCGAGGTAGTGGTGACCGCGGAATTCCTCGACGCTGATCAGGACCTGCACCGACGCGGTACGCAGCTGTGCGACCAGTTCCCGCGCGGCCAACAGCGCGCTCAATGGAACCAGCACGGCGCCGATTCGCGTGAGGGCAATCGCGATCTGCACCCAACGGACGCGGTTGGGCATGATGAGCCCGACCCGGCTGCCCTTGACGACACCAGCGCCGATGAACGCCGCGGCCAAGTCGTGTGTGGTGATGTCGAGTTCGCGGTAGCTGAGCCGACGGTCGAGGTCGATCACCATCGGCTTGACCTCGTCATGCAGCGAGTGAAACCGGACCAGCTCATCGACGGTGTCAGCCATCGAACAGCCTTTTCAATTGCTGCACATCAGCTTTCCCGCTGGCCAACAGAGGAACATCAGCGGCGGGGATCGCCGCGAATCGGCGGGGAATCTTGTACGCCGACAGTTCTGCCGCGAGTTGGCGACGAAGGCCGGTTTCGTCGAATGCGGCGCCGTTGTCCAGGGTGATGACGGCAGCGACCACTTGACCGCGGGCAGGATCCGGGATTCCGAAGACATGGGCCACGGCGCCGCCGGTGACCTTGGC
>NZ_DASXHW010000569.1:0-1531 GCF_036488105.1 Mycobacterium sp. | reverse complement strand
GTTGTAGGGCGGCCCGCACGCCGTCGTCACTCATCTCTATGCTCCGTTTACCGCTTGCTCGCGGGCCCAACGATAGTCGGCCTTGCCTGAGGGACTGCGTTCGATCGTGTCCCGGAACACAATCGCCTTCGGCAGCTTGTATCTCGCCAATGTCTGTGCGGCATGGTCGATTAACTCAACAGCCTCGGCACGAGCGTCATCGGCGAGCGCAACGACGGCGACGACTTCCTGGCCCCATCGCTCGCTGGGCCGTCCGGTGACGACCACGTCGGTCACCGCGGGATGGGACGCGATCGCCGTCTCGACCTCTTCGACGAAGATCTTCTCGCCGCCGGAGTTGATCGTCACCGAATCGCGGCCCAACAGCTCGATGCAGCCGTCGGTGCGATGGCGGGCCCGGTCACCGGGCACCGCGTAACGCACGCCGTCGATCATCGGGAAGGTGGCCGCTGTTTTGGCGGCGTCGCCCTTGTAACCCAGTGGTACGTAGCCCCGTTGGGCGAGCCAGCCGATGCCGTCGTGACCCGGTCGCAGGATCGACTCGAGGTTTTCGGCGGCGACGAAGGTATCGGGTCCGGCATTGAAGGTGCCCGTCGACACGGCTCCCGACGTCGACATGTGGTGCATCTGCGCACCGGTCTCCGACGAGCCGACGCCGTCGACGACGATCGCGTTCGGGAGAACCTCGATCAGGCGTTGCTTGATGTATGGCGTCAGCAGCGCCCCGCCGTTGGCGACCACGGCCAACGACGACACATCCGCGATGCCCTTCTCGATGGCGGCGACCAGGGGCCGCACCATCGCATCGCCGACCACCGTCACGGTCATCACCTTCTCGCGCTCGATGGTGCGGACCACATCATCGGCGTCCAAATGATCGACAACTGAAGGGAAGACGACGGTTTGGCCCGTGGTGATCGCCGTCATCACACTCCACTGCGCCGCGCCGTGGATCAGCGGCGGCAGAATCATCAGCTTGATGCCGGTGCCCCCGGCCAGCCTCGCCGCAATCTCGTCGAGCGAGCTGGTGGGCTCGCCGGTCATCAGATTTCGCCCACCGAACGACGTCATGAAGATGTCGTGCTGGCGCCACAGCACGCCTTTCGGCATCCCGGTCGTGCCGCCGGTGTAGAGGACGTACAAATCGTCGGGTGAATGCTGGATGGCGGGCGTCACGGATTCCGAGTTGATGATGGTCTCGTAGTCCACGGCGCCGTCGAGCAACGGGTTGCCCGAGTCGTCGGCGATTTGAATCAGGACGCGCAGCTGCGGAAGATCCGGCAACACCTCGGCTACCCGCGGTGCGAAGCAGGCGTGGTAGATCAATGCCGTTGCACCCGAGTCGGCGAGCAGATACTGCAACTCGCTCTTGACGTAGCGGAAATTAACGTTGAACGGTGCGACCCGGGCGGCGAAGGCGCCCAGCAGCGCCTCGACGAACTCGTTGCCGTTGTAGGCATACAGGCCGAGAAGATCCTGCCCGACTTCGTGGCCATCCAGCGCCGATCGCTCCGTGTGGCAACCCAACCCG
>NZ_DASXHW010000489.1:0-33138 GCF_036488105.1 Mycobacterium sp. | reverse complement strand
ACCAGGTCGGCGAACGCGGCGGTAATGTGCCGCGCCCCGGGTAGCGGTGCGCCGGCAGCCCGCTCGCTGGCGTTGACGGCCTCGGTCTCCATCATGTGCCGCAGCTGCATGAACAGCATGTCCTCGATCATCGGACCGAGCAGCGGCGTGATGCGGGCGACCAGGGCGTGCGACGCCTGCGCGGTGTGCAGTTCGCTGGCACCGGGCTGCAGGATCGTCGACAACGCGGTAGAGCGCATCACCTCGGCGGCGTGTGAAAGCCCTTCGGCGAGAACACGAACCACCTGCACCACCTCGTCGGGGCGGATGCCGAGCTCCATGAACTCCTTCGCGTGCGCGGCGGCGGTGCCGTCAGCGCGTAGATGCACTGCCGCGTCAGGATCGTCGACGCGCACCAAGCCGATGGCCCGTTGCACCCGCTGCAGCAGTTCCAGGTCGATGCCGGTCGTCTCGCTGATCTCCCGGGTGGACACGTAATCGCCGTCGTCACCGATCAGCCGGCGAGACGCCGCCAGCATCGGGACGGGGGATGCCCGGATCTCCTCAGCGGTGATGCCCTGCTCGGACAGCCACGCGATCAGTTCCGCGCGCTCGGCACGAGCGCTGCCCTCCAGACCGTCGAGCAGCTTCTCGATCTCGGGCTCATCCACTCCGACAACGTATAACGCGGCGAGGCATGATGGGCATCCGATGACCACACCGCTTCTGGAGGGCTTCCCGCCCGTCGTCGACGACGCCGCCGAGTTACTGATCCTCGGGTCATTTCCCAGCGTCCAGTCCTTGGCGGCCCAGCAGTATTACGGCAACCCGCGAAATGCGTTCTGGCCGATCACCGCCGCACTGTTCGGCTTCGACGCGGCGGCACCCTACGAAACTCGTTTGGCCGCACTGCAATCGGCTGGTATCGCGCTCTGGGATGTGCTGCACAAGTGCCGCCGCGTCGGCAGCTCCGATGCCAAGTTCGACATGAAAAGCTTGGTGGCCAACGACTTTGGCCAGCTGTTCGCCGCGTACCCGTCGATCACGCGGGTGTGCTTCAACGGCAGTGCGGCGGAACGGCTCTACGCGCGACTGGTGGACGTCGACATCGAGTATCAGCTGTTGCCGTCGACCAGCCCGGCCCGCGCGATGCCCGCGGGTCAGAAACTGCAGGCCTGGCGGGCTATCGCGCCGTCATGACACCGGCGGTCGCCGCTGCGCCCACGGTCGGGCGGCCTCGATCTGCCCGCTCAGCGACAGCAGCGTCGCCTCGTCACTCGGGCGGCCGACCAGCTGAATCGACAGCGGAACGCCGCCGCTGTCGAGCCCCCACGGCACCGCGGCGGCGGGTTGGCCGGTCAGGTTCCAGATCTCGAAAAACGGCACCCGCTGCGACACGAACAACAGACTCGCGATGCCGCCGCGCCGTTGGTAGGCCCCGATGCGGGATGGCCCGGAGGCGTTGCCCGGCGTGATGACGACGTCGACGTCGTCGAAGATCGACTGGATCCGCTTGGCCACCGCCGACTCCGCGGCGCGCACGGTTTCCATCCGCTGGTCGGAGAACAGCGACCCGATTCGTGCCATGTTGCGGGTCCGCTTCTCGAGTCGCTCTTGATGCGGCATCACCCGCACGTCGTTGTAGATGCCCCGGAAAAAGCGCGGCAGGAAGTTGGCGTAGACGGCCGCCGGCGGATAGTCCGGGTCGCGGACAACGACGTCATGGCCGAGATCGCGCAGCAACGCGCCCGCGTCGTCGACCGCGGCCCGCTGCTCCGTGCCGATCTTCGCGATCAGCGGCGGTGGAACCTTGGTGCTCAAGGCAATTCGTAACCGGCCGGGATGCTTGGCGGCCGCGGCGACGAATCCGCCGTCGGGAGCCGGCATCGTCGTCGTCACGTCGAGGAACAACGCGGCGTCTTCCACCGACCGCGCGATCGGGCCGTTGACGCTCAGCCCGCACCACGCGTCGTCGTGGGGCGCCAGCGGGACCCGATCGCGTTGCGGCTTGATCCCGAACAGGCCGCACCAGCCCGACGGGATGCGGATCGAGCCGCCGCCGTCCGAGCCCAGCGCCAGCGGTGCCAACCCGGCAGCCACCGCGGCACCGCTGCCGCCGCTGCTGCCGCCCGGCGTGAGCGCGGTGTCCCACGGGTTGCGGGTCGCACCGAACGTCAGCGATTCGGTGAACGGGAAGATCATCAGTTCGGGCACAGCGGTTTTCCCGACGATCACCGCGCCGGCCGCGCGTAGCCGGCTGACCACTTCCGCATCCCGGGTGGCCGGCGTGGACACCGCGCTGCTGCCGCACGGCGTGAGCTCGCCGCCGACGTCGACGTCGTCTTTGATCGCGACCGGGACACCGAGCAGCGGCAGGCGCTCGCCGGCGTCGAGGCGGCGTTGTGCGGCCAGGGCCTCCTGGCGCGCGGTTTCGGCCAGGACCACGCGGAAGCTACGCAGCTGGGGATCCAGCCGCGCGATGCGATCCAGATAGATCTCGAGCAGCGCCGGCGCGGTGATGGTGGCGGCGGTCAGCATCCGCGCTTGTTCGGCAGCTCCCGCGAAGGCCAGATCTCGCACGTCCACGTCGAGGCAGACTACTCACTTGACGGGCGCGGCGGACCGCTACGGTGACGAGATGTCCTGTGTGTTCTGTGCGATCGTCGCCGGCCAGGCTCCGGCCATCCGCATTTACGAAGACGACGGCTATCTGGCCTTCCTCGACGTCCGCCCCTTCACCCGCGGGCACACCCTGGTGGTGCCCAAGCAGCACTCGGTCGATCTCACCGACACAGCACCGGAGACCCTGGCCGGCCTCGTGACGATCGGACAGCGGATCGCCAAGGCGGCGCGCGCAACCGAGTTGGCCGACGCCACCAATATCGGCATCAACGACGGCCGCGCGGCCTTCCAGAGCGTGTTCCATATCCACCTGCACATGCTGCCGCGGCGCAACGGCGACACACTGTCGGTCGCCAAGGGGCTGCTACTGCGCCGCGACCCCGACCGCGAGGCAACCGGCCGGATCCTGCGGGACGCGCTGGCGGAGACCGACGCCGGCAGCTAATACTGGGCGTATGGCCCTTCCGTTCGAAGAAACCTTGCTGCCCCACGTGCTCCGGATCCACGACGCCGTCTACCAGAAAACCCATGGTTGGCTCGGACACCGCATACTGGGTGTTCCCAACCTGCTGCTGCACACCGTCGGCGCCAAAACTGGCAAGGCGCGGACGACCACACTCACCTATGCGCGCGACGGCGATGCGTACCTCGTCGTCGCCTCGAAAGGTGGCGACCCCAAAGCGCCTGGCTGGTATCACAATTTGAAAGCCAACCCGAATGTCGAAATCAATGTCGGGCCAAAGCGTTTCCGTGTGACGGCCACCCCGGTGCTGCCTGACAATCCGGACTACGCGCGGCTCTGGCAGCTCGTCAACGACAACAACAGCAACCGCTACCTGGCGTATCAGAAGAAGACGTCGCGGCCCATCCCGGTCGTGGTCCTCAAGCCGGCTTAGAACAGCTCTTTCGCCAGTAGCTCCAGCGTCGTCTCGCGAGCCGGAGCAGTCGCCGGATCGGTGCCGCGGTGCGCCGAGGCGACCGGATGCACCATCACCTCGTCGACGCCGAACCGCGCGGCCAGCGCGGTCAGCTGTTCGGCGGCCTCATCGGGTGATCCGACGACGGCGCGTTCGAGTCCGCTGTCGACGATGTGCTGCTGCTGCGGCGTCAGCTGGGCGCCGCGCGCGTCCTCGACGAGTTCCACCGGCCCCAGTGGCTGCCCGGTCCGCAGCCGGGCCATCATGTGCAGGTTGGGCAGCATCAAAGCCGTTGCCTCGTCACGAGTTTCGGCCACCGCGGCGTTGACGGTCAAGAAGGTCACCGGTTCGGCGGCCAGCTCGCTGGGCACGAACTCGGATCGGTAGAAGGCCAGGGCCTCTTCGGTGCCCTGGCCGGAGAAGTGGTGGGCGAACACGTAGGGCAGGCCCTTGGCCGCGGCCAGTCGCGCGGAGTACATCGACGACCCGAGCAGCCACAGCCGGGGCTCGCTGGCCGCGGCGGGAGTGGCCTTGAGGATGTAGTCGCCGTCGCGCAGTTGCACCGGAACGCCACTAGCGCTCATCATCGCCCGCACGTGGTCGAGGTACTGCGGGAACTGGTCGATGTCGCGGTCGTCTCGACCGGCGGCGCCGCGTAACAGCACCGACGTCACCGGATCCGAGCCGGGCGCGCGGCCGATGCCGAGGTCGATACGGCCCGGGGCCGCGGCTTCCAACAGCGCGAATTGCTCGGCGACCGCCAGCGGCGCGTGGTTGGGCAGCATCACGCCGCCGGAGCCCAACCGCAACTGCGTGGTCTGCGCTGCGAGATAGGCGATCAACACCGGCGGACTGGTGGCGCCGACCGAGGGCATGTTGTGGTGTTCGGCCAGCCAGTAGCGGGTGTAGCCCAGCCGGTCGGCGGTTTGGGCCAGGCGCACGGTGGCTGCCAGTGCGTCCGCGGTGGTCTGGTCGGTGCGGACGGGAACGAGGTCGAGGACGGAAAGCCGCATGGTGGGGTCAACGTCGGCGCTCACCGGGATAGTTCCGCCATCTTCTTCGCGTCCCCGAAGACGTCGTCGAGCATGGCTGGGGTCAGCTTGCCGGTGAAGGTGTTCTGCTGACTCGGGTGGTAGCAGCCCAGCAGCACCACCTCGCCGTGAGCGGCTTGCACCTGCGCCGTGGCTCGGTGGCCGAACTTCGGCTGCGGTTTGGGCACCCGGCCACCGCCGGCGCGGATCATGTCGAGTGCTGACCGCCAGCCGAATGCGCCCAACGCCACGATCACTCGCACGTCGCCGCCCACCAGTCGCCACTCGGCGGTCAGCCACGGCGCACAGGTCGATCGCTCCGCCGGCGTCGGCGCATTCGCCGGCGGGGCGCACCGCACGGCGGCCACCACCCGAGTGTGGTTGAGCAGCAAGCCGTCGGCGGCGTCCACGGCAATCGGCGAGTTCGCCAACCCCGCCCGGTGCATTGCCGCGTACAACACATCGCCGGACCGGTCGCCGGTGAAAACCCGGCCGGTCCGGTTGGCGCCGTTGGCCGCGGGCGCCAGGCCGACGACCAACACGCGCGGACGCTCGGCCCCCCAGCCCGGCACCGGCCTGCCCCAGTACGGCTGATCGGCGAACGACCGCCGTTTGGTCAGCGCCGACTCCTCGCGCCACTCGACCAGCCGCGGACAGGCCCGGCATACCGACACCTCGGCGTCGAGCTGCGCTAACGACTGAGCGGCCTGCGCCATCGCCACCACCTGCGCCTGGTCCGAGGCGACCCCCGTGCGGGCAGTCGCGGGATCGCCGGGCCACCCGCTGCCCGGCGGCACCGGGGAGTCGAAGAGCGCGCCGGTCCGCGGATGGGCGAGGTTCACCGCTCCACTGTGCACGAACGTGGCGGGGCGGTGTCCGTAGGATCGCTGCCATGGCCGCAGACGCGCTGGCCGGCCTGATCGCCGAGTTGCCCGAGGGAACGGTCGTCACCGATCCCGCGATCACCGAGGGTTACCGGCAGGACCGCGCCCTGGATCCGTCGGCCGGAAAGCCGGTCGCCGTAGTGCGGCCGCGTCGGACCGAAGAGGTTCAGACGGTGCTGCGGTGGGCCACCGCCAACCACATTCCGGTGGTGACCCGCGGTATGGGCACCGGCCTGTCCGGCGGCGCGACCGCGGTGGACGGCGGGATCGTGCTGTCGACGGAGAAGATGCGCGACATCGTCGTCGATCCGGTCACGCGCACCGCGGTCTGCCAGCCGGGGCTGCTCAACGCCGAGGTCAAGAAGACCGTCGCCGAATACGGCCTGTGGTATCCGCCCGACCCGTCGTCGTACGAAATCTGCAGCATCGGCGGCAACATCGCGACCAACGCCGGCGGCCTGTGCTGCGTGAAATACGGCGTGACCACCGACTACGTCCTCGGCGTGCAGGTCGTTTTGGCCGACGGCACCGCGGTCCGGCTGGGCGGCCCTCGGCTCAAAGACGTTGCGGGACTGAGCCTGACCAAGTTGTTCGTCGGCAGCGAAGGCACGTTGGGCGTCATCACCGAGGTGACGCTGCGGTTGGTGCCGCCACAGCAGCCGATGAGTACGGTGGTCGCCAACTTCGCCTCGGTTGAAGCCGCCGCCAAGGCGGTGCTCGGGGTGACCTCACGGCTGCGCCCGGCGATGCTGGAGTTCATGGACTCGGCGACCATCAACGCCGTCGAGGACAAGCTGCGGATGGGCCTGGACCGCGGGGCGGCCGCGATGCTGGTCGGCACGTCCGACGAACGCGGCCAAGCCGGCAGCGACGACGCCGAGTTCATGGCCGCGACCTTCACCGAATTCGGCGCGACGGAGGTCTTTTCGACCGACGACCCAGACGAGGGCGAGGCGTTCGTCGCCGCCCGCCGGTTCGCCATCCCCGCGGTCGAGGAGAAGGGGCCGCTGCTACTCGAGGACGTCGGCGTGCCGTTGCCGGCGCTAGCCGACCTGGTCGGTGGGATCGCTCGCATTGCTGAGCAGCGCGATCTGATGATCGCGGTGATCGCACACGCCGGCGACGGTAACACCCATCCGCTGATCGTGTACGACCCCGACGACGCCGCGATGAGCGAGCGGGCCCAGTTGGCGTACGGGGAGATCATGGATCTCGCCATGGATCTGGGCGGCACGATTACCGGCGAACACGGGGTCGGACGGCTCAAGCATCCCTGGCTCAGTCGCTACCTGGGACCAGATGCCATGGCGCTGAACCGCCGCATCAAGGACGCGTTGGACCCGCAGGGCATCTTGAACCCCGGCGCCGGCGTCTAGGCCACTTCTGTCACTTGCCAAGGCGAGTGCGTTTTTGCCCGCCTCCCAGCGAAAACCAGCGCCGGACGCTGACGTTTCACTGTGAGGCCGCATCGACCGCACGATCGCCTGGCCGGGTGACAGAAGAACTAGTCGGCCCGGGCGCTATGCGAGACTGTTTCGACGAAGCGACTGGAGGGATATACATGTCGGGCTGGACCAGGGGACGCCTCTTCGCCGCTCTGAAGGCAGCCGGAGTGGCTTCGATACTTGGCTGGGTGCTGGTGCTGGGTGCGGGTCCCGCGCTGGCGGATCCGCCTCCCGGCGATCCAGGGGTTGGCGGAGGGCCCGGTCCGGGGCAGGACCCGGCACCGTTCACCGGCGTCGCGCCGTTCGGGCCGCCAAGGCTCGTTCCTGCCAACGGCGCGACGGTGGGTGTGGCCCAGCCGATCATCATCAACTTCCCGGGCCTCGTCGATGACTCCGGTGCAGCCGAAAGCGCGGTCCACGTCTCTTCGGTCCCGCCCGTCCCCGGCAAGTTCTACTGGATGAAGCCTACGCAGCTGCGCTGGCGCCCGCTGAGCTTCTGGCCCGCGCACACCGCGGTGACCGTCGATGCGGGTGGCACCGTATCCAGCTTCCAAACGGGTGACACCCTGGTAGCGACGGCCGACGACGCCACGCACCAGCTGACCGTCACCCGCAATGGGGCCGTGGAGAAAACCATCCCCATGTCGATGGGGATGGCATCCGGCGGCCACCAAACCCCGAACGGCACCTACTACGTCCAAGAGAAGCTGCCGTCGGTGGTCATGGATTCCTCGACCTATGGCGTTCCGGTCAGCTCGACGTACGGATACAAGACAACGGTCGAGCTGGCCGTCCGATTCGATGACAGCGGCGACTTCGTACACAGCGCTCCCTGGTCGGTAGATGATCAGGGCAAGCGCGACGTCAGCCATGGCTGCATCAACATCAGCCCAACCAACGCGAAATGGTTCTTCGACAACTTCAACGCCGGTGATCCGATCGTGGTGACCAACTCCAGCGGCGGCACCTACGCCCGGCACGACGGCTCCAACGACTGGCAAAGTTAGCTCGCGGCGCTTCGAGACGAGATGTTGCTCCGTCAACGACCCGCGTCCTTTCGCTAGCCGCCTGCCCGACATGAGGCCAGCGCACGGGCGCCCAAATGGCGACGTCCTGATGCCATTGTTGCTAGCGTGGTGGCTATGGACAGTTCGACGCGGCGAACCACGGGCGTGCAGCGCGGTCCCCGAAGCCACCAGGTGGTCGAGAAGGTGCGCAACGCCACCATGGCCGAACTGGCACGGGTGGGGTTCCCGGGGCTGACCATCGAGGGAGTCGCCAAAGCCGCCAATGTCAATCGCACCACGATCTATCGGCGGTGGCCGTCCAAGGGCGCACTGCTGTTGGCCGTCCTGGAGCCCGGGCTTGAACGCTTCGACCACGATCCCGATACCGGTTCGCTGGGCGGCGATCTGCTGGCGCTGATGCTCATGATCGGGGAGACCGCGGCCTTGCCGGAGGGGCAGGCGGTCCACCGCGCGGTCGGGTCGACGTCCGACGAACTCAAGGAACTCGTCCATACCGTGAATGACCGTGCGCTCGGCGCCTTTCGTCGAGCCCTCGATCGCGCATGCGCCCGAGGCGAGGTGGGACCAACCGACGACACCGAAATGATCGCGCACCTGGCGTTCTTCGGCGTCGTGCTCTGGGGGGAGACCCACGAGCGCACACCCACCGAGCAGGAGTGTCGCCGAATACTGCGAATCGTGCTCGCACCGCTGGCCGACAGCACCTCGGCGCCACCCGCACACAGATGAGTCACCACACTAGGCAGCGTCTTCGCTGACCGTCCAGAGCTGGTCGATGGCGGCGAGGGCCTTGTTGAGGCTTTCGGCGGCAAGCGGTTTGAGATGGGCCATCTTCGGGTTGGCATCGGCCGTCGTGAGTTCGGCGGTGATGAACTGCGGCTGAAGCCCGGTCACCGACAGGACGTGTGATAGCCAGGTCTGGGCATGATCCCAGCCTTCGCGCGGCGTGCCCGGACCGTAACCGCCGCCGCGGCTGGCAAGCACGATGAAGTCGGTGTCGCCGAGCAAGCCGGTATGGGTCTCGTTGTCGATGGACAGCCCCGTGGCGATGATGTGGTCGACCCAGGCCTTGACCGTACTGGGCGGACCGAAGTTGTACAGCGGCAGACCGAGCAGGACCGTGTCGGCCTGTTTGATCTCGTCGATCAGTTCGGCGCTGAGCGCGAACGACGCATCTTGTGCCGCAGTGCGCTGTTCCGCGGTCACCATTCGCGCCAGTCCGGTCGCGGCGTCCAGGTGCGGTATCGGGCTCGTGCCGAGATCGCGGTAGGTCACCCTTCCGCCGGGATGGGCCGCCCGCCACCGATCGGCGGCCCGGGCGGTCAGTTGCCGACTCACCGAGACCTGGCCTCGGACCGAGGAATCGATGTGCAGCAGGTGTGACATCTCGAAACCCTCCATAGATCGTTGGTCGACCGTCCAACGTGAAGCTATCCCAGAAATGATTGAATGGCAACATTGTGTTGCCATTCGTGGTATCGTCGTGGCTTACGAACAGTTCGACGTGCCAAACGAGGAGCGCACACATGACGCTTGACCTGACGCCGGATCAGCTGCTGTCGACCACGCGCACGGTGCGCAAACGCCTCGATCTGTCGCGCCCCGTCGGGCGGGAACTGTTGGAGGAGTGCTTCGACCTCGCCTTCCAAGCACCAACCGGTGGCAACCAGCAGGGCTGGCACTTTGTCGTCGTCACCGACGCCGACCACAAGAAGGCCCTTGGGAAGCTGTACCGGAAATCCCAAAACGAGACCGAGCCGCCGTCGGCCCCTCCCGGACAGCAAGCCGTGATGAAGTCCGCCGCCTACCTGGCTGAGCACCTCCATGAGGTGCCGGTCCTGGTCATCCCGTGCATCGAAGGCCGGTATGAAAATGCTCCTCACCTTTGGCAAGCCATAGCGTGGGGATCGATACTGCCCGCGACCTGGAGTTTCATGCTGGCCGCCCGCGCCAGGGGCTTGGGAACAGCATGGACGACATTGCACCTGGCCCACGAACGCGACGCCGCCGCGGTGCTCGGGATCCCGTTTGAGCAGGTGACGCAGGCGGCGCTCATACCGGTTGCGCACACGATCGGTACCGAGTTCAGGCCCGGGACCAGGAGTTCCCAAGCCGAGCACGTTCATTGGGATAGTTATACTAGCTAAGTACCTAGCTTGGCGGAGATTAGAAAGGAAAGCGTATGGCGCGCACAGACAACGACACCTGGGACTTAGCGACCAGCGTGGGCGCAACCGCGACGATGGTCGCCGCTGCCCGGGCGATAGCCACCAAAGCCGAGAATCCTTTGATCGACGACCGGTTCGCCGATCCCCTAGTCCGTGCGGTCGGAGTCGATTTCTTCACCCGCTGGGCTACCGGTGAACTCGACGCCGCTGACCTCGACGACAGCGAGTCCGCGTGGCGGCTGGAGCACATGCCCGACGCGATCGCCGCCCGCACCCGCTATTTCGACTCGTTTTTCCTCGACGCGACCCAGGCCGGCATCCGCCAGGCGGTGATTCTGGCGTCCGGTCTCGACGCGCGGGCCTACCGGCTGGCCTGGCCCGCCGACATGACGGTGTTCGAGATCGACCAGCCACGGGTCATCGAGTTCAAGTCCACCACTCTGGCGGGTCTGCGCGCCGCCCCGATGGCCGACCTGCGCACCGTGTCCAGCGACCTGCGGCACGACTGGCCGGCCGCCTTGCGCGACGCGGGTCTAGACAGCGACCGGCCCACCGCCTGGATCGCCGAGGGCCTGTTCGGCTATCTGCCGCCCGAAGCCCAGGACCGCCTGCTGGACAACATCACCGCGCTCAGCGCGGACGGCAGCCGGCTGGCCACCGAAACCGTCCCGGACATGTCGCATCTGGATCTGGAAAAGGCCCGGGAAACGATGCGCAAAGCCACCGCCAATTGGCGTGACCACGGCTTCGAACTGGAGGTTGCGGACCTGGGATACGAGGGCGAGCGTCATGAGGTCCCCACCTACCTGGAGAACCTGGGCTGGCGCTCGGTCGGTACGCCGATGAAGCGGCTCTTGGCCGACAACGGACTAGCGGCCACGCCGCACGGTAGCGACTGGGTTCCGATGGCCGACAGTGCCTACTACACGTCCGTCTTGAGCAAGTAGTCGACCACGAGGCTCCGTGGTGCGACCCGATCACGCTGACATTCGCCTCAGCAACGGATTACCGACCCATCGGTCTGGACAGTTCCGGTTGTTTCCTGTCTTGTGTTGTGCCGGAGCGCACTTGGTCGCCTAACGCCTCCGGTCGCGACACGGTGGGTGCTGGCTGGCTGCTAGTCGAGGTCAGGTGATCAGCGGGGGACGGTCGTGCCGTGGTCGGCGGCGGCGGGCTGGGCGGTGCGGAGCCCGGAGATGATGATGTCGGTGGCCAGCTCGATGTGGTCGACGGGGTCCAAGGGGCCGTCAACGGGGTCGAATCGATCCGAGAGTGGGCCGAGGGTGAACGGCGCGGCGGCTCCGTGGGCGATGAGGAACAGCAACATTCGGGCAGGTACGCGTCGGACCAGGCCTGCGTCGGCGAGCCGGTTCAGGGCCCGCCATGCCGGAGTCAGCGTCGGCAAAGTGAACGACGTCATGATGTAGTCGAGGCGGCTGGTGGAATGCAGGCCTTCCTGGTTCATCAACCTGACGAGTTCGGGGCGACGGAGCGAGGCGATCAGGAAGGCGCGGATGCCCTCGCGTAGCCGCGACAGATCGTCGTCGGGAACCGTTCCGCGTTGCAGCTCGGCATTGAGATCGTCGGTCAGGCGGCGAAACTCGTGATCGACCGCGGCGTACCAGAGCTGCTCTTTTGAACCGAACCGTTGGTTGATGGTGCCGCGGCTGAGTCCCATCTCGGAGTTGAGTGTGCGCAGCGACATTCCGTCGTAGCCGTGCTCGGCGAAGGCATGTAACGCGGCCCGCAGGATGTCGTCGTCGTCTCGCATACGTGGCCGGCCGCGTGTCTCGGCGCTCTGCAGGGCATCTGTCGCCATGCCAGCACGATACCTCCCCGTGCAGATTTTCTTGACAGCTGGCGAGAAATAGTTCAAGCTGAGACCCGTGAAGCGCGAAGAACACGTACTCAACGAAACGTTCCAGCACGGGATCGCCTCGCACGGCGGCATTTACGACAGTTTCTGCGCACACCACGCTTCCCGCGGCGTGGATTGATCCTTTGGATCACCACCGGCGCGCTGCCACCAAACTGGACGAATTGCGTTATCGCTTGCACCTCAAGACAGTTCACGCGATCGCACTATCACCGCACGGGTACAGTCGCGCCGATACCATTGCCAACCCAAAACTCGCATCAATGAAATCTGCTCGCCTGCTCCGTCGGCCCGAGCGCGGGAACGGCTCCAGGGATCGAAGCACGACAGAAAGGGTCGATCGAATGTCGAAGTCTGCATCTGGATATGAGGTTTCGGTGCAATGAGTCTGAGCAGAACGTTGCGACAGAAGTTTCCATTCTTGAGGTATTCGTTCCTGCGCGGAGCTTTCGGCGGCCTGAACGCCATGCGGACGGGTCAGATGGGTGACGGCCGGGAAGAGGCGACGGCCGAGCACGTCATTGCCAACGCACCGGCAAACGATGTCGACGCCGCGATCGACGCCATCGACAATTTTGCCTACGACAAGTCGATCCTCATGAACGTTGGCGACGAGAAGGGCCAGCTGCTCGACGCGGCCGTCAAGCGCGCGAATCCGAAGCTCGCCATGGAACTCGGTGCCTACTGCGGATACAGCGGACTGCGGATCGCCCGAGCGGCACCGGGTGCCAAGGTGTTCTCCATCGAGAAGTCTGGCGCCAATGCCTCGGTGGCCCGTCGCGTGTGGGCGCATGCCGGCCTCGCCGATCGCGTCACCTGCATTAACGGCACCGTCGACGACGGGGCGACGCTCGAGGTTCTTGCCAAGGACTACGGATTCACCGAGGGCTGTTTGGATTTCGTGTTCCTCGACCACTGGAAGGACGTGTACCTGGATGACCTTCAGCGGCTGGTCGACCGGGGCTGGTTGCATCCGGGAACGATCGTCGTCGCCGACAACGTCGGCTTCCCCGGTGCACCCAAGTACCGCGCCTACATGAAGGACCAGCAAGGCAAGCAGTGGCAGACCATCGAGCACGAAACCCACGTCGAGTATCAGACGCTACTCAAAGACCTGGTTCTGGAGTCAGAGTTCCTGGGCTGAGCCGCGCCATCCTGATGATGACCAGTTAGGTGAATTCAGACGACGGAGCCTGGTGTGCTCAGCCACCCCGAAGCCTCAGTAATAGGTGCTGTACTGGGGCGCGCCGTCCGGCGGTATGTAGCCGCCCGATGAGTTCCGTAACTGCCAGATCAGTTCAGGGCAAAGCAAATTGACCGCATAACCGACAACGTAATTGGCCGCGAACTGATCGCTGGGAGTCACGTCCCGCTTCACGTCGCCGATGACCTGTCCGTACCCTTCGCCCTGACCGACCTTGTCGCAGATTCCATGGCCATAGGCAAGCGAGTCATTATTCGGAAAGTTGTATTGCCGCCGCACCGTCATGTCGTAGACGTACTCGACTTCAGGATTTGGAGCGGCGTGCGCTCGCGGTGCCGGCGCCAGCGGAAGCCCGCCGACGACAGCCGCGGCGGCGATCACAGCGCACAGCGACTTCCGACTATTCATGTGACCCGGTTGCACGGCGATCGACATAAATTGAGACGTTAAACTATATAACGGATAAGAACCAGCGATTCGGTGCACAGCCTCACTTCACTCACTGTGCTGGCGCTCCAGGTGTGAATCCCGAAGCTGCGCGCGAACGACCTTGCCTGCGCTATTGAGCGGCAACTCGGCGACCGAGTACCAATACTGCGGGATCTTGAAGCCGGCGAGCTTGACGCGGGCGAAAGAACTCAGTTCCTCGGGCCGCGGCGGATGCGCCGAGGCCGTCGGGACCACGAAGGCGGCCAGGGTTTCTCCGAGACGCGGATCCGGCACGCCAACAACGCCGACCGCTGCGACCGCGGGGTGGGCGCTGAGCGCATTCTCGACTTCCACCGGATAGACGTTCTCCCCGCCGCGGATCACCATGTCGTTACGACGACCGCAAAGACGGAGATAACCGGCGGCATCCACTACGCCCAGATCACCGGTGTGCAGCCACCCGTCGTCGGCCTGGACGGAAAGGTGCGCCGCGGCGGCGAACACGTCGCCAATTCCGGCCGCGTCCGGCTGGTCGATTTGCAGACGAAGGCCGCTCACCGGCCGGCCGACGGTGTGCAGAATGTCGGGTTTATCGACCGCAGCCAATCGATGATCGTCTGGGCCCAGGCTGGTGATCGGGCTGCCTTCGGTCTGGCCGTAGAGGCTGACCATCGAGACGTCTGGCAGGACGTCAAGGACGCGCCGCAACGTCTCGACGGTGATCGGCGAGGCGCCATAGATCAACGTCTTCAGCGGAACTGCGTCGAGAAGTCCCTCGCTGAGCAACATTTCGATCATGGTCGGTACGAGCAGGCAATGTGTGGCATCGAGCTGCTCCAGGTTGCGCCACCAATCGAAGGAGAATCTGGTGGTGCAGATGACCGCCGCCCCGGCGGTGAGGGCCACTAGAACGTTGCCTAGTCCGCCCATGTGATGCAGCGGCGAGCCGGTCGCGTAGCGGTCGTCGGGGCCGATGCCTATCAGACGGCGCAACAGCTCGGCGCGGGCATCGAGCACTGAATCGGTCAGCGAAACCAGCTTGGGAGCTCCGGTCGTTCCCGCAGTGTGCAGGCAGATCGCCGTGGGACCCGGCTCTGGATGCAGCGGACGGCTCGAGACCGGCAAGAAAGGTACCGTCACCGCCGCTACCCCAGCCGCGTCCGCAACCTGTCGAGCTGTCTCGGCGAACGCGGCCTCCGCGAGCAGGACTGAGGAACCACTCCGACGCACCGTCTCAGCCAGCTCCATGGGAGTTTGTCGCGGCCCGAGCGGAGCGAGCGGTCTGTTGGCCGCGGCACCGCCTAACAGCAGTGCAAGCGCACGGGCGTTGGTGGTGAGCAACGCGGGGATCGGCTGGCCTGCCTGCACATCGAGTTCGGCGAGCAGGTCCGCGGCGGCGACGGCCTTTCCCAGCAGTTGACCGCCAGTCACGGAGCCCACTTCGCCGATGACCGCTGGACGTTCACTGCGTTCGTGGACTGCGCAAATCCGCTCGAGCCACGTCATACGAGCGGTTTTAGCGGACTCGTCGGGTTAGTAGCTATCACATCTCTCCTGGCCGTTTCATCAAAGCGATAAATAGTTTACTGTTTGAGTGAATTGTCGCGAAGGAGGGCACGGCGACGTGCGGATCATTGTCACCGGCGGAAACAGTGGCGTCGGGAAGGCGACCGCGCATGCGATGGCCGCCGCCGGTCACGAAGTGGTGCTCGCTTGCCGGACCCCGGCAAAGGCGCACGAGGCCGCGGCGTCGATGCCCGGCGATGTTGAGGTTCGTGAGCTGGATCTGGCCGACCTCACCAGCGTGCGCAAGTTCGCCGACACCGTCGATTGGGTCGACGTGCTGGTGAACAACGCCGGCGTGCTGGGCTTGCCGCTGACCCGCACGGCGGACGGCTTTGAGGCTCACATTGGCACCAACCACCTCGGCCACTTCGCATTGACATGCCTGCTCGGCGACCGGATCCGCGACCGCGTCGTGGCGGTGGCCAGCACCAACTACAACACCGCCCGCATGCACTTCGACGACCTCAATTACCACCATCGCCGCTACAACCCGTGGTCGGCCTATGGGGAATCCAAGCTGGCGAACCTGCTGTTCGTGCGGGAATTGGTCGCGCGTGGCAAGACCGCCTATGCCTCGGATCCCGGCATGACCGACACCGGGATCACCCGTAACGGTTCGGGCGTATTGCAGTGGGCGGGCAGGGTGCTCTCGCCGCGCATCGCGCAGAGCCCAGCCGACGGCGCCCGTTCGACCATTCAGGCGATCACGACCACGTTGCCTAACGGCACCTACATCGCGCCGCGTGGACTGATGCACCAGTGGGGCAGACCGAAGCCCACCAAGCTCAGAGACAAGGCGTGCGACGGGGATAGCGCACGACGACTTTGGGAGCTCTCCGCAGAGTTGACCGATTGTCAGTGGCAGGAATCATGACAGCTGACATCGATTCGACGGACAGTGCTTACCGCCGTCCCCAGTTGCGACTGGCGCCCAGCCCTACCGCCGAATCCGTTGCGTTCTGGACAGGTGGGCGCAACGGCGAGTTAGTGATCACCCGGTGCCACGGCTGCGGCCACTTCTTCCACCCGCCGGGTCCGGCCTGCTGGCGCTGTCGCAGCACCGACGTGGCACCAGAACCCGTCTCCGGGCGGGCAGCCGTGGCGGCGTATACGGTCAACCGCCAGAACTGGATTCCGGGTTTCGAACCGCCCTACATTGTGGCGATGGTGGAGCTGGCCGAGGAGCCCGATACTCGGCTGATTTCCAACGTGGTCGACGTTGCGCCGGACGACATCAGCGTCGGGATGGCCGTCGAGGTCTTCTTCGAGGACTGGACCGTCCTGTCGGGCGAGGACGACAGTCGAGTATGGCTGCCACTATTTCGTCCAGTTGAGTCGACGTAGAGCGCCAAACCGGCTCGGCCCCTGGGCTTCGGTGCTAACGTGACAGTCAACTGTCATACTGTGAACTCACAGACGAGGATTGTGATGACCGGCCAAGCCATGCACGTCACGCTTCAGTCCGCCGACGACATCACGCCCGACGTCCTGACGTCGCTACTACGCCGACACGATCCCGACGCGACGGTCACCGGCGTCACAATTGGACGCACCTGGCAGGGCACCACATCGCACCTGCACCTCGACGTGAAGTACGCCGATTCGCATGCCCGACTTCCGCGGCGGCTCTTCATCAAAACTCAACTGACAACGGTGCACGACCTGCCGGAGGCATTCGACGAATCGTTGTCCGAAGGTGGTGGTGGGACTGTTCTATACGACGACGAGACCAAGTTCTACCGCGACCTGCGTCCGGACCTGAACGTCGAGACCATGACGACCTACTTCGCCGACCACCTCGACGGTCCATCGCAATTCCTGATCCTCGGCGAGGACATCACCTTGCGCGGCGCGCAGGTCCCCGACGCGGTGGCCGGCCTTACCGTCGAGCAGGCCGACGCGCTGCTCGCCACATTGAGCCAACTGCACGCTCCGTTCTGGGGCAGCCGACGACTGGTCGACGGCGGCGACCTGTCCTGGCTACAGGATCCCGTCACAGGTGGATTTGCAGACTTTCTGCGCGACAACGGGTTTGCGATAATCCGCGGACTGATGGACGCCCCCTACAAGAAGGCCCTCCTGGATACCGCGGGCACCGACATGGACGGGATGGAGTCGGCGTTCTGGAGCCTCCAGGAGCGGGTGGCTCGCGACCCGATCACAGTGCTGCACGGCGACCCGCATCCGCGCAACACGTATGTGCTGCCCGACGGCCGAATGGGTGTCCTTGACTGGCAACTGATTCGGCGCGGCTCGTGGTCACACGACATTGGCTATGCGTTGATCGCCGCGCTATCCCCGGAGCTTCGGCGGGCGCACGAGCGTGAGTTGCTGGACAACTACCGCGGTCGTTTGCTCGACGCCGGCGTCACCTCGGTACCCACCCGCGAGGCGATGTGGACCGCTTATCGCGAGAGCCCGGCCTGGGGGTTCTGCATGTGGGCGATCGCACCCGACCAGATGTATTCGGTCGAGGTCGTCGGCGCGGTGCTCGACCGCTTCGCTCAGGCTTATTCCGACCTGGGCACCGGGACGTTGTTGAGCTGACTGCTGTCTACACCTCGTTGATGACGAATTCGGGTATCCGATAACCGCTTTCGCCGAGGTCGACGATGCGCATCTGCACCGGCTGACCGATTCGGACATCGGCCGGATCCGCATCGATGACCGCGTTGATCCGTAGGCCCGGCTGCTCCACCAGTTCGACGAGCCCGACGACGTACGGCGGCACCCGGCCGGGAACGAGGGCCTGGCGGACCACGATGTAACTGAAGATCGTGCCGTCCCCGCTCACTTCCTCGAAGTGCACGGGACCACCGGTGTACCGGCTGCGTTCCAGCGGCGGGTGGATCCATTTCCCGGTGTCGTCGCAGCGGCACAGCATCAACTTGCCATCCTTGAGACCCTGCCAATACGGCGCCGAATCCGGGTCGGGCACCGGAACCGGTGCCGCCAGTGCGGGATTCGTCATGGGTGCTCCCTGCTGTAGACGTTCGCACCGCCGAAGGGCCCGCCGCCCGCAGTCACCAGTGCCAGTTGGGCGTCCTCAACCTGCCGCACACCGGCCGCGTGGCGCAGTTGTAGCGCCGCCTCGTAGTGGTGGTTAAGGCCGTGGATGTAGCCCTCGGACAGCAGTCCACCGTGCGGGTTGACCACTACGTCACCGCCGTAGGTGGCGCGTCCGGTCGAGAAGAACTTGCCCACCTCGCCTTTCTCGCAGAAGCCGAAGCCCTCCATGGTGGCCATCACGGTGTAGGTGAAGCAGTCGTACATGCATGCCACGTCCATATCGGCGGGATTCAGGCCTGTCTTCTCCCAGATCCTTGGACCTGCTGTGCGCGAATACATCTCGGTGGGGTCGTCCCACTCGCTCCAGCCGGCCCCGCCCTGCGAATTCGACGATCCGACCAGCCACATCGGGGGCTGCTTGGTATTGCGGGCAAGATCCTCACCTACAATCAGCACCGCTACCGCGCCGTCGACCTCCGATGTGCAATCCAGTACCCGGAACGGCTCGTTGATCCAGCGCGCCGCGAGGTAGTCATCCATGGTCAGCGGTTCGCGTCGCAGAGCGTGCTCGTTGGGCCCCGCATGATTACGCTGAGTGATCGCGATGTGCCCCAAATCCTCGCTGGTGGAGCCGTACTCATGCTGATGGCGACGGGCCCACATCGCGAACCACTGCGGCGGCACCATGAAACCGGACGCCGTGTCGAACTGGTCGTGGTGCTGCACCTGCATTGGTCCCTCGACATGGCCGAACCGGTAGCCCGACCGGCCATTGAGCGACCGGTACACCAGCACGGCCTTGCACATACCGGCCTCGATGACCGCAGCGGCGGTGGCGATTTGGTCAGCCACGAGATTGCCGCCGCCGTACATGGCGTTGGCCCAAGCCAATTCGTCGATACCCAGTGCCCACCCGACGAAGATCGGCTGCTCGGAGTCGTTGGCCATGAAAGTGCAGATACCGTCGACGTCGGCCGGCGTGAGGCCTGCATCGGCGATGGCATCGCGGCAGGCGGCCACGGCCATCCCGCGGGTCGTGCGGCCGGAGTTACGGGAGTACTCCGTACGGCCGATCCCGACGACGGCGCAGGTCATATGGGGCTCCGATCTACTTGGGCGGTGGATCGCGCGGCAATCCCAGAATGCGCTCGGCGATCAGGTTTCTGACGATTTCCGACGTGCCGCCCGCGATCGTCAGGCACCGGCTGAACAGAAAGTCGTGCACGACGTCGGGTTCCTCGCCGACGAGGATGGCCTGATCGGCGATGCGCAATGCCAACTCTGCCACCCGCTGAGCGTGCTCGGCCCCGAACAGCTTGGCGATGTTGCCTTCGATTCCTGGCCCGGCGTCAAAGACGGCCCGGGCGGCCTGCCGCAGATTCAGCGTGGCCAAGGTGTACGACTCGATCAACAGTGCGCCGACCTCGCGGGCAACGCTACCGTCGTCGGGCCGATGCCGTGCCAGCAGATCGATCAAAGCGTCGGCGGTCATCGTGACCGAGCCACCTCCGATCGACACCCGCTCGTTGCCGAAGGCCGCCATCGCCACGCTCCAGCCGTCGTTGACGGCGCCGACCACATCGCCATCGGGGACGAACACGTCGTCGAAGAAGACCTCGTTGAACAGCGTCTCGCCGGTGATCTCGGTGAGCGGGTGGATCCGCACCGCCGAGTCGTTGAGGTCGATGATCATCGCCGTAATGCCTTTGTGCTTGCCTACATTCGGATCGGTACGCACCGTGGCCAGCCCGCGCTGGCAGTTCACCGCATCACTGGTCCACACTTTCTGTCCAGAGACCACCCAACCGCCATCGACCCGCCTGGCCTTGGTGGCAACCGCCGCCGCATCCGAGCCTGCGCCGGGCTCACTGAACAGCTGGCACCACCGCAGCTCACCCTCGAGGCTCGGCCAGATCAATCGGTCGACCTGCTCGGCACTCCCGTGCTGTAGCAGCGTCGGCACCACCCATTCGCCGAGGCCCAGGCTCGGTTTGTCCAACCCGTCAAGAGCGTCCTCGATGATCAACTGCTCGACGCTGTCCGCAGCCCGTCCATACGGCGCGGGCCAATGTGGTTGCAGATAGCCACTGCGCGCCCAGAGCCGTTGGCGGTCGTCGACGTCGGAGGCCTCCAGTTCGGCCCGAAAATCCAGTGCTGCCTGACGATATTGTTCGGCGCCCTCGGGCAGGTCTACAGACTGTCGCCGGCGCACGCCGTCGCGCTGTAGCGCGATCACCTTGTCCCGCAGCGCATCCTGATCGCCGGCGAAGGCCTGCAGGATGGCGGCTCGTCGAATGTAGAGGTGAGCGTCGTGCTCCCAGGTATAGCCGATGCCGCCGTGCACCTGCACGTTTTGCAGCGCCACCCGCTGGTAAGCGGTCAGCGCGTGTCCGGCAGCCATCGTCGCAGCCAACTCAGCCTCCGCGCCAACGGCGCGTGCGGCGTCCCACGTCGCGGCGGTTGCGAGCTCGGTATCGACGAGCATGTTCGCGCAGTGATGTTTTACCGCCTGGAACGAGCCGATAGGCCTGCCGAACTGCTCGCGACCGACGGCGTAGGCCGTCGCCATCTCGGTACAGGCGCCCAGCCCGCCAACCGCTTCGGCCGCGGCCAGCAGCCGAAGAATGCGCGTCGCTATCCCGGTCGCGCCGGGGAAAATCTCGGCAGCAGGCACGCTGCTGAGGCTGACCACTACCACCGGGGCAAGCAGCCGGTCCACCGAGTCGAAGGTTCGGATACTGACACCGTCACCGGCCTGCACCAGGACGAGGTCGTCGCCGGCGGGAAGCAGGAACAGGTCAGCGCCTGCCTCGGCCAATGCCGGCACTCCAGCGGCGGAAACCGTCGAATCACGAACGGAGGCATCGCCGTTCGTGCCGACGCCCGCGACCACATCACCGGACACCAGCCGCGGCAACCACCGCTCGCGCTGGCCGTCGGTCCCTGCTTCGGCGATCACCGCGGACACCACGACCGTGGGCAGAAAAGGTCCACCCACCGCCGCGCGACCGAGTTGCTCCAGCACGATGGTCAGTTCAGGCAGTCCATAACCCTGACCGTCGAACTGTTCGTCGACGTGCAGGCCAAGCCACCCAGTCGAGACGATCTCTTTCCAGAGTCCGTCGGTAGACCACCACCGGCCGGTCTTTTCGCGGTCAAGGAGAATCCGGCGGGCACCCGCTGTGCCCGCACGCCCGGCCACCATCGCGTTCGCCACTTGGGCGAGTGCGCGGTGATCCTCGGTTATCGCCAATGGCATTGGCAGCCCTCTACCGGTCTGCCAGCACGCGTTCGCCGCGCGGTGCCCAGCCAGTGAGGGACACCGTGTTCAGATCGAGCCACTCCCCCAATGACAGCGTTCCGGCCATCACACGCTTCAGGAATTCCGCCATCACGACATCGGGCTCGTTGTCCAGCTCATAGATCACCATGTAACGGTGCGTCGGCGGCGGTAGCTGAGCCGGCAGGTCCTCGTCGTCCGGCACGTGCAGTTCGGTGATGTCGTAACGCTGCGCCGCAACCACCCCCGGTACGTCGAGAACCTCGGGCACGTGCTGAGCGTCGTACCACTTGTTGAAGGCATCGTCTTCACCCTCGATCGGGTTGGTGAGCGCTATGAAAAGGTTCGGAGCCACGCCACACGCCTTTCGCAACGGCCAGGGATACGTCACACTATGACAGTTGACTGTCATAGTCAACATGGCCCATCCTATTACCTGCCATATGGCGCCGCGGTCCGGGCGCCATGGGTTCCCCAGTCACCACCGGACCATGAACGGAAGGCGCCAGATGAGATTCGCCGTCAACCTCCCCAACTGCATGCACGTTGCCGCGATCACGCAGCCGTGGGAACACCAACTCACCGGCACCGACATCGCCCGAGTGGCCCAACGCGCCGAGCAACTGGGCTTTTCGATGGTCTTCTTGCCCGAGCACTTCCTCACTCCGACTAGTCATCTCGAGTTCTCCGGAGATCATTACTTCGAAGCGACCACCGCCCAGGCCTTCGTCGCCGGCGCCACGTCGAAAATCACCATCGGTTCGATGGTCACGATCCTGCCGCTACACAACCCGATCATCGCCGCGAAGCAGATCGCGACGCTCGACTGGCTGAGTGGCGGTCGGGCCCAGACCACCGTCGGTGTCGGCTGGCTCAAAGAGGAATACGACGCGATCGGCGTACCCTTCTCCAAGCGTGGCCGCATCGCGGACGAGTGTCTCGAGGCGATGTTCGAGTTGTGGCACAGCGATTCGCCGAACTTCGACGGCGAGTTCGTCAAGTTCGGCGACATCGCGTTCGGGCCCAAGCCGATCTCCAAACCCCACCCGACGGTGTGGATGGGCGGGGATGCCGACGCGGTGCTGCGCCGGGCGGCCAAGTTCGGCGACGGCTGGGCGCCATGGCTGACGAAGCCCGACGAACTGCCGGCCAAGCTGGACTACTTGCGCTCGCAGCCGGGGTTTGACGACCGGCCGTTCTCGCTGTTCTACAGCCTGGCGGTGCTGTCCATCGGCGAAGAGCACGCCATCGTCGACGACCCCAACGCGCATTTCGGCCAGAACGCCCAGCAGGTGATCGACAACTGCAACATGCTCGCCGAGCGCGGCGTCACGGACACCTGGGTCAATCCGCCTGCGCTGGAAGGACTTAATGCCTATCTCGACCACATGCAGTGGGTGGCCGAGGAAATCATCCCGAAGGTCGGATGACGACCCGCTATGACGGCTTGAAGTTCAGCGGGACTGATTGCAACGACATCGTCCCGGTCGGCCAGGGCATCTGTGGTGGCTTACCTTGAGCCAGAGTGTATTCGGGTATGCGGGAATGCCATTCCTCGAGGATCAGTCGGAGTTCGAGACGCGCCAAATGCGAACCCAGGCACCGGTGCGGACCACGGCCGAACGCAAAGTGCACGACCTTGCTGTCGAGATGAACCTCATCGGCATCCTGATACCGCTGCGGATCACGGTCCGCGCTGCCATAACTGAGCATGACCGTGGTGTCCTTGGGCACCAGCCTGCCCGCCACCTCGACCTCCTCGGTGGTGACACGTGGCGCGAACGGGACAGGTCCGTCGACGCGCAAAATATCCTCGATGAATGCCGGAATGAGCGTGAAGTCGTTCGCGACACGGCGGCGCATCTCGGTGTCGGCGGCCAGCCTGGCGAGGGAGAATCCGACGGCAGAGGTGACGGTGTCCAGCCCGGCCAGCACGAACATGAAGCACAGGCCGAGGATTTCGTCGTCCGACATGCCGCCTTCGCCGGTGTCTTGAATCAGCTCGGTGAGCATGTCGCTGCCGGTCGAATCGGCGCGCCGCTCAGCGATGTGCTCGGTCAGATAAGTGAACAACTCCAGCGCGTGAGCCATCACCTCCGGGGTGGCTTCGGTGCTACTCGGATCGGTGAATTGCAGAATCGCATCCTTCCACCGCACCAGCCGGTCGCGGTCCGCCATGGGCAGCCCGAACAACGTCAAAAAGACCTGGGAAGGAAACGGCGTGGCGAGATCGGTTACCACGTCGCACTCGCCGCGCACCACGATAGCGTCAATCAATTCACCTGCCTGCCTGCGTAGTTCCGGCTCACGTTCGGCCATCTTCTTTGGGCTGAAGAACGGATCGAGCATTCGGCGGAACCGGGTGTGATCCGGTGGATCGATCGCGATCGGCACCAGCGGAACGGGGCTTCCCAGACGGTCGAAAGCTCTTGCCGACGAAAAGATCTCAGGCCTCTTGGCCGCGAACTCGACGGCCTCGGCGCTGGTCAGTACAACCTCGTCACCCGACCTCACCGCCTGGCCCGCCTCCCGTAGCTCCCGCCAGGCGCGGGTACGGTCCTCCGCAAAGGGCAGATCGTTGATATTCAGTGTTCCGGTCACGCCTAGATCGGTCATCGAGACGGAGATCCTCTCTGCACGCGCCGACCGGTGCCGACGTACCATTTTGACAGTGCACTGTCATATATTCGAAGTATCGTCGGTACCACGGCGGGTGTCAACGATGTGCCGGCACCCGTGGCCGTTGTACTGTCAGGACACCCGTACGTATGAGGAGGTTGGCCGATGGCCCGGGGCGACCGATCACCGCGCGACGAGCACGCGGACCGGATCCGGAATGCTCTGCTGAACGCGGCCCTGAATCTTTTCAGCACCAACGGGTACGACGAGACCACCACGGACCAGATCGCCGAGAGCGTCGGCGTCTCACCGAGAACCTTCTTCCGCTACTTCCCCACCAAAGAGTCGGTGCTCTTCTTCGGTGAGTACGACTTCATCGACGCCGTAAGTGGCGTCTACCTCGCTCAACCGGAGAAGGTGTCAGATTTCGAGGCGTTGGCGAATTCGTTCGCCCTGCTGGCGCCGGGCCTCAAGCGCATCCGTAAAAGGATCGCGCAGTACCACGAGGCGGTCGCGTCGTCGCTGGTGCTGGTGGGCCGCGAACGCCGAAACCACGAGGCCAACGCCGAGACCGTCGCCAAGGTGATCGCCGAACGCCGCCGATTGCCGGCACCCGATAGCGAATGCCGGCTATTGGCGGCGGTCGGCATGTTGCTGGTCGAGCGGGCCCTCAACCAGTGGTTGGCGACGCCGGGCCGCTCGCTCGACGACCTGATCCGCCAGGAGTTCGCCGCCCTGCCCGCGGTCCTGAAGTAGCGCGACCTAGCGATCGGCCATCCGGGTGCCATCGGGGCAGTGCCGGGGCGTTCCCGGTCCGCAGTACTGCGTACGCAGATAGCTCGGGTAGTTCTGGGTCGGACCGGCGTAGAACCCGGCGAGGTTCACCGGCACGTCGTACACACCGATCGCCACCACGTGCAGAAAGCCGGTGACCGCCAGCACTCTGAGCAGTCCCCTGACCCATGGACCGGTCCACCGCAGAGTCTCCACACCCGTCTCCACCCGGATCCTGCCGTCGCGGTTTCGGAAAAACATCAGCGCACCACTCGAACTCAGCACCAGCGACCATAGGACGGGGCCGTACAGCGGAATCTGGATGGTCTGACCGGCCCACAACGTGACGCCGGGAATCGACGCCGGATAACCGAGCAGACCGTGGCGCACCGCAAAGATCTCGAGTGGAAACTCGATCACGTAGACCGTGAGCCACCCGGCGCAGAAGGTACGGACGGGTCCCAGTGCCGGCCACCGATGCCTGGCGCGACCCATCGCCCAGCGGGCGAGCGAGCCCATCGCCAGCGGCATCCAGACGTAGATCATTCCGATCATCAGCACCGGTTCGGCCATCAATCGACCGTCGGGACTCAACCAGCCGGGGATGTTCTGGGTCCAGTTGCCAAAGTTCACCAGGCCGGCGTTGTAGAACAGTGCTGGCTGGAACCAGTTGATCAGCGGGTCATGCCACCACGCGATCGCCGATCCGATCACGATGGCCGCTTCGACGCAGAGTTGACGCTCGCGCACGCTCTTACGGATTACGTAGCCGATCGCGACCAATGCCAGGATTGGGCAAGCGATTTGGAAGGCGGTCATCGCCCATCGGGTCGCTCCGGGGATCGGGTCGGGACCTGGATTCACCGGGGTTGCATTGCCCGACGCGATCCATGAGATGTAGACGTAGGCGGCGATCACGACGCATACCGCGCCGAGGCTCGACCAGAACAGCACTGGCCGAACGGTCTTGATCCGTGCGATTTCCATGGCAGACAGCTCTGCCTGGCTAGGGGACTTCAGATCCGTCACGGCGCAGCTCCTTTGACATGACCAAACCAAAGATGACAGTTCACTGTCACAGTGTCAACGTCCGGCTGCAGATGCGGGTGCGGCTATCGGTACAGCCGGTTCATCAGCGCGGCGAGCAACACCCTCCATCACAGATTCTGGTGACAAACCAGATATAGTGAACTAGGTTACACATGTAGAAAGATCGCCTGAACGTGCTGGAGCCCGCTCCCTCACTTGCTCGTCGAGAGGCAACGATGCTTTTCGCCACGTCACAATTGGCACCACCAGCAACCCTCGACCCATCCGGGGTCTGGTTCTTCAACTGGGTGATACCGATCGCCGGCAGCGTCTTCATTGTTCTGGCGGTAGCCGATGTCATCCGGCGGCGGCGCCTGACCTGGGGCTTCCTGTTCCTGTTCAACAGCCTTGCGGTGTACTGGATGGAGACCGTCGGCGACTGGGGCCAGATGTTGTTCTACAGTCCGGCGTTTGCGCAACACCATCTACTCGAGTGGCTGCCGATCAAGACTCCCAACGATCCGCTGTTCATGCCGTTCGCGTACGCGGTGTACTGGGGAGTACACGCGATCCTGGTGTTGTGGCTGAGTCAATGGGTGTCCGCGCGGTTCGGTTGGAGCATGCTCAAATCCATGGTGGTGCTTGCGATTCCGGTCAACTACGTCTGGGACTTCGCCGTCGAGGGCACCGCCACGGCGATGGGATGGTGGACGTACGATCCCGGCATCGGGCCCGTTCTCCAGTGGGGCAACGGCGGTCGCATCACCTTGCTCTGGACCATCGGCATCATGTGCGTGTGGCCCAACCTGATCGCCTATTGGGCCGGTAAACCACCGATTCGCGGCCTCAACCATTTCGAGCGATTCTGCCGATTGGATCGTTTCACCGTCCCACGCACCACGTTGCCGCCGCCCGGCGGAACCGAAAGTCGAGGCGGGACAGCCGTTGCCATCAAGGAATTGGTCTCGACCAAGCAGCAGGAATTCGACGACTACCTCAACTACGAAGTGGTGATTCCGCGATGGCGCTTCGAACTCATGCGACTGGGCGCCTGGTTCATCGTCTTCCAGGTCACCTTCTTTGTCTTTCTCATCATCCCGCTCGTAGTGCTGCGCGCGGTGACTGGCGCCGACAGCCCTTACATTCCGTGATCCAGAGGGAGACCTGGTGGCAAGTGACCGTATGAATGAGATGCCCGCGGAATTCTTTCTTCCTCCGCAGACCAACGACGCGCTGACGCGAGAAACGATCCGGCTCGTCGCAGGAAGCGTGACGTTCATCGTGATCCTCGGCGTCATCGTGGCCCTGACCCAAGGCATCGTCGTCACGGTGTGACGCGGCGGCGGGTTTCGCCACCCCACCCAGACTCATCTAACATTGGTGTCACTTCTAGCGGAGGTGATGGACGTGACGCCTGAGCGGCTGGTTGTCTGCGCAAGTCACAGCCCGGGCAAGGAACGCGACGTCGAGCACGCCTTCGGTCGCCGGTTCCGCTCGGCGCTGACGTCAGCGGCGGCGCGAGCACAGCAGTTCGATCCCGACGTGGTGATTGTGTTCGGCGGCGACCACCGGCGCGCGTTTCGCCATGTAGTGCCGGCGTTCGGGGTTGCATTGTCCGCGTCGATTCTGGCCGAGGGCGGCCATCCGGCCGGCGACCTGAACGTCCCGTCCGAGCTGGCACGCCGACTGTGTGAGCACCTGCTGTCAGCGGGATTCGACGTCGCCGCGTGTCGTGATATCGGACTGGATCACGCGTTCGCCCAACCCGTTCGGGATCTTCTCGGGGAGTTGTCGGTCAAGCCGGTCATCCCAGTGCCGGTGAACTGTGCCACGGCTCCACTTCCGACCGGCCGCCGGGTGGCTGAATTCGGTACCGAGGTTGGCCGGTTCCTCGACGGCATCGCGGAGCGGGTGCTGGTGATCGGCACCGGAGGGTTGTCGCATTCACCCCCAAGTCTTGAGGTCGATACCTACGACATCAGCGACGAGGACCGGGCGCGGATCATCGCCGAGGGTATGGCGGAGGCGCGCACGAAGATCCGTCCCGACTGGGACGCCGAGGTATTGGACGCGATGTCGAACTGGGATGTCGCTGCACTGATTCGACTCGTCGACAACGCTCACGCCCGTGCGGGCGCGGGCGCCAATGAGGTCAGGACCTGGCTTGCCGCGGGCGCTGCGGGCGGTGGGCGGCCGGTCACGCCGTTGGTTTATGAGCCCGTGCCGGAATGGATCACCGGGATGGCGGTCGCCGCTTCGTCTTGATCAGCGGCGGGATTCAGGAGGCTGCTAGCTTTGATCTGACATTGCCGTCATTAGTTTCAGGAATGGGCCAGAATTGACGAATGCTCCGTTGACGGGCATCACTGTGGTGAGCCTCGAGCAGGCAGTCGCGGCACCATATGCGACCCGCCAGCTCGCCGACCTGGGCGCGCGGGTGGTGAAGGTCGAGCGGCCGCAGGGCGGCGATTTCGCCCGCGGCTATGACCGGACGGTGCACGGGGAGTCGAGCTACTTCGTCTGGCTGAATCGCGGCAAAGAGTCGTTGACCGTGGACCTCAAGCAACCCGAGGGCAGACGCATCGTTGAGCGTCTGCTGGAGGGCGCCGACGTGCTGGTGCAGAATCTCGCGCCGGGTGCTGCGGCTCGGATGGGATTGGATGCCGAATCGGTGGCCCGCACGCATCCGCAGATCATCACGGCGACGATCAGCGGCTACGGTCAAGACGGCCCTTGGAGCGACCGCAAGGCTTACGACCTGCTGGTACAAGCCGAGGCTGGGCTTCTGTCGGTGACCGGCTCGCCGGCCGAGGTGGCGCGCACCGGTGTGTCGATCGCCGACGTCGCCGCCGGCATGTTCACCTTCTCCGGAGTCCTCACCGCGCTCTACACCCGCGCCACTACCGGTGCGGTACATCCGGTGTCGGTGTCGCTGTTCGACGCCTTGGTTGAGTGGATGTCCCAGCCGCTCTACTACGGCAGGTACGGCGGAACGGCGCCGCCCCGCACGGGTGCGCGGCATCCGACGATCGCCCCGTACGGCCCGTTCTTGGCCGGCGACGGCGGAACAGTGTTGCTCGCCGTGCAGAACCCCGCCGAGTGGCAACGGCTCTGCGAGACCGTCTTGGACAGAACGGATCTCGTCGCAGACCCGCGGTTCGCTACGAACCCGGATCGGGTTGCGAACCGCGACGAGTTGGAGGCGATCATCACGTCCGTGACGGCCCGGCTGAGCGCGGGGGAACTCGAGGAGCGCCTGCAGAGCGCGGGCGTGGCACACGCGCGCATGAACGGTGTCGACCAGTTGTGGCTGCATCCGGTACTTGTCGGCCGGGACCGGTGGCACGAGATTCAGACGCCGGGCGGTCCGGCCGCCGCGCTGCCGCCGCCCGCTGCCCTGGCCGGCGTCGATCCGCTGATCGGTGACGTGCCCGCGCTGGGCGAGCACAACCGAAAGATCCTGCGCGAGTTGGGATATTCAGCGCCGACGATCGATGAACTCATCGCCGCGGGTGTCACGACCGCGTAGCGCACGACCCGACTACTTCGTGCGTCCGAAGAACCCGCGATTGATGCAGGTCATCAACACATCGATCAGATCGTCGTCGTCAATCGGGTCGGGTAGATCGAGAGCGGCCTGCGGCACCCGGGTGACGAGCGCTCGCAGGATCAGCGCCGAGACCACCGGATCGAACGGGTACCGATCCGGTCCGCGGATCAGCATCCTGGCCGCACCGATATCCATCTGGACCTGTCCGTTCTCTCCGATGCTCACGATGGTGGGATCGTCGGTAGTGCCCTCCGCCCATGCCTCGATGCAACCCGAATACCGGTCGTAGAACTCGACGTAGGTGCCCAGCCACTGCCGGAGAGTCGACTTCTTGGCCACCGGATCGACGTCAGCGATCCGGTGGGCGAATGCCATTCCAGCGCCGTAGATTTCGGCGGCCACGGCGGCGAGCAGATCCTGCTTGTCGCTGAAGTATTTGTAGAACGTGCCTCGCGCCACGTTGGCCGACTCGACGATGTCATCGACACTGGTGCTGCGGTAGCCCCGCGCACGGAATTGAGCGGCGCCGGCATCGGCCAAAGCATTCACCGTGATGACGGCCCGCTTGCTGAGGCTCGCGGTGCGCTCGCTGACCGACAGCCCTTCGACGTCCGGTGCCGGGGGCACTGCGACCGCGTCCACCTCAGCCGCGGGGTCGGCGCTGGCGTGCAGACCTAGCGAGGTCAACACGGATGGCGGGGTGTCGGGGAACAACATCAGTTGCAGGAAGACCGACAACGTGTCAACCGCGTCCTTGGCGCTGCGGCCGTAGGCGCGGTCGGTGTGCACGAACAGATTGATGCGGTGCACCAGCGCGGTCATCGTCATGGCCGCGACTTCCGGGTCCAGACCCTTCAGGCCCGACGCGGCGAGCCGCTCGGCGACACGATGGTTGTAACTGCGCACGAACCGGGTGATTTCGGGACGCACCTTGGTGTCAGACGAAGCGATCGCCGTCCACTGCACGAACATCGTGGAGTACTTGTCGAAAACCCAGCTCCATTCGCCCAGCCACCAGTTCAGGTTGTCGAAACCCACCTCGTCCGGCCCGAGCGCACCGATGCGCCGGGCCACCCGAAACAATGCGCTGCCACATTCGTTGAGCAGCTCGAGGAAGATCTCGTCCTTGCCCTTGAAGTACTGGTAGAGGGTGGCCCGGGATACCCCGGCTGCTTTCGCGATCGCGTCGACCGACGTGTCGAAGTACCCGACCCTGCCGAACAACTCGAGCGAGACCTCGGTGATCCGGCCTCGGGTGGTGGCGCCGCGAGCGCCCACGGCGGGGCTGGAGGGGCCGTAACTGGCCCGGCGGACGATCGAGGCTTCGGACATAGCGAGTTAAGCCTATGGCCGATCTCGGGTGCCCGCGTCGCGCCCACCGGCGTTTCGCGAGAGGAGAAACTCCGCGGTGCCGGTGATCGCCACACCGCCCGTCTGCCGGGTGGCGGTCAACTCCACGCTCACCCGGTTCGCGTCGGACTCCGCAGACACCGCGGTCACCGTGCCCGAACAGGTCAGCACATCGCCCGGCCAGACCTGCTCGCGGAACCGGACGCCAAAACGGCGCACGCTGCCCGCGCCCAGCCAGTCGGTGGCGAACCCGGCCAGCAGCGCCGCAGAGAACATGCCCTGCGCGAACACCGAGGGGTAGCCGGCGGACCGCGCGAGCTGATCGTCGTAATGCATGGGGTTGAGGTCTCCGGACGCGCCCGCGTAGCGGACGAACATCTGCCGGGTCAGCGGTCCGAAATCGCGAGCCGGCGCCTGCGTGCCGACACTCAACGCGGTGGTCGCCGTCAGCTGCGCTCCTGCGCCGTCGGCGGGGCTCATCGGGGGGCCGTTTCGATGAAGGTGGCTTTGGCCTCGGCGACGAGTGCTCCCCGAGTGTCGCGGTACTCGGTGACCACGGTCGCGAAACGCATTGTGCCCCCGCGTTTGCCCGGTTTCGAGTACCGGTCGACGACCCTCTCGTGCGCCGTCAGGACATCCCCGGTGGCGGGCAGATCGCCGTGGAAGATGTACTCCTGCTCGCCGTGCAGCAGGCGCTTGCGGTCGAACCCCACGTCGACCCGGACGCCGGCCGGTGCCCAGCGGCCGGCGGTAGTCAGGAACGTCGGCGGGATGATCGCGTCCGGACCACGGTAGGCGGGATCGTCGCACAACATGGCATCGGCGAACTCGGCGATCTTGCCACGCTCGACGACCAGCACCCACGGCCGTCCGGCGTAGGCGTCGGGCGATGCAGTCATAGTGACCAATACTGTCAGAAAATCTGCAGAACCGGAACTGAAAAGTCGCTTCATCACCAATAAGCTGCTTGTCGAAAGATGACATTGCTGCCAGAATCGGTGGCCATGGTCGAGTTGGCGGCGAGCTATGTCGCAGGCAAATGGGTGTCGGATGCGCACGCCGGGACATTGGACGTGACGTCGCCGAGCACCGGCGAGCTGCTCGGCTCCGTGGGTGTTGCCGGCGCGGCCGAAGTGGACTCCACGGTCGCGGCCGCCCGCGGCGCACTGCCGGACTGGGGGCGGGTGCCCGCCGCCGATCGCGGCGCAGCGCTGGGCCGACTCGCCGATGCGCTGAACGCACGCAAAGGCGAACTGGCCGACCTGACGACCGCGGAGATCGGCTCGCCGCGATCCTGGAGCACGTTCGGCCAGGTCATCACCGCGGTCGGCGTGCTACGCGCCTATGCGGCAATCGCCCCGGACTATCCCTTCTCGTCGAGGCGGGCTTCCATGACCGGAGGCACCGTCGAGGTGCGTCAGCTTCCGGTCGGCGTCGTCGGCGCCATCGTGCCGTGGAATACGCCGCTGTTCATCTCCGCGCTGAAGCTCGGCCCTGCCCTTGCCGCGGGTTGCACGGTGGTGCTCAAGCCATCGCCTGACGCCCCGCTCGAATTCGGCATGCTGATGGAGGCGATCGAGGAAGCCGGATTGCCCGATGGAGTGGTCAATGTCGTCAACGGCGGTGCCAAAACCGGCGAGCTGCTGACCGATCATCCAGGCGTCGACAAGATCAGCTTCACCGGGTCGACGGCCGTCGGCTCACAGATTGCGGCGTCGTGCGGCTCCCGCATCCGCCGCTGCAGCACCGAGCTGGGCGGAAAGTCTGCCGCCATCGTGCTGCCCGACGCACCACTGGAGACGACGCTGCCCGGGTTGGTCGCCGGTGTGATGGGCAACAATGGTCAGCTATGCGCCGCACTGACCCGTATCTTGTTGCCGCGCAGCCGGTATGACGAGTTCGTGGCCGCACTCACCTCCGCGGTCGCCGGTCTGGTCGTCGGAGATCCCGCTGACCGGGCCACCGATGTCGGCCCGCTGATCAACGAGGCCGCGCGCGACAGGGTCGAGGGGTTCCTGCGGCGCGCGCCGGGCGACGGCGCCGCCATCCTGGCCGGAGGTGAGCGACCCGACCGCCCCGGATGGTTCGTCTCCCCCGCGCTCGTCGCGGCGACGAACGACATGGAGATCGCCCGCGAGGAGGTCTTCGGTCCGGTCGCGGTCGTGATCGCCCACGACGACACCGCCGACGACGCGGTGGCCATCGCTAACGACTCCCGCTACGGCCTGGTCGGCGCGGTGTGGTCTGCCGACGAGGAACGGGCGGCGGCAGTGGCGGCCCGGCTGCTGGTGGGTTCGGTAGCCGTCAACTCGACTGCGGTGCTCGACTTCGCCAGCCCGTTCGGCGGATTCAAGCAGTCCGGCATCGGCCGCGAGGGG